>NZ_JBSHBL010000055.1:0-71909 GCF_053611985.1 Streptomyces sp. NPDC054770
GGGCCGTGTCGGCACCGGACCCGCCCCTTGCGGCGGTGTCCTACTTGGACTGCCGCATGATCCAGTCCCGGACGCCCGGGATGGTGTACGCGATGCGCCAGGTACCCATGTGGGCGCTGGTGCCGGAGTCGGCCGTGACGGTCGTGCCGGTGAGGAAGGAGGCGTAGTTGACCGGCGCCTTCTGGGCCTTCAGGTTGCGGACGTCCGCGGCGAACTGGGGGGCGGTGGACTGGCCGTCCCACACCGCGGTGGCGACCTGGGTGCCCGCGTCCTCGATGGCGGCGGTGATGGCGTTCTCACCGGGGTAGGCCTTGTCGTCGTCCTGGGAGACGATGATCCACAGCTTCTTGTCGGCCAGCGGTGCGACCTGTTCGGCGGGCCACTGGCCGGCGACGATGAACGCGGCCGCGAACAGGTCCGGGTACCTGATGTTCAGACCCAGCGACATCATCGCGCCCATCGACTGGCCGGTCGTGTAGCGGCGGTTCTCGTCGATGGAGTACTGCTCGGTCACGGCCTGGACGAGGTTGGCCGTGGCGTCGAACAGCGTCGAGGGTTCGTAGTCGTCGTCGATGACCACGGCGCCGTACTCGGGGGCGAGGACGAAACTCTCGTGCCTGGCCTGGTCCTCGGCACTGGCCCAGCACACCGCTCCCAGGCCCTGGACCAGCGGACCCTCGGTGGCGACGTTGACGACGCTCGCGTCGTGCATGAACAGCACGAGCGGGTAGCGCTTGCGGGGGTTGTACCCCTTCGGGATGAAGAGGTTGTACTTCAGGGTCTGGCCGGTGGCGGGGTCGTCGAAGGTGAACTGCTGGAAGTCGTCCACGATCAGGTTCGTCACGGCGCTGGTCGTCACCGTGGTGCCGGTGGCCGGGAGGCCGGCGCCGTGCGTCGTGGTGACGGTGTCCTTCTGGACGATCGAGGCCGAGGCCGCCACGATCGTGCCGCCCGGCGTGGTGTCGCCGACCTTCGGTCCGCCGCCCCCCGGGGCGCCGCCGGTGCCGCTCGAGTCGCTCGGGCTGGGACTGGGGGAGCCCGTCGACGTGCCGCCCCCGGTGCCGCCACCGCCCTGCTGCGTCACCCACAGCGCCGCCGCTTCGTCGTCGGGCGAGAGTTCGACGATGACGAACCGGCCGTCCCTTCCCCGCTCGGCCAGTTCGGCCGCCCGGTTCGCGTAGACCTTGGTGACCGTCCGGCCGGTGACGGCGAACGTGGACGTCGAGAGGGTGGAGCCGTCGATGTCACGGTCGTACTCGACGGCCACGGCGATGAGCTTCTGACCGTCTCCGAACACCTTCGTGATCGCGGTCGCCGCTCGGACGTGGCCGGCCGTGGAAGCCGTCTCGTTCGGTTCGGCCGCGGCGCCGAGAGTCGCCCCGCCCACAATCGCCACGGCCCCGGCCGCTGCGGCTCCCGCGATGAACGTACGCCTCTCCACCAAAGCAGACTCCTTTGTCAGTGGCGACTGATCGCCACAATTCATCGGCCCGCGCAGACCGCCCGGACAACGTCCGCAACGCTAAGAAGTCCTGCTCGGAAAACGCTGTGTAAATTTCGGCCACACAGCTCCGGTGCCCCGCATTTTTCACAGGTTACGCAGATATTTCCTGGTCATGCCGTCGCTTCGTGGCGTGCAAACTCAGCTTTCACGAGGTGTACTAGGCATCCCTCGGCATTGGCCGCACCATCTGGTTCACCGCTGCCACCGAACCCAAAGGGTGCGGTGTGTTCCATCCCTCAGGGTTCCGTCGGCGCCGCCCTAGCGCACCGCCGTGCCGTACGAGGTGACGGACCCGTTCCGCGCCAAGGACCGGTGAACACCGCCGTGGCATGAATCACCGATATTCGGCATCGGTTCGGTACCGCCGCTCTAAGTTCTTCGGACATGCCTGCGGGGGTCTTCGGCGATGCAATCGATACGGCGCGAGACACCTCTTGTTTCAGTATGCACGGGTCTGGAACTCCGACTTCTGATCCGGTGCCGTCGGCGGCCGAGGAGAGGATCAGGCCATCTCGCGGTGCACGGGGTTCATCGGCAGGGGGATGAATCCTCTTGCCTGACATCCTCTCCCGGTCCAAGGTCGCGATCCGCCCGGCGATGACCGCCCTCACGACCCGGCGGCCCGGGCGCGCCCCAGCCGTGTGTCCGAACCGAGACATCCGCCCCACGGCCTCCGCTGCGGGAGCGGCCGAGGGTGCGACTCGTCGGTAAGTGTCAGCGGACGTGCGCTTCTTGCGCCACACCCCGTGTCCAGGCCGCGCACCGTTGTGCAAACGATATCTCGATGTCGCCATCTTCTTTGGCTCAAAGTGTTGACCCGGCAGAAACCTCGGTGCAAAGGTTTGCGCACTCTGAGGGCCGGATTCACGAAGGAGTGCCATCCATGCGCCGTTTGCCCTGTTCACGAAGACTTGCCGTACGCCTGGCCGCCCTTCCGGCGGCGGCCCTGCTGGTCGCCGCCTGCGGTTCCGGCGGGGGCAGTGGCACCGCGAGTGGCGGCAAGACCGTCTACATGCTGCTGCCCAACACCACGACCGTGCGCTTCACCACTCAGGACGGCCCCGACTTCAAGGCCGCGATGAAGAAGGCCATGCCGGACGCAAAGGTCGTCATCCAGAACGCCGAGAACGACCCGCAGAAGCAGGTCCAGCAGGTCGAGACCGCCATCTCGGGCGGCGCGTCCGCGATCGTGCTGGTCGCCGCCGACCCCTACATCGCGGGCGGCGCGCTCCAGAAGGCGTCCGTCGCCAAGGTCCCCGTGCTGCTCTACGACCACGACGCCCGTGGCGGCCCGGCGGCGGCGCAGGTCGTCTTCAACTCGCTGTCGGTCGGCCAGAACCAGGGCCAGGACGCCGCCAAGGTGCTCGCCGGCGGCACCACCGCCAAGCCCAAGGTCATCGCCCGCATCTACGGCAACCAGGGCGACTACGGCACGACCCAGTACAAGAAGGGCCAGGACCAGTACATCGAGCCGCTGGTGAAGGCCGGCAAGGTCAAGGTCGCCTGCGAGACCTACACGCCCAACTGGGACCCGGCCAAGGCGCAGTCCGAGATGGAGCAGTGCCTGACCAAGACCAACAACAAGATCGACGCCGTCGTCGTGATGAACGACGGCACCGCCGGCGGTTCCATCGCCGCGCTCAAGGCCCAGTCGCTGACCGGCAAGGTACCGGTGATCGGCGGCCAGGACGCCGACCTCCAGGCGGTCCAGTACATCCTGCTCGGCTACCAGTACGGCACCGTCTACAAGCCGTTCAAGCTGCAGGCCGCCAAGGCCGCCGAACTGACGGTGCAGCTGCTCAAGAACGGCAAGATCGACAAGAGCGAGGTCGACGGCTACGTGGACAACGGCTTCATGAAGCCCGGTGTCCCGGCGGCCTTCCTCCCCGTACAGGACCTGCACGCCGACACGGTCGCCACGCTCGTCAAGGACGGCGTCTGGACCTGGAAGCAGATCTGCACGGGTCCCACCGCCGCCACGGCGACCTGCAAGAAGGAAATGGGATGAGCAAGGAAACGGCCGCCGTGACCACGGCGGCCCCGCTCCTCGAACTCCGCCAGGTGGTCAAGCTCTTCGGTGGCGTGCACGCCCTGGAGGGCATCGACCTCACCGTCGGCCACGGCGAGATCGTGGCCGTGGTCGGCGACAACGGAGCGGGCAAGTCGACCCTGATGAAGATCATCTCCGGGCTTCAGCCCGCCGACGGTGGCGAGATCCGTTTCGACGGCAAGCCGGTCGAACTGCGCCGCCCGGTCGATTCCACGGCGCTCGGCATCGAGACCGTCTACCAGGACCTCGCTCTCTGCGACAACCTCGACACCGTCCAGAACCTCTTCCTCGGCCGGGAGGAGACCGGCCCCCTGCTGCGCGGCGCGCGCCTGCGCCGCGCGGACATGGAACACCGGGCGCAGGAGACCATCCGCCGCCTGGGAGCGAAGATCCCCTCCCTGCGCACTCCGGTCGGCCGTCTCTCGGGCGGCCAGCGGCAGTCCATCGCCGTCTGCCGCTCCACCCTCTCCGACCCGCGGCTCGTCCTGATGGACGAACCGACAGCGGCGCTCGGCGTCGAGCAGAGCACCGGCGTACTCAACCTGATCCGCCGACTGCGCGCCGAGCACGGTTGCGCGATCGTGCTGATCTCGCACGCCCTGCGTGACGTCCTGGAGATCGCCGACCGCATCGTCGTCCTGCGCCTGGGCAACAAGGTCGCCGAGTTCGACAACAGCGAACGGACCACCAACTCGGACCAGCTCGTCGCCGCCATCACAGGAATCTCGGCCCAATGACCACATCGAACCAGTCGCCCGCGGCCGTCGCCGCCACTTCCTCTTCTTCCTCCCCGCCGCCCGTCGCGCGCGTCGAGGGCCGCCAGTCCCGCCGCCGGCAGGCGCTCGACGCCATCGCCGGACGGTACCGCTTCGTCCCCGTCGTCCTCATGCTGGCCGTGATCTGGGCCTTCTTCACCGCCCAGGACAGCGCGTTCATGGGCAACCGCAACATCACCAACCTGCTGGTGCAGATCGTCGTCACCGCGACGATCGCCCTGGGCATCGTCTTCGTCCTGCTGCTCGCCGAGATCGACCTCTCGGTCGCCGCCAACAGCGGAGCGGCGGCGGCACTCACCGCGATCCTCGTGGTCAACCACGACTGGCCCGCCTGGCTCGGCCTGCTGGCCGGGATCGCGGCCGGAGCGGCGATCGGCCTGATCCAGGGAGCCGTGGTCACCCAGTTCGGGGTGCCGTCCTTCGTCGTCACCCTGGGCGCCCAGCTCATGCTGCTCGGCGCGATCCTGGTCCTGCTGCCCGGCGGCACCGGGCAGGTCAGCCTCTTCGGCACCGGCATCGCCACGCTGTCCAGCACCTTCCTGTCACCCGCCCTGGGGTGGACACTCACGGCCGTAGGCATCATCGCCTTCGTCCTGCTGCGCCTGCTGGCTGTGGGGGAGTCCCGGCGCCGGGGCATCGACATCAGCGTGGTGCGTGAGGTGGTCGTCCCCGGCATCCTGGTCGGCGCCGCCAGTGTCACCGCCGTGGCCGTGCTCAACAGCTATCTCGGGGTGCCCCTCCCCGTGGTGATCCTGTTCGCGCTGCTCGCCGTGTTCAGCTACGTCACCACACAGACCCGCTTCGGCCTGCACCTCTACGCCGTCGGCGCCAACCCGGACGCCGCCCGTCGGGCCGGCATCCCGGTGGCCCGGGCCAAGATGATCGCCTTCAGCCTGGCGGGTGCGCTGGCCGCGCTCGGCGGCATCCTCGCCGCCTCACGCCTGCTCGGGGTGTCGGCCTCCTCCGGCACCGGCACGGTGCTGCTGGAGTCCATCGCCGCGGCGGTGATCGGCGGGACGAGTCTGTTCGGCGGCCGCGGCAGTGTCTGGGACGCCCTGCTCGGCGCGCTGGTGATCGGTTCCATCTCCAACGGCCTCGACCTGATCGGTGCGGAGACCGTGGTCAAGTACGTCGCCGAGGGATCCATCCTCGTCCTCGCGGCGACTGTGGATTCGATCCTGACGCGTGGCAGTGTCTTCGCCCGAGCGACCAAATAGCGTCGGCTCGCCGCAGAGACCGCCCTTGTAAGGAGCCCCGATGCCTTCCAGCCAGGACCAGACACCCGGTCCGGTCGATCCGTCCCGCCGACGCCGTCCCACCCTGACCGACGTCGCCGCGATGGCCGGAGTGTCCGTGTCCACGGTCAGCCGGGCGCTGGACGGCAACCCCCGCATCCCGGCCGACACGCAGCGGAAGGTCGTCGAGGCGGCGACCGCGCTGGGCTTCCGGCGCAACATCTCGGCGCGGTCCCTGCGCACCCAGTCCTCCATGCTCGTCGGCGTCGTCGTCCCCGACATCGCCATCGCCTTCTACGCCGCGGTGCTCAAGTCGGCCCAGAACGTGCTGGAAGCCGCCGGCTACCAGGTCGTCGTGATGAACACCGAGCGCGACGCCCAGCACGAGACCGCCGCCCTGCGCACCCTCCAGGACCGCCAGGTCGACGGACTGCTGGTCGCCACCAGCGGCGGCTACGTTCCGGACCGGGGACCGGTCGTCTTCTTCGACCACGTCATCCGGGACACCGGCCTGGGCTACGTCAGCCCGGACAACGTCGGGGGCATGGCCACCCTCGTGGAACACCTGGCGGTCGTCCACGGCCACACCAAGATCGCCTTCCTGGGCGTGCCGCCCGGTCCGACCGACCGGATCCTGCGCCTGGAGAACGCACCCGCCACGGAACGGCTGGAGGCCTTCCGCAACGAAATGGGCGGGCGGCGGCTGCCGGTGCCCCCGGAGTACCTGGCCTACGGCGACCACGAGTGGACCGAGGCCAGCGCGCAACAGGCGGTGGCCGAGCTCATGCGGGCGGACGATCCGCCGACCGCCGTCATCGCGGCAGGCGACACCCTCGCCCTCGGCGCACTCCGTCAGCTGCGCGCCGACCGGTACCGGGTCGGCACCGAGATCGCCCTGGTCTCCTTCGACGACCCGGTCTCCAGCGACCTGCTCGACCCGCCGATGACCGCCCTGCGCCGGCACGACCGCGAACTCGGCGAAATCAGCGCGCGGATGCTGCTGGACGCCCTTGAGGTCCGCAAGTCCGGCGGTGCACCGAAGACCGAGCACCCCACCGCGACGCGGGTGCCACTCGACCTGATCGTCCGGCGCAGCTGCGGCTGCGCACCGGAAACGCCTGAATCGGAGCCTCCACCATGAGCCGACGCCCCGTCACGCTCTTCACCGGCCAATGGGCCGACATGCCGATCGAGGAACTCGCCCGGAAGGCAGACGAATGGGGCTACGACGGCCTCGAACTGGCCTGCTGGGGCGACCACTTCGACGTTCGCCAAGCCGTCACCGACCCCGGGTACGTCAAGCGGCAGCGCGCCCTCCTGGAGCGCCACGGCCTCGGGGTCTGGGCGATCTCCAACCATCTGACCGGCCAGGCCGTCTGCGACGTCCCCCTCGACCACCGGCACCGTGACGTGCTGCCGCCCCACGTGTGGGGCGACGGCGAACCCGAGGGGGTGCGGGCCAGGGCCGCGGCCGAGATGGCCGACACCGCGCGGGCCGCCGCCGCACTGGGCGTCACCCGGGTGAACGGCTTCACCGGCTCCAGCATCTGGTACATGCTGGCAGGCTTCCCGCCCGTCTCGGCTCAGACCATCGACGCGGGCTTCGACGACTTCGTGGCGCGCTGGACCCCGATCCTGGACGTCTTCCAGGCCGAGGGCGTCGTCTTCGGCCTGGAGATCCACCCCGCGGAGATCGCCTACGACTACTGGACCACCGAGCGCACCCTCGCCGCCATGCAACACCCGGCGTTCGGCATCAACTTCGACCCCAGCCATCTGCACTGGCAGCAGGTCGACCCGGTCGCCTTCCTGGAGGGCCACGGCGACCGCGTGACCCACGTCCACTGC
Organism: Streptomyces sp. NPDC054770; assembly: GCF_053611985.1. Taxonomy (NCBI): domain Bacteria; kingdom Bacillati; phylum Actinomycetota; class Actinomycetes; order Kitasatosporales; family Streptomycetaceae; genus Streptomyces; species Streptomyces sp. NPDC054770. The sequence continues at coordinate 7,414 of NZ_JBSHBL010000055.1, forward strand.
AAGGACGCCACCCGCCGCCTCAACGGCCGCAACGGCATCATCGCCTCCCACCTCCCCTTCGGCGACCCCCGGCGCGGCTGGGACTTCCGCACCGTCGGACGCGGCGGCATCGACTGGGAGGAGATCATGCGCGCACTCAACCGCCTCGGCTACGACGGCCCGCTCTCCGTCGAGTGGGAGGACGTCGGCCTGGACCGGGAGACCGCCGCGCCGGAGGCGCTGCGCTTCGTCCGCTCGGTCGCCGCGGAAGCCTCCGACCGGCAGTTCGACGCCGCGTTCAGCACCAACCGCTGAGCCCTCATCTCTCGTAAGTAACCCCTGTGGATTGGTAGTTGTCATGGTGGACATGCTGATCGGCGGTACCTGGACGCCCGCGCTCTCGGGCGCGGCCGAGGAAGTGACCTCGCCGTTCGACGGCGCGGCCGTGGGGGTCGTACCCGTGGCCGGAGTGAAGGACGTGGAGGCCGCGCTGGCGGCGGCCGAGGCGGGCGCGGCCGTCTGGCGCGCGACACCCGCCCACGAGCGGATGCGGATTCTCTTCGACGCGGCCAAACTCGCCGACCGGCGGGCCGCGGAGACAGCACGACTGATCAGTGCCGAGACCGGAAAGACGATCACCGAGGCGACCGGCGAGGCGGGCCGCTCCGGCGACATCATCCGGCTGGCCGCCTTCGAGGGCGCCCACCTCTACGGCGACACGCTGCCGCTGGACGCCAACCGGGGCACCGGCCACGACAAGATCGGGTTCACCGTCCGCCAGCCCTGCGGAGTGGTCGTCGCCATCACCCCGTTCAACTACCCCGCGCTCCTGGTACTTCACAAGCTCGCACCCGCGCTCGCCGCCGGCAACGCGGTCGTGCTCAAGCCCGCCCGTACGACACCGCTGACCGCGCTCGCGCTCGCCGCGTGCTTCGTCGACGCGGGCCTGCCGGACGGCGTCCTCTCCGTACTGACGGGGCCGGGCGGGGTGCTCGGCGACGCACTGGTCTCGGACCCCCGGGTGCGCAAGGTCTCCTTCACCGGCTCGACCTCGACCGGCGAGCACATCACCCGCAGGGCGGGCGTGAAGAAACTGTCCCTTGAACTGGGCGCCTCCTGCCCGGTGGTGATACTCCCGGACGCCGACATCGAGGCCGCGGCGAGCGCCGTCGCCCTCGGCGGCTACATCAACGCCGGCCAGGTCTGCATCTCCGTGCAACGCGTCATCACCCACCCCGCGATCAGCGGCGACTTCCTGGACGCGCTGGTGCCCAAGGTCGAAGCCATCCGCACCGGCGACCCCGCGTCGGCGGACACCGGGATCGGCACGCTGATCACTCAGCAGGAGGCGGAACGCGTCAGCGCGTCCATCGCCGACGCCGTCTCGGGCGGCGCCCGGCTGCTGACCGGCGGTGAGCGGGACGGCGCGGTCATCACGCCCGCGGTGGTCGCGGACGTGGCACCCGGCTCGCCGTTCAGCCAGGACGAACTGTTCGGCCCCGCCGTCGCCGTCAGTACCGCCGAGGACTGGCAGTCGGCGATCGCCCAGGCCAACGGCACCGCGTACGGACTGGGCGCGGGCATCTTCACCAGCGACGTCAGCGGCGCCGTCCGGGCCATCCGGGAGATCGACGCGGGCACCGTGCACATCAACTGGACCCCCCTGTGGCGCGCCGACCTGATGCCCTACGGCGGGCTCAAGGGCAGCGGCATCGGCAAGGAGGGCCCGCGCGCCGCGGTCGAGGAGATGACCGAGGCCAAGACCGTCGTCCTGCACGGCCGCCCCTGGTGAACACCCCCTGTTCGTGTCCCTCGTACAGCGTCGTACAGAAGGAAGGAAGCTCCTCGTGAGTGCGTCCCGCCCCGAGCCCACGACCCGGCTGACCGTGGCCCAGGCCGTCGTCTCCTATCTCTCCCACCAGTACAGCGACGCCGACGGTGAACGGCGGCGGCTCATCCCGGCCACCTGCGGCATCTTCGGCCACGGCAACGTCGCGGGGCTCGGGCAGGCGCTCGACCAGTTCTCGGACCGGATGCCGTTCGTCCAGGGCCGCAACGAACAGGCCCTCGTCCACCTGGCCACCGGCTACGCCAAGCACGCCCGGCGCCACGCCACCCTCGCCGTCACCGCCTCGATCGGTCCCGGCGCGCTGAACATGGTCACCGGCGCCGGCCTGGCCACCGTCAACCGGCTGCCGGTGCTGCTGCTGCCCGGCGACAGCTACGCGACACGCCGGCAGGGCCCGGTGCTCCAGCAGCTCCAGCACCCCAGCGAGGCCGATGTCTCCGTCAACGACGCGTTCCGCCCTGTGGCCCGCTTCTTCGACCGCATCACCCGGCCCGAGCAGTTGCTGACGGCCCTTCCGGCGGCGATGCGGGTGCTGACCGACCCCGCCCACACCGGCGCCGTCGTCCTCTCCCTCCCGCAGGACGTGCAGTCGCACGCGTACGACTTCCCCACCGCCCTCTTCCGCGACACGGTCTGGCGGATCCGCCGCCCGGCCGCCGACCCCGACGAGGTGGCACAGGTCGCGCAGCTGCTCGCCGAGGCCCGGCGACCGCTGATCATCGCGGGCGGCGGCGTCATCTACTCCGGCGCCACACCCGAGTTGGAGCGGCTGGCCGAACTCGCGGGCGTCCCGGTCGTCGAGACCTTCGGCGGCAAGGGCGCGGTGCAGCGGCGTGCCTGGTGGCAGCTCGGCGGCATCGGGCTGGAAGGCACCCCGGCGGTCAACGAGCTGGCACGGGAAGCCGACCTCGTCCTCACCGTGGGCTCCCGGCTGACCGACTTCGCCACCGCCTCGCACTCGCTCTTCCAGCACCCCGACGTACGCTTCGCCAGCATCAACCTGGACATCCAGGACGCGGGCCGGCTGGGCGCCGTCGGCATCGTGGCCGACGCCAAGCGGGCGCTGACCGCGCTCGCCGACGAGGTCGAGGCCCGGCGGATCACCGCCCCCGCCGCCTGGCGGGAGAGTGTCAAAGCCGCGCACGCCCGGTGGGTCCCGGTACGCGCCCAGGCCATCGACCCGGGCCTGCCGTTCGACAAGAGCGCGGTGCCCGCCGACTCCGACGTGGTCACCGACACGGACGCGGTGCTGACCCAGGGCCAGCTCATCGGACTGCTCCAGGAGCACGCCCGGCCCGGCGACACCGTCATCGCCGCCGCCGGAGGACCGCCCGGCGACCTGCAGAAGGTCTGGGACGCCACCGAAGGACGCCACTGCCACCTGGAGTTCGGCTTCTCCTGCATGGGCTACGAGCTGCCCGCCGCGATCGGCGTCCGGCTCGCCGAACCCCGGCCGGAGGCCCGCGTCACCACCTTCATCGGTGACGGCACCTTCCTGATGGCGCCCACCGAACTGGTCACCGCCGCACAGGAACGCGCCGCCGTCACCATCGTTATCGCCGAGAACCACGGCTACCAGGTCATCCACCGCCTCCAGATGGGCCGCACCGGCGCCGAGTTCGGCAACGAGTTCCGCTACCGCAGCGGTGCCCTGGACCTCACCGACGGCAAGCCCGCCCGGCTGGAGAGCGACTACCTCGACGTCGACCTGGTGAGCGTCGCGGCCGGGCTGGGCGCGCACGCCGTCCGGGCCACCACCGCCGACCAGGTCGCCGAAGCCCTCGACTCCACCCGGGGGCACCAGGGCCCGGTGGTCATCGTCGTCCCCGTCGTCCCGCACGCCGACCTTCCCGGCGCAGGTGTCTGGTGGGACGTAGCCCCCGCCGAGGTCGCCGAGCAGCCGACCGTGGCCGCACTGCGGGCCGAGTACGAGGCCGGACTCGCCGACCAGAGGTGGTTCGGATGACCTCCTCGCCACTGGACCGCTCGCCGCTGGACCGTTCGCCACTGGACCACGGCCGCCTGCGCCGACGGCTGGCCGCCGGGGACCCGACCGTGGGTACTTTCATCGGCGCCGCCGCCCCCGTCGTCGGCGAGGTCTGCGCCGCCGCCGGAGTCGACTGGCTGCTGCTCGACCTGGAGCACGGCGCGGGCGGCGAGGAACAGGTACGAGCCCTCGTCCCGGCCGCCGCCGCATACGGGGTGCCGACCGTCGTCCGCGTCGAGTCCGCGGCACGCATCCGCATCGGGCGGGTGCTCGACCTGGGCGCGGCCGGCGTGATGCTGCCCCGCCTGGACAGCGCGCACGAGGTCGCCGCCGCGCTGCGGCACCTGCGCTATCCGCCGGCCGGCGACCGGGGCGTGGCCACCTACAACCGGGCCTGCCGCTTCGGACTCGATCCCGCGGCACTGGACCGCGAGGCGGACCGGCCCCTCGGCGTGGTGCAGATCGAGTCGGCCGCCGCCCTGGACGACGTCGACAAGATCGCCGCACTGGACGGCGCCGACGTGCTCTTCGTCGGCCCCCGCGACCTCAGCCACGACCTCGGCGTCCCCGGACAGTTCACCGCGCCCGTCTACACAGCCGCACTGGACAAGGTCCGCGCCGCCGCCGCGGCACACGGCAAGGCGTGCGGCCTGCTGGTGAACGACGGGGCCGCGGCGGCCGCCCGGATCGCCGAAGGCTGGACCTTCGTCGCCATCGGCTCCGACTCCACGTTGCTCGCCGCAGCCGTCACCGCCCACCTGAACCAGGCACGCACCGCGTCCTGACCCTGAACCCCCCTGGAGCACAACCATGATCAACGGCAACGAATCCGACGGCTCCGAGGACGCGGCAACGCTCGGTGTGGGCCTGATCAGCGTCGGCTGGATGGGCAGGCTGCACACCCGCGCCTACCAGGCCATACCCGTCGTCTACCCCGAACTCGGCCTGCGCCCGAGACTCGTGCACGCCGCCGACACCGCACCCGACCGCGCCGCCTACGCCCGCGACGTGCTCGGCTACGCCCGAGCCTCCGCCGACTACCGCGAGGTCCTCGCCGACCCCGAGGTCGACGTGGTCTCCATCTGCGGGCCCAACCACGTGCACCGCGAGATCGCGGTCGCCGCCGCCGAGGCGGGCAAGCCGTTCTGGATCGAGAAGCCGGTCGGACGCGGCGTCGCCGAGACCGCCGCGGTCGCCGCCGCCGCGCGGGCGGCCGGTGTCGAGACCTCGGTCGGCTACAACTACCGTGGCGCACCGGCGGTCGAGCGCATCCGCGAACTGGTCGCGGACGGCACGCTCGGCCGGATCACCAACGTCCGCTCCGTCTTCTACTGCGGTTACGCGGCCGAGCCCAAGGGCGCGCTCTCCTGGCGCTTCCGCCGCGAGTTCGCCGGCAGCGGCGCACTCGGCGACCTGCTCAGCCATGTCGTCGACCTCGTCCAGTACGTCGTCGGACCGATCCGCGAGGCCAGCTCGCTGCTCTCCACCGTGTACACCGAGCGGCCCGTCCTGCCCATGGGCTCCGGTACGCACTTCGCGGTCATCGAGGACGGCGAGATGGCGCCGGTCGAGAACGACGACCACGTCGCCGCGCTGGTCCGCTTCGCCGACGGCCCGCACACCACCGGCACGGTCGGCACCCTGGAAGCGTCCCGGGTCATCGTCGGCCCGCAGTGCGGACTCGCCATCGAGGTCTACGGCACCGAGGGCTCCGCGTCCTGGAACTTCGAGCAGCTCAACGAGTTGCAACTGTGCCTCGGGCGCGGCGGACCCAACGTCGGCTACACCAGGGTCCTCGCCAACGGCTCCATGGGCGACTACGCGCGGTTCCAGCCCGGACCGGCCAACAGCATGGGATTCGACGACCTCAAGGTGATCGAGGCCAAGAAGTTCCTCACCGCGCTGGCCCGCGGCGAACAGCGCAACGCGACCATCTACGACGCCCACCAGGACGCCGAGGTCCTCGCCGCCGTCGCCGCCTCGGCCGAGGACGGACGCTGGCACTCCGTCAGCACCGTCCCCGACGCCGCCTACGGACGCAAGACGCACGCCGAGGCGACCCATGCCTGATCCCACCGTCGTCGCGCTCGGCAGTGTCGACCCCGCGCTGGTGCAGGGGCCACTGCGGGGGCAGGCCGCCTTCGTGCCCCACCCGGGGCCGGACGACCTGGCCGCGGCCGTCGGCGCGATCGTCCGTGCCGACGCCGTGGTCGACCGGGACACACTGGACCGGATGCCCCACTGCCGGGTGCTGGCCCGCACCGGGGTCGGCGTGGACCTGGTGGACGTGGCCGAGGCGACCGCGCGCGGCATCGCGGTGGTGATCACCCCGGACAGCGGCTCCCGTGCCGTCGCCGAGGGCGTCCTGGGCATGGCCCTGCACCTGGTCAAACGCTTCGGACCGCTGAACCGGCTGGTGCGGGAAGGACAGTGGGCACGGCGCGCCGAGATCCCCGTCGGCGACCTGTGCGGCGCGACCATCGGCATCGTCGGCTTCGGCCGCATCGGGCGCCGGGTCGGCGCTCTCGCGGAGGCCTTCGGGATGCGGGTGCTCGCCCACGACCCGTTCGCCACGCCGCCGGACGCGGTCACCTGCCCCGATCTGAGCGAACTGGCCGCGCACAGCGACGTCATCACCCTGCACGTGCCGCTCTCGGACACCACCCGCCACCTGGTGGACCGCCGGTTCCTGACGGCGATCACGCCGGGGGCGGTGCTGGTGAACTGCGGTCGCGGCGGGCTGGTGGATCTCGACGCCGTACGGGACGCGCTCGTCGCGGGTCGGCTGTCCGGTGTCGGCCTGGACGTCTACGATCCAGAGCCGCCCGCCCACCATCCGCTCTTCGACCACCCCGACGTACTGCTCACCCCGCACCTGATGGGCATGAGCATCCGCGCCGAAGCCGCGACCTACGCCGACGCGGCCCGAGGCGTCGCCGACGTGCTGGCCGGACGTCGTCCGGCCGCGCTTGCCAACCCCGAGTGGATGCCCACCGGTCGTTCCGAGGAGAGATCGAGATGACACTGCTGGACGACAAGGTCGTGCTGGTCAGCGGGGGCAGCCAGGGAGTCGGCGCCGCCGTCGTCCGAGCCGCGGCCCGCGAGGGGGCGGCGGTTGTCTTCACCGGCCGCCGTGCCGAGCCCGGCGAGGCGCTGGCCGCGGAACTCGGCGCCATGGGAGTGCAGGCCGCCTTCGTCGAGACCGACGTCGCCGACGTGGCGCAGGCCAAGGCGTCGGTGGCCGCCACGGTCAGCCGGTTCGGGCGGGTGGACTGCCTGGTCAACTCTGCGGGCCTGACCTCACGCGGTTCGCTGCTCGACACCACGCCGGAGCTGTTCGACGCGCACATCGCCGTCAACCTGCGCGCGCCGTTCTTCCTGATGCAGGGCGCCGTCGCCGACATGCTCTCCCGGCACGCCCCCGGGACGATCGTCAACATCATCTCCACCTCGGAGCACTGCGGCCAGCCCTTCCTGACGCCGTACTCGACCGCCAAGGCGGGCCTGGCCGGGCTCACCCGCAACGCCGCGCACGCCCACCGCTTCGACCGCATCCGCATCAACGGGCTGAACATCGGGTGGACGGACACCGAAGGCGAGGACGCCACCCAGCGCGCCTTCCACGGTGCCGGGGACGACTGGCGGGTGCAGGCCGGCAAGAGCCTGCCCATGGGGCGTCTAGGCCGGGCGGACGAAATCGCCGACTTCGTGGTCTTCCTGCTCTCTGAGCGTAGCGGGGTGGTCACCGGGTCCGTGATCGACTGGGACCAGAACGTGATCGGCGCCATCGACTGAAAGGACGTATGAGGCATGAAAATCGGACTCATCGGGCTGGGGCGGATCGGCGCGCTCCACGCCCACACGCTCAGCGGCCTGCCGGCGGTGGACACCCTCGTGGTCACGGACGCCGTTCCCGGCCGTGCCGCCGACATCGCCGGGAAACTCGAAGCCCACGCCGTCGACTCCGTGCCCGAACTGCTGGCCGCGGGCCTGGACGGCGTCGTCATCGCCGCCGCCACCGACGCCCACCCCGCCCTGCTGGAGGCCGCGGTCGAGGCGGGACTGCCCGTCTTCTGCGAGAAGCCGGTCGCCGCGGACACCGCCGAGGCCGCCCGGACGGCCCGGCACCTCGCCGACCGGGGCGTCCCGGTCCAGATCGGCTACCCGCGTCGCTTCGACGCCGGGTTCGTCGCCGCCCGCGAGGCCCTGCACAGCGGTGCCCTCGGCTGGCTGCACACCATCCGTTCCACCACCCTCGACCCGGCCCCGCCGCCACCCGACTACGCGGCCGTCTCCGGCGGCATCTTCCGTGACTGCAGCGTCCACGACTTCGACGCCGTCCGCTGGGTGACCGGCCGCGAGGTGGTCGAGGTCTACGCCACCGGCGGGAACCGAGGCGAGCAGTGGATCCGCGACCTCGGCGACGTCGACACGGCGGCCACCGTCCTCACCATGGACGACGGCACCCTCGCCGTCGTCTCCAACACCCGTTACAACGCCCGGGGTTACGACGTCCGCCTGGAACTCCACGGTTCCCGCGACAGCGTCGCCGCCGGACTGGAGGACAAGCTGCCGCTCCGCTCCGTCGAGCCCGGCACCACCTTCCCCGCCGGCGTCCCGCACACCTTCTTCATGGACCGCTTCGCCGACGCCTTCCGCGCCGAACTCGCCGCCTTCACCGAGGTCGTCCGCGGCGACCGCCCGTCCCCCTGCACCCTCACGGACGCGGTCGAATCCAGCTGGGTCGCCGAAGCCGCCACGGCCTCGCTCCGCGAGCACCGCCCGGTCCGTATCGAGGAAGTACGCCGCTAACCTCCGGCAAGTCTCTGACGGCTGAGCGGGCCGCACATCAAGGCGGCAGGACCGCTCGGACTCGTCCACATCGGGGTCCTCACCCGTCCGGCCGACGGGCCATGCCTCCTGCCTGCAGGCACCTCCCACCCCCCTCGTCACCCTGCTCTCCTCACTCACCCGGAAGGCTCCTGACGTGAGCGCTCCTACCCTCTGCCACACCTCCGCGCGTCGCCTCGCGATAGCCCTGACCGCCTCCACGTCCGCGCTCGCGCTCACCGCGTGCGGCGTGATCGACGGCGTCGACGGAGGCGGCAGCTCGGCCTCCCCGACGAAGGGCGACGACATCACGGTGGGGCTGCTCCTGCCCGACAAGGACACCGCACGCTTCGAGGCCTTCGACTACCCCGTCATCAAGAAGGAGGTCGCCGCCCTCACCCACGGCAAGGGCAAGGTCGACTACGCCAACGCCGAGGCGAGCCAGGACAAGCAGAGTCAGCAGTTCCAGATGATGGTGTCCAAGAAGGTCGACATCATCCTGGTGGACGCGCTGGACGCCCAGGCCATCGCCGCCGACGTCCAGAGGGCGAAGGACGCCGGCATCCCCGTCATCGCCTACGACCGCCTCGCGCAGGGCCCGATCGACGCCTACGTCTCCCACGACAACGAACTCGTCGGCGAGGTCCAGGGCCGCGCCATCATCGAGGCGCTCGGCAGCAAGGCCGCCACCAGCAGGATCGTCATGATGAACGGCGACCCCGCGGACACGAACTTCGCGAAGTACAAGGACGGCGCCCTCGGCGAACTCAAGGACAAGGTCCACATAGCCGAGGAGTACAACACCGACAAATGGTCGCCGACGGTCGCCAAGGCGAACATGAAGAAGGCGATCCAGGCCGTCGGCCTGAACAACATCGCCGCCGTCTACGCGGCCAACGACAGCCTGGCGGGCGCCGTCATCGACGCGCTGAAGGAAGCGGGCGCGACCAGGATCCCGCCGGTGACCGGGCAGGACGCGAACCTGGACGCGGTGCAGCGGGTCGTCTCGGGCGAGCAGTACATGACCGTGTACAAGCCGTTCATCGAGGAGGCCACCCGCGCCGCGGAGATGGCGGTGTACAAGGTCCAGGGCCGCGACATCCAGTTCGACGCGCTGACCCAGGACGCGGTCGACAGCCCGACCGAGAAGAAGATCCCCACGATGCTCGTGCCGGTGGTCGCCCTCACGAAGGACAACATCAAGGCCACGGTGGTCGAGGACGGTGTCTACACCGTCAAGGAGATCTGCACCGCGCAGTACGAGGCGGACTGCGCCGCGATCGGCCTGAAGTAGCGGCCCCTCCGCACGGCGCCCGCCGGGCTGCCCACCCGGCCGACCGAACTTCGACCGTCGTGCCTGGCCGGAGGGAGCTTCTGCCCCCGTACCTCTGCACGAAAATGTTTCGTAACCAAGGAATTTCCCCTTCTTGTCCCGGCTGTGAATTCCGTGCCAGTGTCCCGGTCCAGCAGGCAGGCAGTCCGCGGTGACGGCGTGCGAAAGGGTTTCGTACCGGCCGCTCGGCTGCCTGGCACATGAGTACGGCACGGCGAGAGACGAGAGGCACATCATGCGCAGATTCCCTGGACCCGGAACGAGGTGCGCGAGCACTCCGAGAATGCGGCGCGGTATCGGTGTCGCGGTCACCCTGACGGCGGCCCTGAGCCTTGCCGCGTGCGGGACCTCGGGGCCTGCCGGATCGTCCGGGGGCTCGTCGTCGAAGGGCCTGACGATGTGGGCGCTCAACGACCAGACGATCCTGAAGGAGTCGGTGGACGCCTACAACAAGGACCACCCGGACCAGAAGATCACGCTGCGGCTGTTCGCGAACGACGACTACAAGCAGAAGCTGCGCGTGGCCTTCGGCGCGAACCAGGCCCCCGACATCTTTTTCAGCTGGGGCGGCGGCGCGCTGGACGACTACGTCAAGGCCGGCAAGGTCGATGCCGTCACCGACGCCCAGGTGGACCTGCTGCGGTTCACGCCGAGCGTCCTGAAGAGCGCCACCTTCGACGGCCAGGTCTACGGCGTGCCCGCCAACGGCCTCGCCCCGGTGGTCCTCTACTACAACAAGAAGGTCCTCAAGGACGCGGGCGTCGAGGCCCCGAAGACGTACGACGACCTGCTGACGGACGTCAAGAAGCTCAAGGGCGCCGGCGTCACCCCGATATCCCTCGCGGCGAACTCCAAGTGGCCGACGCTGATGTACATGGAGTACCTGCTGGACCGCGAGGGCGGCTCGGACGTGTTCGACGGGATCGCCTCGGGGGACACGGCCGGCTGGAAGGACGCCTCGGTCACCGCGGCCGGCACCCGCCTCCAGGAACTCGCCAAGGCCGGTGCCTTCGGCGACAACGCCTCCTCCGTCAACTACGACCAGGGCGCCTCCACGGCCCTGCTCTACACCGGCAAGGCCGGCATGGAGCTGATGGGCACCTGGGAGTACGCGAACCTGGTCAAGGCCGCCCCCGACTTCGTGAAGAAGGACCTCGGCTACGTCGCCTTCCCGGCCCTGTCCGGCGGCAAGGGCGACCCGAAGGACATCGTCGGCAACCCGTCGAACTTCCTGTCGCTGAACTCGAAGAGCAAGAACAAGTCCGCGGCCCTCACCTACTTCAAGAACTACGTCCTCAACGACTCCCAGATCGACGCCTACCTCGCCTCCGGGAGCGTGCCCCCGGTCAACAAGCTGGACTCCAAGCTGGCGGCGGTGAAGTCGGCCGACGACAAGAAGTGGCTGACCTTCGTGTACGGCCTGGTGCAGAACTCGCCGAACTTCCAGCTGTCGTGGGACCAGGCGCTGCCCTCCGACCAGGCCGACCCGCTGCTGACCAACGTGGACAAGTCGTTCCTGCGGCAGATCACGCCCGAGCAGTTCGGCACGAACATGAACAAGGCGGCGCAGTAATGACCACCGTCGTTCGTACGTCGCGTCCGGTCGCGTCCCACAGGGCGCGGCCGGGCACGGCCCGTGGCGGGCGGCGCCGCCGCTACAGCGGTCTGCTGATGGCCGCGCCCGCCCTGCTCCTGTTCGGCCTGTTCGGTCTGGTCCCCCTGGTCGGTGTGCTGGTGCTGAGCCTCTCCCGGTGGGACGGCCTCGGCTCGATCGGCTGGTCCGGCTTCGCCAACTGGACCGGGGTGCTGACCGACGGAGCCACCTGGCAGGCGCTGTGGCTCACCGTCAAGGTGATGGTGGTCAGCTGGCTGGTCCAGACCCCCCTTGCCCTGGCGCTCGGGCTCTTCCAGGCCCCCCGCGGCCGGCTGCGGGCGCTCTTCGCCGTGCTGTGGTTCCTGCCGCTGCTGCTGTCCGCCGTGGCGATCGGTCTGACCTGGCAGGCCCTGCTCGACCCGTCCTTCGGCATCGGCGCCGCCCCCGGGCTGCACTGGCTGGCCAAGCCCCTGCTCGGCTCGCCCGACCTGGCGCTGTACACGGTGATCTTCGTGATCGCCTGGCAGTTCGTGCCGTTCCACGCCCTGCTCTACCAGGCCGGCGTGCGCCAGATCCCGGTGTCGCTCTACGAGGCGGCCGCCATCGACGGCGCCGGCCCCGTCACCCGCCTCCTGCGGATCACGCTGCCGCAGCTGAAGTACACCTTCGTCACGTCGAGCACGCTCATGCTGGTGGGCTCGCTGACCTACTTCGACTTGATCTACGTTCTGTCCGGCGGCACCGGCGGTCCGGGCACCGCGACCCGGGTGCTGCCGCTGGCCATGTACATCACGGGTTTCCAGGTCCACGACATGGGCCGGGCCAGCGCGCTGGCCACGCTTCTGGTGGTCTTCGGCCTCGTGCTGTCGCTGCTGACCACCCGCCTGTCCGGCTTCACCCGGATGGACAGCCAGCAGGAGGGCATGTGAGCACCGTCGTCGCGACCCTGCGCCGTACCGCCACCGGCGGCGCCACCCTGCTGTGGACCGCGCTGGTCCTCGTACCCCTGTACTGGGTGATCGTGACCAGCCTCCGCGGCCAGGCCGACTTCACCACGGGCAACCCTTTGGCGCTGCCCGGCCACCCGACCCTGGACAACTACCAGACCGTCCTCGACGGCGATTTCACGACCTACCTGCTCAACAGCGTGATCGTCACCGTCGCCACGGTGGCGATCGTCATGGTCGTCGGCCTGATGGCCGCGTTCTCGATCGTCCGCTACACCAACCCCTGGTCCCGCCTGACCTTCCGCCTCTACCTCCTGGGCCTGGCGATCCCGCTCCAGGCGGTGATCATCCCGGTGTACCTGCTGATCATCCGCATGCACATGTACGACAGCCTGCTCGCGATCGTGCTGCCCTCGGCGGCGTTCGCGCTGCCGGTCACCGTGATGATCCTGGTCAGCTTCCTACGGGACGTCCCGCGTTCGCTGTTCGAGGCGATGGTCGTGGACGGCGCTGGCGACTGGCGCATGCTGTTCTCGCTCGCCGCCCCGATGGCCCGCCCCGCCCTGGTGACGGTCGCCGTCTACGACGGCCTCCAGGTCTGGAACGGCTTCCTCTTCCCGCTGATCCTCACGCAGAGCGGCGACAAGGCCGTCCTGCCCCTGGCCCTCACGCTCTACCGCGGCGAGTTCGGCATCAACGTGCCCGCGACCATGGCCGCCGTCGTCCTCTCCACCCTTCCCATGCTGGTCGTGTTCGTCCTCGCCAGGCGCCAGCTGGTCGCCGGACTCACCGCCGGATTCTCCAAGTAGCAGACGCCTGGAGGGAATCGGCCGGGGCGACGAAGCCGCTGGCCGCCCTCGGCATGCCCTGAACAACCCCCACGAGGAGTCGTGAATGACGACCACCACGCCGGACCACGCCGATCTCTCCCCGGCGGACGACGACCGCCCCTGGTCCGACACCGCGCGCCCGGTCGAGGAACGCGTCGAGGCACTGCTGGCGAGGCTCACCCTGGAGGAGAAGGTCGCCCAGCTCGGCAGCGCCTGGGAGGACGTCGAACCGGCCGGCCCCGAAGTCGCCCCCGGCACCAACCTGTTCGGCCGGGTCGGCGACCTCGACGAGACCGCCCGGTACGGCCTCGGCCAGCTCACCCGCCCCTACGGGACGCTGCCCCGCCCCGCCCTGGAACACTCCCGGCTGCTGGCCGAGCGCCAGCGGCAGATCATGGCGCAGAGCCGCTTCGCCATCCCGGCGATGGCCCACGACGAGTGCCTCACCGGTTTCACCGCCTACGGCGCCACTATCTACCCCACCTCGCTCGGAATGGCGGCCACCTTCGACCCCGCCCTGATCCGCCGGGTGGGCGCCGCCATCGGCGCCGACATGGCCGAGGCCGGTGTCCACCAGGGCCTCGCCCCGGTCGTCGACGTCATCCGCGACTACCGCTGGGGCCGCTGCGAGGAGACGTACGGCGAGGACCCGTACCTGGCCGGAGAGATGGGCGAGGCGTACGTGCTCGGCCTGCAGAGCGCCGGGGTGTACGCCACCCTCAAGCACTTCGCCGGCTACTCGTCCTCCATGGGAGGCCGCAACCACGCCCCCGTGGGCATGGGCCGGCGCGAGCTGGCCGATGTCATCCTGCCGCCCTTCGAGAGGGCCGTCGCCGCCGGCGTGGGCTCGGTGATGAACTCCTACGCCGAGATCGACGGCGAGGCCCCCGCCGCGAGCCGCCGGCTGCTGACCGGCGTGCTGCGCGACCAGTGGGGCTTCGAGGGCACCGTCGTCTCCGACTACTGGTCGCTGCCGTTCCTGGTGACCGCGCACCGGGTGGCCGCCGACCTGTCGGCCGCCGGAGCGCTGGGCCTGGCGGCGGGACTGGACGTCGAACTGCCCGACCAGCGCGGCTTCGGCCCGGCCCTGGTCGAGGCGGTACGGCGCTCCGAGGTCACCGAGGCCGACGTCGACCGGGCCGTACGCCGGGTACTGCGGCAGAAGGTCGCGCTCGGGCTCCTCGACCCCGACTGGAACCCCGAGCCGCCCGCCCTGCGCGCCGGTGAACTGGAGCTGGACAAGCCGGTGAACCGGCAGCTCGCACACGCGGTCGCCCAGTCGAGCGCGGTCCTGCTGGCCAACTCCGGCGGCCTGCCGCTCCCCTCAGCCGGCCGGATCGCCCTGATCGGCCCGTGCGCCGACGACGTCCGCACGATGTTCGGCTGCTACAGCTTCCCCAACCACGTCCTCGCCGACCGCGACGACCTCGGCAACGGGGTGCAGGCGCTGTCGCTGCGCGCTGCGCTCGCGGCCGAACTGCCCGGCGTGGACTGGGTGTTCGAGCAGGGCTGCCCGATCCGCGAGGAGGACCGATCTGGTGTTCCGGCGGCGGTGGAGGCGAGCCGCGCGGCCGACCTGACCGTCCTGGTCGTCGGCGACAAGGCCGGTATGTTCGGTATCGGTACCTCCGGCGAGGGCTGTGACGTGGAGGATCTGCGGCTGCCGGGGGTGCAGGAGGAGCTGGTGGAGGCGGTGCTCGCGACGGGCCGGCCGGTGGTGCTGGTGGTCAGCAGCGGGCGGCCGTACGCCGTGGGGCGGTTCGCGGCCGATGCGGCGGCCATGGTGCAGGTCTTCCTGCCGGGCGAGGAGGGCGGCCGCGCGGTCGCCGGACTCCTCTCCGGCGCCGCGAACTTCAGCGGCAGGCTGCCGATCCAGATCCCCACCTCGCCCGCCGGACAGCCGTACACCTACCTCCACCCGCCACTGGGCGACCGGCAGAGCTGGCTGTCCAACCTGGATCCGACGCCCGCGTTCCCGTTCGGCCACGGGCTGTCGTACACGACGTTCGAGATCGACGCGCTGGCGGCCGATCGTGAAACGGTGCCCACCGACGGCCGGTTCACGGTCTCGGTGCGGGTGCGGAACACCGGTGCCGTGCCCGGTGCCGAGACGGTCCAGCTGTACTTCACCGACCCGGTCGCCCAGGTCACCCGGCCGGTGCGGGCACTGCTGGCATACGCCAAGGTACCGCTGGAACCGGGGGAGGAGAGGACCGTCGGCTTCGACGTGCACACCGACCGGCTGGCCTTCACCGGCCTGGACGGTCACCGGATCGTCGAGCCGGGCGAGATCGTGCTCTACGCGGGCTCCTCCAGCCTTGCCACACCGAACGAACTGAGCGTCCAACTGGTCGGTGAGCAGCGTGACGCGACGGTCATTCGGCATCACGGGGTGCCGGTGGCGCTGACGTAGAGGTCCGCAGGACCAGCTCCGTGGCGAGTTCGATGCGCGGGGAGGCGGGCGGGCGGCCCTCGGCCACCGCCAGCAGCACCCGGGTCGCCTCCCGCCCCAGCTCCTCGAACGGCTGGCGCACCGCGCTCAGCGGCGGGGACGCCATCGCCGCCACCAGGGTGTCGTCGAAGGACATCACCGCGAGGCCGTCCGGCACACGCAGTCCGTGCTGCCGGGCGGCCTCCAGCACGCCCAGCGCCTGCGCGTCGCTGGCCGCGAAGATCGCCGTCGGGGGGCGCTCGCCGCGCAGGATGTGCCGGCTCGCGCTGAGCGCCTCGTCGTAGTCGAAGTCGGTGGAGCGCACGATCGCCGGGTCGTAGTCGATCCCGGCCTCCTCCAGCGCGGCCCGGTAGCCGTGCAGCCGCGCCGAGCCGGCCAGTGAGTGGGAGCGGCCCGCGACCATGCCGATACGGGTGTGGCCGAGGCCGAGGAGATGCTGCACGGCCTCCCGGGCGCCGCTCCAGTTGGTGACACCGATGCTCGGGATGTCCGCCGACGGCGCGCTCAGCGGGTCCACCAGCACCACCGGGAGATGCTGCTCGACGATCCGCCGCTGGTCGTCCTCGGACAGCATCGAGATCACGATGACCAGCCCGGCGGCGCCGAGCGCCACGCACTCCTCCAGCCACTGGGCGATCGACCGCCGGTTCGTCGTCCCGGTCACCACGTTGACGCCCAGCTCGCCGGCGGCGTCCACGATCCCGCGCACCACCTCCAGCGTGTACGGGCCCGACAGATCCCGGAAGACGGCGATGATCTGCTGTGACGCCGTGGTCTCCTGGTCCCACGGGCGGACGTACCCGTACCGCTCCAGCAGCTCCTCGACCCGGGTCCGGGTCTTCGCGCCCACGTCGCGGCGCCGGTGCACCACCTTGGACACCGTGCTGAGCGACACGCCCGCTTCCTGGGCGATGCTCGTCAGCACGCCGTACTGGGCGTCCAGCTGTCCCTTGTCCTGAACGGTCACTGCCCTCGTTCTCCCACTGGCCCCTGACCTGGCACTCCTTCGCAAGCCAACAGCAGCGGGTGCCGGCAGACAAGCCTCCGGCACCCGCTGATGCGACTGCTACCCTCTGCTCCACTGCTGGGTGGCGGTGCCGAGGCCGGTCCACAGCTCGACCTTCGAGCCGTTCGCCGTGCCCCAGTTGGTGACGTCGATGACCAGTCCGTTGGATCGGTTGACGATGGTCTTGTCCAGCCGGAACGACCACTTCTGGCTGCTCTTGCCGTTGCAGGCCCACAGGATCAGCTGGGTGCCGGCCGTGGTGCCGTCGCCGTTCGCGGCGAGGCATTTGCCGGAGATCCGCAGCTCGCCCGCGGCGGTCTGGGTGATGGTCTGGTTGGCGTTGCCCGAGCAGTCGTAGATCTGCACCTGGACACCGGTCGCGCCGTTCGGGACGTCGAGGCAGCGGCCGGAGTTCGCGCCCTTCAGCGTGAACGTCGAGTCCGTGGGGAGCGGGTCCTGGACCAGCTGCCAGTCCTGCGAGCCGTCGGTGGTGGACGCGGCCACGGTGACGGAGCCGCCCGCGGTCGCGCCCGTCATGTAGAGGCCCGTGTTGAGCACCGAGCGGAGCTTGTAGTAGCCGCTGGTCGAGGAGGCGACCAGGGTCCACTGCTTGTCGGTGGCGCCGTCGTCGACCCACTGGGCCAGCTTCTGTCCGGCCGTCGCACTGCCGGTCCAGATGGCGACCGAGCGGCCGCCGGCCTTGTTGAGCAGGGTGATGTTGGAGCCCTTGGCCGTGGTGTGCCAGCGCTGGGTGTCGTCCGAGGCGCTCACGGCGCTCGTGACCAGGTCGGGGACGTTGCCGGTGAGGTTGGCGTCCTGCGTCTTGCCGGAGGCGGGGGCGAGCGCCTGGCCGGTCAGCCGGTTGACGAGGGTGTAATAGGCGCCGTCGGACCGGCCGAGATCGACCTCGGCGTACTTCACGGGGCCGACGCTCGTGCCGCTCCAGGACGCCTGGAGGACCAGCACGCGTCCGGTTCCGTCGACGTACTGGAGGTCGCGGCTGTACCCGGCGGCGATCGGCGTCTGGTACTGCTTCCAGGTGCCGGTGCTGAGCCCCGACTCGTTCACCCACACGCTTCCGCTGCCGGCCGCGTTGTAGACGATCCGGCCGTCGGGCATCGGGAGCAGTACCGGACTGCCGCCCGTCGACAGCGCGCTGCCCCCTGAGGGCACCGGCAGCGAGGTGATCGCCGCGTCCGTGCCCGCGTAGAACTTCGTCGGGTCGTCCGCGATCCGGTACCGGACGTTCGTCCCGCCGCCCCAGTACTCGTACGTCATCATCCACTTGCCGTCGGTGGTGGGCGCGACGGTCGTCATACCGGGGCGTCCGCCGCCGATCTCCGTCTTGCCGCTGCCCATGTCCACGGTCGAGCCGGGCACGTCGACGACCGGACTGCTCCAGGCCGACGTGCTGGTGCCGTCCCACGTCCGGTGCATCAGGACCTGGCCGCCGGAGTCCGTCGCCGTGTCGTTGGCGGGGTCGAGGGTGGGTGCTCCGGTGCTGGTGTCGTAGCCCGTGTAGTCGTTCTCGTCGGAGTAGTAGGCGATCAGCTGTCCGTTGTGGGCCAGCAGATGCGGCTCCCACACCGGGTCGACCTGCTTGTAGGTGTTGGCGGTCGAGGTGCGGCCGAGGCTGCCCGCGCTACCGCCCTGCCAGCCGCCGGCGGCGATGATGTTCTGGAAACTCCAGGTCGCCCCGTCATCGGTGCTGGAGTACAGGGCCAGCGCCACGTTCTTTCGGTCGCCGTCACTGGTCGGCGTCCAGCTGGAATTCGCCGCTTTCTGCTCCTGGTAGTAGTAGTCGTCCCCCGAGACGATGCTCGCGAGCAGAAGCGTGCCCGCGCTCAGATTCCCGACGCTCTGCGGAAGGACATAGAGGTACGGGTTCGTCCAGTTGCTCGTGTATTTCGCGTACGCGGAGTCGGTGGACAGATAGGCGGGCGCTTTCACATCGGCGAGCTTCGCCCAGGTCGTGCCGTAGTCGTCGCTCTTGTAGATGGGCATTGTCTGCCCCACCGGAGCGGTCTCGCTGTCCTCGAAGGTCGCCACGATGCGCCCGCTGGGCAACTGGGCCGACTTCGGGTAGAGCACGCAGGGACTCTTGTTGCAGGCAGCGGAATTCGTCGCCGTATAGAGGTTGGCGGGACTCGGCTGGTATGCCGACGCACCCGTCGCGGCGGCGATGGTGAATGCAACACCGATGCCCGCGGCTGCTACTGCCCCGAGCACCTTTTGCATCAGATGACGTCTCAACTCGGTTCCTTTGAGCGGTTCCTCTGGGGGGAATGAGCGGAACGGAAATGTGAGGACAGTATTGGGACGCGGCAGCGGCGTGTCACGAGCAGGTTTCCGAAAGTGTTTCGTGTACGGGGGTCGACCGGGGCTTGACGCGGCCATTCGACGGACTCGGCAGGGGAGCGTCGGTGAGTGGTCTGGCGTGCTGCGACCGGGTGTCCGTGACGTATCGGCGCGGTATCGGTCTGCTGTCCGAACAGTCCACCGGGCGCCGGATCCGAGCCCGAACTCCCACCGGGAACGGACGGTCGGCGCCGGTGACACGGATCGCCGGGGTGCCGCTCCTGAAGCTCGGGTCGTCAAGGTGTCCGA
Organism: Streptomyces sp. NPDC054770; assembly: GCF_053611985.1. NCBI lineage: Bacteria > Bacillati > Actinomycetota > Actinomycetes > Kitasatosporales > Streptomycetaceae > Streptomyces > Streptomyces sp. NPDC054770. The sequence continues at coordinate 26,828 of NZ_JBSHBL010000055.1, forward strand.
CGCTGTCAGAAACTGTGAATTCAATCTGTGAGTTTCCACTGAATTCCGTGTGATGTGATCCGGTGGGCCTACGGTGTGCGTCCGACCGGCGTTTTCGACCGGGCCTGGCCGGAAGTCTCCCCGCGAAATCGAGCCGTCGATACTCGATGTGAAAGCTGAGCTTGCGTCCTGCGAATTGCCGATTCCTGGACGCGCTGTGATGCTTCCTCAGAAGTCGGTTACGGACCCGCCCATTTCCTTTGGAGGACTGCGATGTCTGAGCGAAACGAGAACGAGAGGGACCAAGCAGGCAATTTCGGGGACGTGAGCCGGCGCTCGTTCGTCGCCGCCACGAAGGCGGCGACCGGACTGAAGGTGGGCGCCGGAAAGGCGGCGTTCACGCCCAGTGCCTCGATCCTGCCCCTGGACAACTTCACCTCGGTGCACGACGACCTGTATGTGCGGGTCCTGCTGGTCGAGTCCGGCTCCCGCCGTGTCGCCCTGGCCGTGCTGGACCTCACCTCGATCAGTGCCGAGGCGATCGGGCTGATGCGTGCGGCCATCACCGCGGCCACCGGCATCGCGGCGGCGAACATCATGGTCACCGTCACGCACTGCTTCTCCGCCCCGCACGTCGCGGACAGCAGCTCGTCGGCGGGGGCCGCGACGTACGTGCAGAACATCGTCACCGCCACCAAGAGCGCGGTCGCCGACGCGGTCAAGAACCTTCAGGACGCCCAGGTCGGCTACGGCCGCGGTGCGGCCGACGTCAACGTCAACCGCAACGTGCCCACCGCGGACGGCTACTGGCTGGGCGTCGACGAGCAGGGCACCTCGGACCACGGCGTGTACGTCGCCCGGTTCAACGATCTCGACGGCAACCCGATCGCCGTCCTGACCAACTACAACGTGCAGTCCTGCGTGATGCAGGACTCCGTCATGAGCGACGGCAGCCTGCCGATCACCGCCGACCTGGCGGGCGCCGCCACCGCGCACGTGGAGAGCCAGTACCCCGGTGCCGTCGGCTTCTGGCTCGTCGGCGCCTGCGGCGACCAGTTCCCGGCCTACCGCTCGAAGCGGTACACGATCGACAAGGACGGGGCCTGGACCTACGGAGTCGACCTGCACGACGCCGGCTTCGCGCTGCTGACCGCGCAGGGCGAGCGCCTGGGCAACGAGATCGTGCGGGTGTCCCAGGCCATCACCAGGTACGAGAGCGGCAAGAACGTCACGGTGCGGCTGCTCACCGACGACGTCACCACCACCGAGATGGAGACCGACCATCCCACGGGCCCGGTGAAGACCGCCACCTACACCCCCACCGACACCGTCGAGGTGCCGGTCTGGGTCTTCCAGGTCGGCAGGGGCGTGTTCGCCGGCGTGGAGCCGGAGCTGTCCACCAGCACGGCGAACGCCATCCGCAAGGCGTCCCCGTTCGGCAGCACCTTCGTCATGTCGATGTTCGAGGGCGGCGCCAAGAACATGCCCGACCGCTGGAACTACGACAACTTCACCTACGAGGCGCGGGACGGCTTCTACGTCGAGGGCACCGCCGAGAAGGTCGCGGCGCGGATCGAACGCCTCGTCAAGTCCCTGAGCTGAGCGGCGAGGTTGCCGGTGTCCCCGGCCTGAGGGCCCGCGCCGACGATGGTCGTCACCGAGAGCGGGCCGGGGCCGGGGGCGTCACCTCCGGGTTGCCGTAGTAGGCGTCAGGTCCGTGCTTGCGGGTGTAGTGGCGTTCCAGGAGATGGTGGGGCGGCGGGGCGGTGGGGATCAGGGCGAGGGTGTGGATGGCGATGTCGGCGACGGCTTCGCAGATGATCGCGTGCTCCAGGGACTTGCGCGCGCTCGCGCCCCAGGTGAACGGGCCGTGGTTGGCGACCAGCGCGGCGGGCACCTCGGCGGCCTTGCGGTCGTCCGACTTCAGCAGATCCACGATGACGCGGCCGGTGTTGTACTCGTAGTCCGTGGCGCACTGCTCCGCAGTGAGGTCCGGAGTGCACGGGATGGGCCCGTTGAAGGTGTCGGCGTGGGTGGTGCCCAGGACGGGAATGTCCCGGCGCGCCTGGGCGAAGGCGACCGCATGGGTGGAGTGGGTGTGGGTGACCCCGCCGACGGAGGGGAACGCGAGGTACAGGCAGCGGTGGGTCTCGGTGTCGGTGGAGGGGCGCAGGTCGCCGTCGACGACCGCGCCGTCGGCCAGTCGTACGGTGACCAGGCTGTCGATGGAGAGGTCGTCGTAGGGGACGCCCGAGGGCTTGATGACGAACACCCCCGCCTCGCGGTCGACTCCGCTGACGTTGCCCCAGGTCAGGGTGGCGAGACCGACCTGGGGTATGGCCAGATTCGCCGCCAGCACCTCCTGGCGCAGGCCGTCCCGTACGGTGAGGGTCATCGGTGCTCCTTGTTCTTGCTGTGGTGACGGGACGGTTCCAGCCGGGGACGGGGTGCTCACAGCGGCTGGTCGAGCCGGTGGTAGGCGGCGTTCCAGCGGATCTCCTTGGCGAACTGCCCGGTGGTCGTGTTCTCGTCGATGGTCAGCAGTTCGACGCCGGTCATGGCGGCGAAATCGGTGAGCGTCTCGATGTCGACGGCCGAGCTGAGCACGGTGTGGTGCGGGGCACCGGCGAGCAGCCAGCTCTCGGCGGACTCGGCGAGTGACGGGCGCGGCTTCCACACGGCCCTGGCCACCGGAAGCTGGGGCAGGGGCCGGCCGGGGGCCACCACGTCCACGGTGTTCGCGGTGAGCCGGAAACGGTCGCCCAGGTCGGAGAGGCCGACGACCACGGCGGGGCCGGGGGCGGCGTCGAAGACCAGGCGGACGGGGTCCTCGCGGTCGCCGATCGACAGCGGGTGGATCTCGCAGCTGGGGCGGTCGGCCGCGATGGATGGGCAGACCTCCAGCATGTGGGCGCCGAGGATGCGCGGCTCGCCCGGGCCGAGGTGGTAGGTGTAGTCCTCCATGAAGCTGGTGCCGCCGGGCCGTCCGGAGCCCATGACCTTCATCGTGCGGAGCAGGGCGGAGGTCTTCCAGTCGCCTTCGCCGCCGAAGCCGTAGCCGTCGGCCATCAGCCGCTGGACGGCGACTCCGGGCAGCTGGCGCAGGCCGCCGAGGTCCTCGAAGTTGGTGGTGAAGGCGGTGAAGCCGCCCTCGTCCAGGAACGTGCGCAGACCGAGCTCCAGGCGCGCGGCGTACCGCAGCGCGTCATGGCGGACGCCGTCCGGACGGAGTATCGGGCGGACGTCGTACTCGTCGACGTAGCTCGCGGCGAGCTCGGCCGCCGCCTTCTCCTCGACGGCGTCCACGACCTTGACCAGATCGTTCACGCCGTAGGTGTTCACGGAGAACCCGAACCGCAGCTGGGCCTCGACCTTGTCGCCCTCGGTCACGGCGACATCGCGCATGTTGTCGCCGAAGCGGGCCAGCCGGAGGGTCCGCGACGCGTGGCGGCCGGCGGCGGCCCGGCACCAGGTGGCCACGCGGCTCTGGACGCGGGCGTCGCTGGCGTGGCCGGCCACGATCTTGCGGTTCACCCCGAGACGGGACCCGATGTGCGCGAACTCGCGGTCGCCGTGGGCGGCCTGGTTGAGGTTCATGAACTCCATGTCGATGCTCGACCAGGGCAGCGACAGGTTGTACTGGGTGTGCAGATGGAGCGCGGGGCGGTCCAGCGCGCTGAGACCGGCGATCCACATCTTGGCCGGCGAGAAGGTGTGCATCCAGAGGATCACACCGACGCAGGCGTCGCTGGTGGAAGCCTCCTGGCAGAGCCGGCGGATGGAGTCGGAGTCGGTGAGGACCGGCTTCCACACGATCCGCAGGGGGATCTCGGTGCTCGTGTCCAGCAGCTCCGCTATGCGCTGGGACTGGTGGGCGACCTGATTCAGGGTCTCTTCGCCGTACAGGCCCTGGCTGCCGGTCAGGAACCAGATCTCGCCAGGGAGCCGGTACGTGGAGTCGCTCGCCATGAGGTGTCCTTTCAAAGGGGTAGTGCAGTGGCCGCGAACCGCGGGAGCCGCGCGTTCAGGCGGAGGCTTCGGCGCGGATGCGGCGCAGCCGGTGCATGACGTCGTTGGCGCCACGGCCGAAGTGGTCGTGCAGCAGCCGGTATTCGGCGTACAGGAGGTCGTAGGCCGCGGCCCGGTCCGGGTCGGGCAGGTACACGCCGGGACGTGCGCTGCCCATCGCGTGTGCCGCGGCCCGGATGTCGGGATACGCGCCGGCCGCGACCGCGGCGTGCATGGCCGCGCCGAGAGCGGGACCCTGCGCGGAGTCGATGACGCCGAGCGGGCGGCGGGTGACATCGGCGTAGATCTGCATCAGCAGCGCGTTCTTGGTCAGACCGCCGGCGATGATCAGTTCCTGCACCGGCACCCCGGACGACTCGAAGGCCTCGATGATGGTCCGGGTGCCGAAGGCGGTCGCCTCCAGCAGGGCGCGGTAGACGTCCTCCGGGCGCGTGGACAGGGTGAGACCCAGCACGACGCCGCTGAGGTCGTGGTCGACCAGGACGGAGCGGTTGCCGCTGTGCCAGTCCAGGGCGATCAGGCCGTGCTCGCCCACCTTCTGCCTGGCCGCGAGTTCGGTCAGGTACTCGTGCGGGGTGCGCTGCAGGCGCTCGGCCCGCTCGGCGTACTCGGCAGGGAACCCGGTGCGCAGGAACCAGGCGAAGATGTCACCGACCCCGCTCTGACCGGCCTCGTAACCCCACAGACCGGGCAGGATGCCGCCGTCGACGACCCCGCACATGCCCGGCACCGTGCCCTGCCGGTCGGAGCTCATCACATGGCAGGTGGACGTGCCCATGATGGCCACCATCCGGCCGGGCTCGACCGCGGTGGCGGCCGGCGTCGTCACATGGGCGTCCACGTTGCCGGCGCAGACCGCGATGCCCTCGGGCAGCCCCGTCCACGCGGCCGCTTCCGCCGTGAGCCCTCCGGCCAAGGTGCCGAGCTGAGCGATCGGCTGGTCCAGCTTGTCGGTGACGAAGCCGGCGAACGCGGGGTTCAGGGCGGCGAGGTAGTCGGCCGAGGGGTAGGAGCCGTCCTGGAGCTGGCCCTTGTACCCGGCGGTGCAGGCGTTGCGGACGTACGTCCCGCACAGCCGCCACACGATCCAGTCCGCCGCTTCGACCCAGCGGTCGGTGAGGTGGTAGATCTCCGGGTCCTCCTCCAGCAGCTGGAGGGCCTTGGCGAACTCCCACTCCGAGGAGATCCGGCCGCCGTACCGCGCCAGCCAGGGTTCCGCGCGCTCCGCGGCCAGGGCGTTGATGCGGTCGGCCTGGCCCTGCGCGGCGTGGTGGCGCCAGAGCTTGACGTAGGCGTGCGGGCGGCCGGAGAGCCCGGGCAGTTCACACAGGGGAGTGCCGTCGGCGCGTACCGGCAGAACCGTGCAGGCGGTGAAGTCCGTACCGAGGCCGATCACCTGCTCGGGCCGCACCCCGGAACGGGCCAGTGCTTCGGGGACCGCATGGCGCAGGACGCCGATGTAGTCGCCCGGCACCTGCAGGGCCCAGTCGGGAGGCAGCGGGGTGCCGTCGGCCAGCTCCCGGTCGAGGACCGCGTGCGGGTAGGCGTACTCGGCGACCGCCAGCTCCGCGCCGTCGCTCACCCGGACCACCACAGCTCGCCCGGAGAGCGTCCCGAAGTCCACACCCACGACGAACTGATCGGAGGGTCGGCGGTCCTTGTGTGCGACGGTCACCACGATGGCGCCCTTTCGTTTGATATTTCGGACACTGGCCGGCGAGAGGAACCCCGCGACGCGTCACCAGGCAATGGGCTGAGGGGTCAGTACGGCACCGTGGCGGCTGACTACGCAGTCATCTCCGACTGCGCAGTCATGTCTACGCAGTCATATTTCGGCCGTCAAGAGGTTCCGCAGACGTTTCTCGTCTCTACCCGACGGGGAAGTGGCGCCCGACGAACTCGTTGCGGAACTTTCCCGCGGGGTCGAGCCCGCCCAGGAGCTTCCGGAAGTCGTCATGGCGCGGGTACAGCGCGCGGACCGTCTCCGGGTCGGCGGCGAACACCTTGCCCCAGTGCGGGCGGGCCGCGAACGGGGCCAGAACCGTCTCGACGGCGCGGACCGCCTGTGCCGCGGCCACCGGATCGGGGTGCCAGGTGAAGTGGAAGGCCACGGCGTCCCGCTCATAGGCGGGACTCAGCCAAAGACGGTCGGCCGCGACCGTACGGATCTCGCCGATCTGGAGGGCCGGGGAGATCCGCGACCGGATCCCGTCCAGGGCGTCGAAGGCGGCCACCGCGTCGGCGCGGGCCACGAAGTACTCCGACTGGAGTTCGTCGCCGCTGCTCGGGGTGAAGTCCAGCCGGAAGTGCGGCAGCCGGGTGTGCCAGGGCCCCGGAGCCCCCGACTGCCGCGTGCACTGCCCGGCGGGCATCCCCGGCACCGGGTGGCGCGGGCCGTCGGCGAGCGTCGCGCCCAGCCGGCTCTCCGGTGCCTCCTCGGCCGTGACGCGCTTGAGCCAGACCTGGCCGATCCGGTCCGTGCGCCAGTCCGTGAAGAGGCTGACGCTGTACGCCGCCGACATCACCTCGTCGAACCGCTCGCGCAGCGTGGCCACGGGGAGCCCCTCGTAGACCCACTGGCGTACCTCGAAGGCCGGCACCAGGTCGAGGGTCAACCGGGTGACCACCCCGAGAGCGCCCAGCGCCACCACCGAACCGGGAAAGTCCGGGTCGTCCCGCCCGATCGTCACCAACTCGCCGTCCGCGGCGACGAGTTCGACGGCACGGACTGTCGTCGCCAGGCAGCCGTTGCGGTCGCCCGAGCCGTGCGTGCCGGTGGCGCACGCCCCCGCGACCGAGATGTGCGGCAGCGACCCGAGGTTGGGCAGCGCGAACCCCGAACCGTGCAGCTCGGCGACGATGTCCCCGAACCGCAGTCCCGCGCCGACGGTGACCGTGCCGGCCCGTTCGTCCAGCTCGACCGTGCGCGGCAGGCGGGCCACGGAGACGAGGTCGCCCCGGGTGTCCGCGATGGCGTTGAAGGAGTGCCCGGTGCCGAGCACCCGCACCGAGGAGCTCTGCGCGACGATCCGCCGCAACTCGGTGACCGACTCCGGTTCGTGGAATCCGGCGGCGCTGAATCTGATGTTCCTGGCCCAGTTGGTGACAGGCACGCTCATCGGCTGCTCGATCCTTCGGTGGGATGGGATGGCACGTACAGGCGATGGCGCGCCTGCGGGGAAAGCCCGAGAGGTGAGGGCGCCGTGGCCGTGGGGGACGCGTGCGGGGCCGACGTCCCCGCAGAGCGGGTCATCGTAGGGCACGGCGCCGCCGGGCGGTGCGGACGGACGTCGTCCGTTTGCGCAGGACACGAGGCCGGCAAGGCGCTCCCGGACCGATGCCGGACCCGGGGACTTCATATTACGAATATGTTCCGCACTCTTGACGGACATCTTCTGACTGCGTAGACATGGCTGCGCAGTCAGGTCGCCGGAGCAGCCGGCGCGGAACGCGGCCATCGGGAGACATCATGACGCCATCAGCAGGACGGGCCGGCGTTTCCGGTGCGCCCCGGAGCGTGGATGTGGCCCGGCTGGCCGGCGTGTCGCAGAAGACGGTGTCGCGGGTCTTCAACGACGAGGCGTATGTCTCGGCAGAGGTGCGCAAGCGCGTTCTCGACGCGGCCGACGAACTCGGCTACCGGCTGAACCACGCGGCCCGGGCGCTGGCCTCCGGCCGGACCCGCTCCATCGGCGTGGTGACGCTCGGGACGGCACTGTACGGACCCGCGTCACTTCTCATCGGCATCGAGCGGGCCGCCCGGGACACCGGTTACGCGCTCCGTGTGGTCAACACCCTGGAAGGCGATCCGGGGGGCGTCGGCGGAGCCATCGACTCGCTCCTCAAACAGGGCGTGGACGGCATCGTCATCTCCGAGCCGATCGACGAGGAGGGGGACGGGGGAGCGGTCCCCGCCGACGTGCGAGTACCGGTGCTGGTCCTGGGTGCGCCCGTGGCCACGACGGCCCCCGGCACCGTGGCCGCCGGCGTCGGCGCCGACCTGCTGGCCCGGGCCGCCACCGAGCACCTCCTCGACCTCGGACACCGGACCGTCCACCACCTCGCGGGTCCGCAGCGCTGGTATGCCGCCCGCGACCGCCTGCGGGGATGGCGTGAGGCACTGGAGGCCCGAGGCTGCGACGAGCCGGCGGTCGTCGAGGGCGACTGGTCCGCGGCATCCGGCTACGCGGCCGGCCGGGAACTGGCCGCCGACCCCGGCGTGACCGCGGTGTTCGCCGCCAACGACGACATGGCCATCGGCCTCATGCGCGCACTGACGGAGGCCGGCCGCACCGTGCCGGACGACGTCAGCGTCGTCGGATTCGACGACATCCCGGTGGCCGCGTTCGTGACCCCGCCCCTGACCACCGTGCGCCAGCCGTTCGACGCCGTGGCCCAGGAAGGGCTGAGACTTCTCGTCCACGCGATCGAGAAGCCCGAAGCCGACCTGCCCCCGGCCAACGATCCGCCCGTCGAGCTCGTCCTGCGCGCGTCGACCGCGCCCGCTCCGTCCCGTACGGATCCGGGCGGAGCACGGCGCCCCGCCACGCCTCCCCGTCGTGGCGCGAAGGCCGCGCCGCCGAATGGAGGTCCATCCGACCGTTCCTGATCGACTTCAGCCCCCCCGTCGGCCCTGACCACGGTCCCGGGCCGGACCTGTGACGCACACGCAGCCGCCGCACAGGCCGCTGCCCGGTCTGCCCCTCCCTGCCATGCCGGCTCAGCCGCCCGCGGGGACTCGGGCACCGCACCATCTCCATCTCGCCGAGCGGGTCGCTGCACCGGCGCCTGCTCCGACCGCCCTCCCCCTCGTGGTCCGCCATCCGCACCACGAGCCGGGAGCAGCCGATGACGACGTGCCCTTCCACGCACCGCACCCGAAGTCCCGGTCGTCACCTCCTCGCGTTCCCTTGCCCGGTATGCCGCCGCAGGCATGCCCTCACCTTCGCCCTACCGGCGGGAGTTCACCATGCCCAGATCCATCGTCACGTCCTCCTCCCCGAGCCGTCGCGGATTCCTCGCCGCCGTGGGGGCGGCGACCTTCAGCGTCGCGCTGTCCGCCTGCAGCGGCGGCAACGGCAGCGGGGGCAGCGGCGGCAGCTCCGCCAAGCCGCTCTCCCAGGCCGACATCGACAAGGCGATGAAGACGCCGACCGAGCTCGTCTTCTGGACCTGGGTCCCGAACATCGAGAAGGAGGTCGCCCTCTTCGAGCAGAAGTACCCGGCCATCAAGGTCAAGGTCGTCAACGCCGGTCAGGGCGTGGAGCACTACACGAAGCTGCGTACGGCGATCAAGGCCGGGAAGGGCGCCCCGGACCTCGCACAGGTGGAGTACCAGGCGATCCCCACGTTCACCATCACGGACAGCCTGCTGGACCTGAGCCCCTACGGCGCCGCCGGCCTGAAGAGCAAGTTCGTGGACTGGACCTGGGCGCAGGTCAGCGGCTCCGGCGGCGAGATCTGGGCGATCCCGCAGGACACCGGCCCGCTCGGCATGCTGTACCGGCAGGACATCTTCCACAAGCACGGCATCAAGCCGCCGACGACCTGGGACGAGTTCGCCGCCGCCGCGCGCAAGCTGCACAAGGCCGACCCGGACGTCTACCTGACCAACCTCGCGGCGAACGAGGCCGCCGCCTGGCACGGCCTGCTGTGGCAGGCGGGCGCCCACCCCTACGCCCTTTCCGGCAAGAGCGACATCACCATCGACGTGAACGACGCGATCTCCAAGAAGCTCGGCACCTACTGGGGCGGTCTCGCGAAGGAAGGCGTCATCAGCACCGACCCGGACTTCACGGACGGCTGGTACGCCGGACTCAACAAGGGCAAGTACGCCACCTGGATCACCGCCGCGTGGGGCCCGGCGTTCCTCTCCGGTTCCGCCAAGGCCACGGCGGGCAGGTGGCGGGCCGCCCCGCTGCCGCAGTGGGACGCGTCGAACCCCGTGTCCGGGAACTGGGGCGGCTCGACCAGCGCGGTCATCCGCTCGACCAAGAACCCCGTCGCCGCCGCGCAGTTCGCCCAGTTCCTCAACAGCGACTCCGCGAGCGCGAAGATGTTCGCCACCGAGCAGTCGTTCTTCCCCGCGACCAAGGCCCTGCTCGCCGACCCGTCCTTCACCGGCGCCACGCCGTCCTTCTACGGCGGCCAGAAGGTGAACCAGGTCTTCGCCGACATCAGCGCGACGGTCAGCGACGACTTCCAGTGGCCGCCGTTCCTCGACCAGGCCGCCACCGACTGGACCGAGACCGTCGGAAAGTCCCTCGCCGACAAGACCGACAGCGGCGCCGCCCTCGACGCCTGGCAGCAGCGGCTCACCGCCTACGCCAAGGGCCAGGGCTTCACCGTCAAGTCCGCCTGACCGCCGGCGGGTCCCGGCCCCGGCGCTCGCCGCCCGAGCCCCGGGACCCGCGGCCGGCCCTCCCCACATCCAGAAAGGCCCGTTGATGACCGCCATGACCGCGGCCTCCACCGAGGACCCGCGCCGAGCAGGGCCGCAGCGCCGCCGGCTTGGTGGCCTGCGCCACGGTGCGGCAGGCCCGTTGTTCATCGCACCGTTCATGGTGCTGTTCGTGCTGCTGTTCCTGACCCCGCTCGGCTACGCCGCCTATCTCAGCCTGTTCCAGGAACGGCTCATCGGCGGGACGACGTTCGTCGGGCTGGACAACTACGTGACCGCCCTGAAGGACCCGCTCCTGAGGGAGGGCCTCCTGCGGGTCGCGGAGTTCTTCGCGGTCCAGGTCCCCGTGATGCTGCTGCTGGCGCTGCTCTTCGCGCTCGCGCTCGACAGCGGCCTGCTGCGGCTCGCCAAGGTCATCCGGCTCGGCATCTTCGTCCCGTACGCGGTACCGAGCGTCGTGGCGAGCCTCATGTGGGGCTACCTCTACGGACCCGACTTCGGCCCCTTCGCACAACTGGGCCGGAAACTCGATGTGCCGGTCCCGCACTTCCTCAGCGACACCTGGATGCTGGGCAGCCTGGCGAACGTGGTGACCTGGGAGTTCGTCGGCTACAACATGATCATTCTCTATGCCGCCCTGCGGACCATCCCGGGTGAGCTGTACGAGGCGGCCGCCGTGGACGGCGCCGGCGCCTGGCGCATCGCCTGGTCGGTCAAGCTGCCCGCGCTCCGGCCGGCGCTCCTGCTGACCCTGCTGTTCTCGGTGATCGGCAGCTTCCAGCTGTTCAACGAACCGAAACTGCTGCACACCATCGCCCCCGACGTGATCGACAGCTCGTACACCGCCAACCTCTACGCCTACACCCTCGCCTTCACCGGACAGCAGGTGAACTACGCGGCCGCGGTCTCCTTCCTCCTCGGCCTGGTCATCGTGGTCTTCTCCTACGCCGTGCTGATCACCGCGAACCGCAGGAGGACGTCGTGACGGTCGTCTCCCAGTCCTCGACCCGGGCCCCCGCGGCCTCGGCCACGACCGCCTCCGGGGCCACCGCGTCCCGTCGGACGGCCAGGGTCCCGCGCGGGCGCCGCTCCCCGGTCCGGCGCCGCAGCACCCCGCTGACGATCGTCATGCTGGCCGTACTCGCCTACTTCCTGCTGCCGCTGTTCTGGCTCGCGGTCGCCTCGACCAAGAGCACCCAGGACCTGTTCAACAGCTTCGGCCTGTGGTTCTCGCACAGCCCGCGACTGCTGGCGAACATCAGGCAGACCCTGACCTACGACGACGGCGTCTTCCTGCACTGGCTGCTCAACACGGTCCTGTACTCGGTCGGCAGCGCGCTCGGCGCCGCACTGCTGGCCACCGCGGCCGGATACGGCTTCGCCAAGTACCGGTTCCGGGGCAACGGCACGGCCTTCAACCTGGTCCTCGGCGCCATCATGATCCCGACCACGGCACTGGCGATCCCGACCTACCTGCTCTTCGCGAAGGTGGGACTGGTCAACACCCCCTGGGCGATCGTCCTGCCCTCGCTCGTCAGCCCGTTCGGCCTCTACCTGATGCGCATCTACGCCCAGGACGCCGTACCCGACAGCCTTCTGGAAGCCGCCCGGATCGACGGCGCCGGCGAGCTGCGGATCTTCGTCCGGATCGCGCTGCGGCTGCTGGCACCGGGTCTGGTGACGGTCGTCCTCTTCACGCTGGTGGCGACCTGGAACAACTACTTCCTGCCGCTGATCATGCTCAACGACCCGAAGCTGTACCCCGTCACGGTCGGGCTCTCCTCCTGGGCGGCCCAGGCCCAGAACGGCGGGGCCGGCGCCAGCAGCGACATGCTCGCGCTCGTCGTGACCGGCTCGTTGATCTCGGTCATCCCCCTCGTCGTGGCCTTCCTGATGCTCCAGCGGTACTGGCAGAGCGGCCTGGCCGCCGGCGGTGTCAAACAGTAAGCGCCGGCGACCACACCCCTGCTCCTTCTCCCATCCCCCCTCTTGGAGGTCCCTTCATGGCGGTCCTGCCCGCCCGTGTCCTGTTCGGCGCTGCCTACTACCACGAGTACACGCCGGCCTACGGCGGCACGCAGCCCGACGACCAGCTCAAGACCGATCTCGACCTGATGGCCGACGCGCACTTCACCGTCATCCGCGTCGGAGAGTCGGTCTGGTCGACCTGGGAGCCGGAGAACGGACGGTTCGACCTCGACTGGCTGCAACCCGTGCTCGACGGAGCCCATGAACGCGGCATCTCCGTGATCCTCGGTACGCCGACCTATGCCGTGCCGCCGTGGCTGGCCCGGCAGTACCCGGAGATCACCGGCGAGCGGCGCACGGGCGAGCGGATCGGCTGGGGCGCCCGCCAGGAGGTGGACATCACCCACCCGGCGTTCCGGTTCCACGCCGAGCGGGTGATCCGGAAGATCGCCGAGCGGTACCAAGACCACCCCGCGGTCATCGGATGGCAGGTGGACAACGAGCCGGGGCTGCACCTGCTGCACAACCGGGGCGTGTTCGAGCGGTTCGTCGACCACCTGCGCCACAAGTACCGGGACGTCGAGACCCTCAACCGCGAGTGGGGCCTGGTCTACTGGTCGCACCGCCTGTCCACGTGGGCCGACCTGTGGACCCCGGACGGCAACGAGCAGCCGCAGTACGACGTCGCCTGGCGGGAGTTCCAGGCCCGGCAGGTCACCGAGTTCATCGGCTGGCAGGCCGACATCGTGCGCGAGTACGCCCGCCCGGAGCAGTTCGTCACCACCTGCATCTCCTACACGCGAGGCGGTGTGGAGGACGACCAGCTGTCGGACCGCCTCGACATCGCCTCCGGCAACCCGTACTACGACATGCAGGACGGCCTGCTGCTCCCCGACCCCACGCCCGACGAGCACGAACAGGTCTGGAAGACCACCGGAGTCTGGTCGATGTACCAGACCGCGGACTGGATGTTCTCCTCACGCCAGGAGCCGTTCCTGGTCACCGAGACCAACGCGAACTCCATCGGCTTCCCCTGGGACAACCGCCCCGGATTCGACGGCCAGTGGCGCCAGGCCGCCTGGGCCCATGTGGCGCGCGGCGCCCGGATGATCGAGTACTGGCAGTGGCAGACCCTGCGCTTCGGTGCCGAGACCTACTGGGGCGGCGTCCTCCCGCACAGCGGCCGCCCGGGCCGCACGTACGCCGAGATCGCCACGTTGGGCGCGGAGTTCGAGAAGGCAGGACCGCTCGTCGCGGGGCTGGAGCCGGACGCCGACATCACGATGGTCTACTCGACGCCGAGCAAGTGGCTGATGCAGAAGTACCCGCCCCTGGCGACCCCCGACGGCGACCCGGACCCGGCCTCCTACCACCGCATCTTCGACCCGTTCTACCGGGGTGCCTTCGATGCCGGCCGTCAGGTCCGCATCGTGCACGTCCGGCAGCTCCACGACCCGGACGGCGACCGGGAGGGCATGGCCCCCGCCGAGGCGGCCCGGCGTCACCCGGTCCTGGTGGTGCCCGCCCTGTACCTCGCCCACGACACCACCGTGGACTGGCTGGCCGCCTACGCCCACGCCGGCGGCCATCTGGTCCTCGGCCCGCGGACGGCCTACGCCGACCACGAGGCGCGGGCCCGGCTGGAGCCGGCCCCCGGTGGTCTCGCCGCCGGCGCGGGCGTTACGTACGACGAGTTCAGCAACCTGCCCGCCGGGATCACCGTCACCGCCACCCCTGACGGCCCGCTCGACCTCCCCGCGGACGCGACGGCCACCCACTGGGCGGACGGCCTGACCGTCCACGATGCCGAGGTACTCGCCCACTACGACCACCCCCACTTCGGCAGGTGGCCGGCGATCACCACCCGCCGTCACGGCGAGGGGCGCATCACCTGCGTCGGCACCGCTCCGGGGCGCGGTCTCGCCCGGGCCCTCGCCGACTGGCTGGCGCCCACCGCGCGCAGCGGATGGCAGGACCTTCCGGCGTCCGTCACCGCCACCACGGGCACGGCCTCGGACGGCCGCAGGGTGCACGTGATCCACAACTGGAGCTGGGAGCCGGCGCGGGTCGCGGCCCCCGTCGAGCTGACCGATGTTCTCGACGGCACTCCCGTCCCCGCGGGCACAGCGCTTGAGCTGGGCGCCTGGGACGTGAAGGTGCTCGTCGCCGCCGATTCCGACGGAGCGAGGGTCTAGGACGAAGGCCCGTCGGTGTCACCCCGAGGACCACCAACCTCAAAGGAGAGGCTGTGCAGAGAAAGAGACTGAGAAGACTGCTGGGAGCCGCCGTCGCGGCCGCGGCACTGCTGGCGATCCCGGCGTCCGGCGGCGCCCAGGCGTACGCCCCGACGGGCGGGACCATCTACCAGCTCGGCAGCGAGGCGTGCCTCAAGGGCCGCGGGAACTGCGCGATCTACCCGAAGTCGGCGGAACTGCCGAACGGCCGGCTGGTCGCGTCGTTCGAGAAGTCCACGGTCCCGGCCTCGGGCAGCGCCGACGGGCAGACGCTTCCCGTCTACAAGAGCGACGACGACGGTACGACCTGGCAGTCGCTGTCCGAGGTGAAGGCACCGGCCTATCTGTCCAGCGACGCCAAGTACGCGAAGTACACCAGCAACTGGACCAACCCGTACCTGTACGTCCTGCCGCAGGACGTGGGCGACCTGAAGCAGGGCACCCTGCTGCTGGCGAGCGTCGTGTCGGGCGACGACTACTACTACAAGGAGCACAAGGCGGCCGACCCGACCTGGACGCCCACCAACGACGGTGACCGCAAGGACGTGGCGATCGCCCTGTACTCCAGCGTGGACAACGGGGCCACCTGGAAGGTCGAGAACGTCGTCGCCACCGGCGGCTGGCAGGGCGGCAGCGCCGGTGCGGTCGGGCAGAACTTCTCCTCGGCGAACACCAACCACCAGGTGGACCCCGTCTGGGAGCCGTACCTGATGGTCTACAAGGGCAAGCTCGTCTGCTACTACTCCGACGAGAACGACTACACCGGCTTCGACCCGACCACCGGCGTCGCCACCCTCGACCCCGCCAACGACACCGCCACGGACTCGCAGGGTCAGATCCTCGTGCACCGGACCTGGGACGGCCACGCGGCACAGTGGAGCGACCCGGTCGTCGACATCGCAGGGCTGACCCAGGACATGGGAAGCGGCAAGTCGGAGATCGGCGGCGGCCGGCCCGGCATGACGAACGTGGTCCGCACCACCGACGGCAAATGGATGATCACCTACGAGTACTGGGGCGGCGGCGCCAACACGCGCTACCAGATCGCGAGCAACCCGCTGGAGTTCTTCAAGGGGTCGGCCACCGGAACCGGCGTCAACTCCCTGCCGGTCGACACCGGCTCCCACACCCTGGCGACCGGCGGCAGCCCGGTCCTCATCCGGCTGCCCGGCGGCCGCCTGGTCTACAACGCGGCAGGCAGCGCAAGCGTCTGGGTCAACCAGACCGGACGCAGCGACGGCACCTGGAAGGAGTACCAGACCACCTCGAAGGCCGGCTACAGCCGCAACCTCCAGTACGTCGACGACACGGGCCGCCTCGTGATCCTCAACAACCAGGGGACCTCGACGATCGCGTACGCCGAGACGGACCTCGGTAACTCGGCCGGCGCCTACTACCAGCTGTTCAACCGCAAGACCGACCAGGTCATAGGCACCGGGAACAAGACCAACGACGCCAACCTCGGCAACGGCGACGTGCCCGACGTCCGGCTGGAGGACGCGGGTTCGGCGGCCAACCCCGACACCCAGTTCTGGCACGTGGTGACCGAGCCGGGCGGCGGAACCACGCTGCTCAACAAGTCGGGTGGCCGCGCGGCGGCGATCTGGACCGGCAGCGCGACGGCCGGACAGAAGATCGGCCAGTGGGTCGACAACAGCTCCACCGGCAGCTGGAACCTCGTCAAGACCAGCGACGGCCTCTACAAGCTCCAGGCGGTCAAGAACACGAGCCTGTACCTGACCGGAGCAACCGCCGGAGGACAGCTCACCCTGCAGACGGCGACCACGGACGGCTCCCAGGACTGGGAACTCGTCCGGTAGCCAGGAGCCGCCGCCGACGCGAGAGGACAGTCGGCACGAACCTCGTCACCGGTCCTTCGGGGGATGGACGGACTCGGTGGCGAGGTTCACGTCGATCAGTCCCCACCTCAGTGCCGTCTCCACGTCTGTCGCGGCACCCGACAGGGCCAGGTACGCCGCTCGTTCGCGGCCGATGCGGGCCGGAAGGCTGACAGTGCCGCCGGCGCCCGGGATCAGTCCCATCCCGATCTCGGGAAGCCGGAAGGTCGTACCGGCGGCGGCCGTGACCGATCCCGCGAAGGCGGCCAGCTCGATGCCCGCGCCGACGCAGGAGCCGTGCACATGCGCTGTCACCTTGTGGGCGCACCGCTGGAGCAGTGCGGCGGGGCTGCGGTGAACGCGTACGCGGTGCGCTTCGGCCGGGTCGCGCGATGTGCCGAACTCCGAGAGGTCACCGCCGCTGCAGAAGGCGGGCCCGTTGCCGTACAGGTCGACGCGGGTGACCGTCGGGTCCAGCACGGCGACCTCCAGCGCCTCGCACAGGGCGTCCCGGGTGGCCGCGTCGAAGGCGTTGCGCACCCATGGGCGGTCCAGGGTGAGCGTCATGCGGGCACCGTCGCGGCGCACCCGAACGGGCTCGGCGGCGGGGCGCGAGGCGCGGGGGCGGGCCGAGGCCAGCCAGCTGCGGAAGTCCCGGCCCGCCTGGAGCGTGGAGTAGGCGAGGGATTCGAGAACGAGACGGTCGGCCCCGGAGAGCGCGCGGCCCATCCGGAGTACCTGCACGAGGCTCAGGCTGGCTGCCGGATGGCGGGTCACGGTGGTGTGCAGGAGCCGTGCGGTGGCGTACGGATCGGGACAGCCCACCCATGGGCGCGGGGGATCGGGGGCGGCCGTGAGCAGGACGTCGAACTCCTCGTTCGTCTCACTTGGCCGGGCCGCGACGGCGACCCGTACATGGTCCGGCCCGGCCGGTGACGGCGGGGCGCGGTCCAGGTCGACGCAGGTGAAAGGCGACTCCACGATCCGGAAGTGTAATCTGGCCTCTCCTGGAGGAGAAGGGCGTTCGCTTCATGGAGAACATGCTTCTCGATCAATGGGTGGCCGACGTCGAACCCTGTCTCGGGCCGCTGTTCGAGGTCGTGGACGACTTCACCCGGCTCACGGGCGTTCCGGTCGACCTGCCCGACGTCCTGTTCCGCCGCGCCAGGTCGGCCTCGTTCCAACGCCCCGGGAAAGTGTCGGCGGGCGGCTCCTGCCACCTCATGGCCGCCGAGGACGGCTGGGTGGCGATCAACCTGGCCCGGCCGGACGACGAGGCCTCCCTGCCCGCGCTGCTCGCGCTCCTCGACGGCGTGCCCGGCACCAATCTGCGCACCGCCGTGCTGCGGTCGTCGGCCACCCGGGCGGCCCGCGCCGCCCAGTCGCTCGGCATCCCGGCCGCGGTGCACGCGGAGGCCATGGGCGATCGTGGGCCGGTACGCGTGGAACGCCTCGGCGCACGCGAGCCGCGTGACCTCGACGGGCTGCGAGTCGTCGACCTGTCCGCGCTGTGGGCCGGGCCGCTCTGCGCCCGGCTGCTGGGGCTGGCTGGCGCACGGGTCGTGAAGGTGGAGAGCACGCAGCGGCCGGACGGGGCGCGCTTCGGGCAGCCCGCCTTCTACGACTGGCTGCACGACGGCCACGAGAGCCTGGTGCTGGACTTCGCGTCCGGTGCCCTGGCCGCCGCGGTCGCCGAGGCCGACGTGGTCATCGAGGCCTCCCGGCCGCGCGCCCTGCGGCGACTGGGCGTACGCGCCGAGGAGTTCCTGGCCGCCCGCCCGGGCAGGGTGTGGGTCGGCATCACCGGGTACGGGCGCGACGACGACCGTGTCGCCTTCGGCGACGACGCGGCCGTGGCCGGCGGCCTGACCGGCCTCGACGAGCACGGAGCCCCGGTGTTCCTCGGTGACGCGCTCGCCGATCCGGTCACCGGACTGTACGCCGCCCACGCGGCCGTGCGTTCCCTGAAGCGCGGCGGCGGCGAGCTGGTAGGCGTGTCCATGGCCGCCTGTGCAGGCGCCCTCGCGGCGAGCCGGGCGGCACGGTGCTGATCAGGGCAGTGGAGGTCGAGGGACACGGCCTGGTGGACGTACGGATCGGACCCGACGGCCGGATCGCGGAGCTCGGCCCCCGCCTCGCAGGGCCGGCGGACGTGCACGGGCGCGGCGGGGCGTTGCTGCCCGGACTGCACGACCATCACGTCCACCTCACCGCGCTGGCGGCGGCGACCGCCTCCGTACGGGTCGGACCCCGCGACGTACGCGGACCCGCCGGACTCGCCGAGGCGCTGCGCCAGGGTCCACCAGGCGCATGGGTGCGGGCCGTCGGCTACCACGAGAGCGTGGCCGGAGAACTCGACCGGTGGACCCTGGACGTGATCGTGCCCGACCGGCCGGTACGGGTGCAGCACCGCAGCGGCGCCATGTGGTTCCTGAACAGCGCCGCACTGCGGTCGGCCGGCCTTGGCGACGGCGCGGACCGTGACGGTCGGCTGTGGCGGTCGGACGAGCGGCTGCGCCGCCTGGTTCCAGCGGTCCGGCTGGACCTGGCCGGGCTGGGACTCCGTGCGGCACGGTGCGGTGTCACGGGCTTCACCAACGCCGATCCGCGCCCGGCGCCCAGCATCGTGCGGACCCTTGCGGTACTGCCGCAGCGGGTGGTCATCATGGGAGTGGACGCGACGGCACCGGTCAAGATCATGCTCGACGACCAGAGCCTGCCCACGCCCACCGGCCTCGCGGCCACCGTCGCCGGAGTGCGGCCCCGCCCGGTCGCCGTGCACTGCGTCACCCGGGTGCAGTTGCTGGTGACCTTGCTCGCCCTGGAGGAGACCGGACTGGTCGAAGGAGACCGCATCGAGCACGGCGCGGTGATCCCGGACGAGGTCCTGCCGTGGCTGCGGCGGCTCGCCGTGACCGTGGTGACGCAGCCGCACTTCCCCGTCGAGCGAGGCCGTGAGTACGCCACCGATGTCTCCCCGGACGACCGGCCCCACCTCTACCGCTGCCGCAGCCTGGCCGAGGCCGGCATCCGGTCGGCCGCCGGAACCGACGCACCGTACGGCACCTCCGACCCGTGGGCGGTCATGCGGGCGGCCGTCGCACGGGAGGACGGGGAGGCCGTCACAGCCCGGGCGGCCCTGGGGCTCTTTCTCGGCGCTCCCGAACAGCCCGCCCGGCCACGGCGGTTGGCGGTCGGAAGCCCGGCCGACCTGTGCCTGCTCCACGTGCCGCTGCACGAGGCGCTGGACGTGCTGTCCGCCGATCTCGTCCGGGCTACCTACGTCGGCGGCCGGGCGATCGCTCCTTGACGCACGTCGGCTCAGACGCTGTAGCCGCCGTCCACGGCCAGGGCCTGCCCGGTGATGAACGCGGCCCGGTCCGAGGCGAGGAAACAGACCGCTTCCGCGATGTCCTGACCATGCCCGAACCGGCGCAGGGGAATGTTGCGCCGGGTGATCGCGAGGGCTTCCGCGTCGAGTTCGCCGCTGCCGATCAGCCGGGCGGCGATGCCGTCGTCGAGCATGCCGGGAGCCACGCAGTTGACCCGGACCCCGTACCGGCCCTCCTCGGCGGCCAGGGCACGGGCGACGGCCTCGACCGCGCCCTTGGCCCCCGAGGACAGCCCGTCGCGGACCGGGAAGCGGCGGGTGGCGACGGTGGTGACGGCGACGACGCTGCCCCCGCTCGCCCTCAGCAACGGCAGCGTCGGATGGACGAGGTTGAAGAACGCCACCGCGTCGGCCTCCAGCTGGGCACGGTAGCGGGCGGGGGTGACCCGACTGAGATGGGTCATGGGCACGTGCGGCCCGGCGGCGTACACGAGTGTGTGCAGCCCGCCGGACGTCTCGGCGGCCTCGGTGACGGCTCGGGCCGTCGCCGTCTCGTCGGTCAAGTCGAGCTGGACGGACCGGACTTGCCGATCATGCGGCTTCGCGTCGTCCACAAGGGCCGCCGCGGCCTCATGACTGCCCCGGTAGGTGAACGTGACATCGCTGCCGTGCTCCGCCAGCGTCCGAACGACCGCCGCGCCGATGCCGCCGGTGCCGCCCGCGACGAACGCGGTGCCGGGCCGGCCGGCGAAGTCCTCCACGGACATGGCTCACAACCCCAGTGACTTGGCGATGATGACCTTCATGACCTCGCTCGTCCCCGCGTAGATCCGCGTGATGCGGGCGTCCGCGTACAGTCGGGCGATCGGATACTCCAGCATGTAGCCGTATCCGCCGAAGAGTTGAAGACATCGGTCCACGGCACGTGCCTGCATCTCGGTGCAGAACAGCTTGACCTTCGCCGCGTCGGCGCCGGAGAGCCGGCCGTCGACCAGGTCCAGGACGGCCCGGTCCAGCAGGGCCTGGGCTGCCTCGATGTCGGTGGCGACGGCGGCGAGTTCGAACTTCGTGTTCTGGAAGGCGGCGACCGGCGAGCCGAACACCCTGCGTTCCTTGACGTAGGCGACGGTCGTATCGAGCGCGGCCCGCGCCTGCGCCACCGAACCGACGGCGACCGTCATCCGCTCCTGCGGGAGATTGTGGCCCAGATAGCCGAAGGCCGCGCCCTCCTCGCCGAGCCGGTTGGCGACCGGCACCCGTACGTCCGCGAAGGCGAGCTCGACCGTGTCCTGCACCTTGATGCCCATCTTGTCAAGGACTCGGCCACGCCCGAACCCGGCCATGCCGTCCTCCACGACGAGCAGCGTGAGCCCCGCCCGGCGATCGTCCGGATCGGTCGTCGTACGCGCCACCACGATCACCAGGTCGGCCAGCAGCCCGCCGGTGATGAAGGTCTTGGCACCGTTGAGGACGTAGGCGTCGCCGTCGCGCACGGCGGTCGTGCGGATGCCTGCGAGGTCGGAGCCCGTGCCCGGTTCGGTCATCGCGATCGCGGTGAGCAGCCGCCCGGACGCCAGACCGGGGAACCAGCGCTCCCGCTGCTCCTCGTTCGTGTAGGCGAGGAAGTAGGGGAGCACGACGTCCAGTTGGGTGCGGACGGTGCCCAGGGTGACCAGGGCGGTGGCCGCCTCCTCCTGGAGGACGACGTTGTAACGGTAGTCGGGCTGTCCGCCCCCGCCGTACCGCTCCGGGATCGCCATGCCCAGCATGCCCAGTGAGCCGAGCGTCGCGAAGAAGTCGCGCGGGATCCGCCCCGCCTTCTCCCACTCGCCGTAGTGCGGCACCACCTCCTTCGCCACGACCTCCCGCACCAGCCCCCGAAACGCCTCGTGGTCGTCGGTGAAGACATCCCGTCGCATGCCGACAGCCCCCCCGTCATTCCGCGAGTTCGACGAGGGTGGCGTTGGCCGTGCCGCCGCCCTCGCACATGGTCTGGAGGCCGTAGCGGATCCCGTGGGCGCGCATGTGGTGGATCATGCGTGTCATCAGCACCGCACCCGAGGCGCCGAGCGGATGGCCGAGGGCGATCGCGCCGCCGAGCGGGTTGAGGCGCTCCGGGTCCGCTCCGGTCTCGGCGAGCCAGGCCAGCGGGACGGGCGCGAAGGCCTCGTTCACCTCGAAGACCCCGACCTCCGGCAGTGCCACCCCCGCCTTCCGCAGCACCTTCTCGGTCGCCGGGATCGGCCCGGTCAGCATCAGCACCGGATCGGAGCCGACGACCGCGCCCGCCCGGTACCGCACGAGAGGGATCAGACCCAGCTCACGGGCCCGCTCCGGGGTGGTGATCAGCAGCGCTGCCGCGCCGTCGGAGATCTGCGAGGCGTTCCCGGCGTGGATGACGCCGTCCTCCTGGAAGGAGGGCTTGAGCCGCGCCAACGTCGCCACGTTGGTGCCCCGTCGGATGCCCTCGTCGGCCGCGACCCCGCTCACGGACACGATCTGCTCGTCGAAGGCCCCGCCGTCCTGCGCGGCTGCCGCCCGCTCGTGCGAGAGCGCCGCGTACCCGTCTAGCCGCTCCCGCGTGAAGCCCCACTTCTGCGCGATCCGCTCCGCGGAGATGCCCTGGTTGAAGGAGAAGTCCTCGTATCGGGCGAGGACTTGGGGGCCGTACGGCATTCCCGACGCCCTCGCCGAACCCAGCGGCACCCGGCTCATCACCTCGACGCCACCCGCCACCACCACGTCCTGCTGTCCCGACAGGACCGCCTGGACGGCGAACTCCAGGGCCTGCTGACTCGATCCGCAGGCCCGGTTGACCGTCGTCCCCGGGATGCTCTCGGGCCAGCCGGCGGTCAGCACCGCATAGCGGCCGATGTTGCTCGACTGGTCGCCGACCTGGGACACACAGCCCCAGATCACGTCGTCGACGACCGCCGGATCGACACCGGTCCGTTCGGCCAGCGCGTTCAGCACGGCCCCGGACAGGTCGGCCGGGTGGACGCCGGCCAGGCCGCCGTTCCGTCTGCCGACGGCCGTACGGACCGCCGCCGCGATCACCGCTTCCCGCGTCATGTGTCGCTCTCCGTTCGTCTCGGCACCGCCCAGCGGCCGGTGAACAGCGGTTCGCGCTTGTCGGCGAACGCGGTGAACGCCTCCCGGACGTCCGCGGTGGCGAAGTTGACCGCCTGCGCCCGTGCTTCGTTCGCGAGTGCGTCCCGCAGGGTGCGGTCGGCGTTCTCGTCGAGCAGCGCCTTGGTCTGCGCGAGCGCGACCGGCGCGCCGGCCGCCAGCCGTGCGGTCAGGTCGTCGACGAAGGCGTCCACCTTGTCGGCGGCCACGACCCAGGTCACCAGGTTCAGCGCCCGCGCCTCCGCGGCGTCGATCGTCTCCGCCAGCAGGGCGAGCCGCTTGGCCTGCTGGAGGCCGACGAGCTTCGGCAGCAGCCACGAGCCGCCGCAGTCGAGCGACAGGCCGCGGCGCGCGAAGATCTGCGAGAAACGTGCCTCGGGCGTGGCCACCACCAGGTCGCAGCCGAGCGCCAGGTTCCAGCCCGCGCCCACCGCCACACCCGTCACCTTGGCGATGGTGGGGAAGGGCAACTCGTGCAGCAGCAGGGTCACTTCGGTGAGCGTTCGCATCCGGTGCAGGGGGTGCCGGTCGACCACCGGTCGCGAGATGTCGGCGCCGGAGCAGAACGCGCCGCCCGCCCCGGTGAGGACGAGCGCCCGTACGGCGGTGTCGTCGCCGGCCTCCCTCAGGGCCGCCGCCAGCGCCTCCCACAGCTCGGCGTCGATGGCGTTGCGGCGGTGCGGCCGGTTGAGGGTCAGCGTGCGCACACCACCGGCGTCGCCGGTCAGCAGCACGCTCACCGCACCGCTCCCTGCGCGCGCAGCACGTCGATCTCCCGCGCCTTGAAGCCCAGTTCGGCCAGTACGGCGGCCGTGTGCTCGCCCAGCGCGGGTACGGCGCCCATCGGGGGGTCGTACCCGGCGATGACGGGCGGTGGCAGCAGCGCGGGCACCGGACCCGACGGCGTGCCGATCTCCCGCCAGCGGCCGCGGGCGGCCAGCTGCTCGTGGGCCAGGACGTCCTTCGGCGTGTTGTAGCGGGCGTTGCCGATCCCGGCTGCGTCCGCGCGGTCCTGGACGTACGCCAGGTCGTGCCGCGCGCACCAGGCACCGATCGCGGCGTCCAGCGGCGCACGGTGCTCGACCCGGCCGGCGTTCGTGCGGAACCGCTCGTCGGCCGCCAGGTCCGGGCGGGCGATCAACTCCCTTGCCAGGCGCTGCCATTCGGCGTCGTTGGTGGTGCCCAGGACGACGGTCTGCCGGTCGGCGGTGAGGTAGGCGCCGTAGGGCGCGACGGCGGGCGAGCTCATGCCGAGCGGCTGCTGCTCGATCCCCGAGTGCAGGGTGTATGTGAGCGGATACCCCATCAGCTCGGCCATGGTGTCGAACATGCTGACCGCCACAGACGGCGCCGGACCGCCCCGGCCCCTGCCGTACAGGAGCGCCAGTACCGACAGCGCCGCGTACAGCCCGCTGCACACGTCCGCCACGGGCGGGCCCGGTTTCGCCGGGGCGCCGGGGCGACCGGTCACCGAACAGGCTCCCGACTCCGCCTGGACCAGCATGTCGTAAGCGCGCTTGTGGGAGAGCGGGCCGCCGGGGCCGTACCCGTCGATCTCGACGGCGATCAGCGCGGGGTGCCGCACCTCCAGGTCGACGGGGGACAGGCCGAGCTTCGCCGTGGTGCCCGGGGTGAGGTTGGAGACGAGCACGTCGGCGCGCTCCAGCAGCCGGTGCAGGACCGCCAGACCGGCCTGCGACTTCAGGTTCAGGGCCACCGACTCCTTGCCCCGGTTGGCCCACACGAAGTGCGCCGCCAGCCCGCCCACCACGTCGTCGTAGTGGCGGGCGAAGTCACCGCCCTTCGGGTTCTCCACCTTGATGACCCGGGCACCGAAGTCGCCGAGCGTGCGGGTGCACATGGGGGCCGAGACGGCCTGCTCCAGGGTCACGACCGTGACGCCGGTCAGCGGTCCGCCCATCTCAGTGCTCTCCGAGAAGGGCACGCAGCTCGTGCTTGAGGACCTTCTGGCTCGCGTTGCGCGGGAGTCCGGCCACGAAGCGGACCCGGCGGGGGACCTTGAAGTTGGCCATGTGCTCCCTGGCCCAGGCGATGACCTCGCGCTCGGTCGGGTCCGCGCCGGGCCTCGGCACGACGAACGCGCAGCCGACCTCGCCGAGCCGTTCGTCGGGGACACCGACCACCGCGACCTGCGCGATCGCCTCGCAGCCGAGCAGCAGCTTCTCGATCTCGGCGGGGTAGGCGTTGAAGCCGCCGACGATGAACATCTCCTTCTTGCGGTCGACCACGGCCAGGTTGCCGTCCGCGTCGAGACGGCCGATGTCACCGGTGTGCAGCCAGCCCGCGGGGTCGATCGTCGCGGCGGTGGCCTCCGGGTCCTCCCAGTAGCCGCGGGTGACGTTGTAACCGCGTACCAGGATCTCCCCGTCCCCGCCCGCCCCGACGTCCTGCCCGGTGGCGTCGGCGATACGGACCTCGACGTCGGGTACGGGCCGCCCGGTGGTGCGGGCCACCGTCTCCTCCGGGTCACCGACACGGGTACTGGTCACCAGCGCGCTCGACTCGGTCAACCCGTAGGCGCTCAGCACGATGTCGAAGGTCAGCTCCTTCTTCATGGCGCGGATCAGCGCCTCGGGGATCGTGCTGCCGCCCGTCATGGACACCCGCAGCGACGACAGGTCGTACGACGGCCGGTCGGGGTGGTCGAGGAGGTCGTGGAAGATGGTGGGCGGGCCGAGGAGGATGCTGACCCGCTGGTCGGCGATGATCCGCAGGGCCCGTCCCGCGTCGAAGACGGCCATCGGGATCACCGTCACTCCGTGCATCAGGGAGGCGAGCCAGCCCGCCTTGTAGCCGAAGCAGTGGAAGAACGGCGGGATGACCAGGAAGGTGTCGGACGCGTCGAAGGTGTACTCCGTGGACATCCAGCCGTACGCCCGCAGGGACTGCCCGTGGGTGAGCGTCACGCCCTTCGGATGGCCGGTGGTGCCGGAGGTGAACATCACGTCGGACAGGTCGTCCGGGGCGAGCCGGTCGAGGGCGGCGTGCGCGGCCGAGGGCGCGGTCGCGGCTCCCGTGTCGAGGAAGTCCTGCCAGCCCAGGGTGGCGTCCGCCGACGGCCCGAGGAGCGTTACGGCGGTGGCCAGGGCGGGCAGCTCGGGATCGGCCCGCCGCAGGTCGGCGATGTAGTCGGTGCCGAGGAACGAGGCGGCCGCGAAGAGCGCCCTGGCGCCGGACTTGCGCAGGATGTAGGAGATCTCCTGAGCCTTGAAACGGGTGTTCAGGGGGACGACCACACCTCCCGCGCCCTGGATGCCGACGGCCGCGACGATCCACTCCGCGCAGTTCGGTGCGCACAGCCCCACCCGGTCCCCGGGCCCGATGCCGAGCGCGAGCGCCGCGCGCACCGCCTGGACCATCCGCTCCTCCAGCTCCCGGAAGGACAGGCGCACCGCGCCGTCGACGAGGGCCGGGGCGTCGCCGAACCGCCGCGCGGCGACCCTGATCACGTTCGGGATGCTGCGGAACTCCTGGTCGTGTCGCATCGGCGGGCTCCGTTCAGGCGCGGTCGTCGGCCGGCAGGCGCAACAGCCGCTTGGCGATGATGTTGCGCTGGATCTGGGACGTCCCGCCGTAGACGGACGCGGCCCGGGAGTAGAGATAGTCGGCGAAGACCTCGCCGCCCTCCGTGTGCAGTTCGTCCGGGAACACCAACAGGGCGGTCTCGTAAAGCCGTTGCTCGGCGCGGGTCATCAACAGCTTGTCGACGGACGACTCCGGCCCGGCGACCTGACCGGCGAGCCGCTGCGCGGTCCGGCGCCGGGCATGGGCGACGAGGACCCGGTAGTCGACCACGCACCGGCCGATCTGCGCGAGGAGGCCGTCCGGCAGGCTCTCGCGACGCTCGTGCGCGGTGCGGCGCAGGCGGTCGACGAGCAGCCCGTACTTCGACAGATGCCCGGTGTCGAGCGCGTTGCGTTCGTACGACACCGTGGTCATCGCCAACGGCCAGCCGTCACCCTCCGCGCCGATCCGCTCGGACTCCTCGATGCGTACGTCGTCGAGGAACAGCTCGCAGAACTCCTCGTCGCCGCTGGCCGCGCGCAGCGGACGTACGGTCACGCCGGGCCGGTCCAGAGGCAGGACGAACGCCGAGATCGAGGTGTGCGCGGGCGCGGTGCGGTCGGTGCGGGCCAGGAGCAGGCAGAGGTCGGAGTACTGGGCGTAACTCGTCCACAGTTTCTGGCCGTTGACGAGGTACCCGCCGTCTGGCTGCCGCTGTGCGCGGGTGCTCATACCGGCCAGGTCCGATCCCGCGCCCGGCTCGCTGAAGCCCTGGCACCAGACGTCGTCGCCGGAGAGCATGCGCGGCAGCAGCCGGCGGCGCTGCTCCTCGTCGCCGAACTCCAGGAGGGCGTGGGCGAGATAGCCGATCCGGGGCACCCCGGGGGCGCCGCGTTCCCCCAACTCGTCGCTGACGGCGACCTGGTGGAGCGGAGTCAGGCCACGGCCGCCGTACTCCTCCGGCACGTCGAGGCCGACCCAGCCGCCGGAGTGCAGGATGCGGTGCCAGCGGTGCAGGAACGCGGGGACCGGCTCGTCCGGCCGCCGCTCGGGCAGCGGGTGGCCGGCCAGCCAGGCGCGGAAGTCCCGCCGCAGCCGCTCCAGATCCGCCGGGTCGCCGAAGTCGAGGGGGCCGTCGGTCATCGGGTCGCCTCCGGTGCGGCCAGGGCGGGCAGCAGGTCGGCGGTGGTCGCCAGCACGGTGGCGCCCACGAGAACCCTGCGGAGGTACAGATGGGCCGGGTGCTCCCAGGTCTGGGCGATACCGCCGAACACCTGCATCCCGGCGTACACCGCCTCGACGGCCGAGGTGTTCACCTCCGCCTTGGCCGCGCGGGCCGCCGCGAGCGCGCGGTCCGGCGGCTCGTGGTCCAGGCACCAGGCGGCGTACCGGGTGGCGCTGGTGCAGGCCTCGACCAGGACGGTCGCGTCGGCCAGCAGATGCTGGACGGCCTGGAAGGAGCCGATGCGGCGGCCGTACTGCCGGCGTTCGCGCGCGTAGTCCACGCTCGACTCGACGAACGAGCGTGCCGCGCCGACGAGTTCGCTCGCGACCACCACCAGCGCGTACGCCTGCCAGCGTTGCCGGTCCTGCGTGGCGAGCCGGCCGAGGGGCTGGCCCACGGCGGAGGCCTGCCGCACACTGCGCAGCAGGTCGGCGGTCGGTGCCGGCGAGCCGAGTTCGGTGCGGGTCACGGTCCCTTCGGCGTCTGCACACAGCGCTGCTTCGGCTCCGTCGCAGTCCCAGGCGCGGAGATCGGCCGGTTGCTGTGGGCCGGGGAGACGAAGGTCGGGGGCGAGGGCGACGGTGAGCCGCGTGCCGTGCCCGTCCGTACCGAGGAGCCGCAGCAGCTCCGGAGCCAGCAGGACGGTGCCGAGCAGCGAGGTGGTCAGTGGCAGGCGGCCGTGCTCCTCGGCGAGCAGGGCGCACTCCTGGGCGGTGGCGGCGGGCGGGGTGGTGCGGCGGAGTTCGGCGAGTCCCAGTCCGTCCAGCGCCTGCTGCGCCGTCGCGCGGGACTTGGGCGTGATGTCGTCGGCCGAGGCGACGGCGTGCCGGGTCGCGAAGGCGCGGACCATGTCGCGGACCAGCGTGAACTCCTCGGACTCCACGTTCAGTCCTCCTCGCGTGCGGCCGGGCGGCGGCGGGCCCGGGAGGCGAGGTCGTCGATGATGCGGATGTGGTCCGGGCTGGTCATCGTGGACCGCTCCGCGAGGAGCGCCGCCTCCATGCCGCCACGCGAGACCTGCTCGACCACCGCGGCCAGCGCCGCCTTCGTCGCGCGCAGCGCCTCCGCGGGCTGCGCGGCGAGCCGGTGCGCCAGCGCGAGCGCCTCGGGCATCAGGTCGGCGGTCGGCACGACCCGGTTGGCGAGCCCGAGTCCGACCGCGGTGGCGGCCGGGATACGGTCCCCGGTGAACAGGTACTCCTTCACCCGGAGCAGGCTCGTCAGCAGCGGCCACAGGGTGACCCCGCCGTCGCCCGCCACCAGACCGACCGAGACGTGCGGGTCGGCGAGGTAGGCGTCCTCGGCCATCAGGACGAGATCGCAGCCGAGCGCCAGTGAGCAACCCAGCCCCACCGCAGGGCCGTTGACGGCCGCGACGACGGGCAGCGGGAAGCGGATCAGCTCCGTCTGGATGGTCCGGTCGAGCCGGATCGACCGTTCGCGCAGCTCGGGATCGTCATGGTGGCGGCGCAGATGGTCGAAGTCGCCGCCCGCGCTGAACGCCCGGCCCGCGCCGGTGAGTACGACGGCCCGCGCCTTGGTGTCGTCGGCGAGCTCGCGCCACACCTCGGACAGCCTGCGGTGGAGTTCCTCGGACACACCGTTGAGACGTTCCGGACGGTTCAGGGTGACGATGCGGACGTCGCCGTCGGCGGTCACGGTCAGTACGGGACTCACCTCGCTCATGGCAGCGATGCTATTAAAGGTCAGGCCGTAACTGTCAATGGTGTTGCGCGAAAATGAGAATGGAATTCTCGCATGCTGTGGTCGCACCCCTGACCGGTGCGGTGTCCGTCAGCCTTCGGGGTAGGTCAGTTTTCGGGGTCGGCCAGCTCCACGTGCTCGCGCACGTCCACCTCCGCCGCCGCTCGGGCGAAACCGCACACGTGCCGGGACATCCGCCGCATCGCCGCGGCCTCGTCGCCGGCCCGGATCGCGTCGGTGATCCGGGCGTGCGCCCGCGCGGTGACCTCACGGATGTCGGCCGCCGTGAACCGCTCCAGGTCGGTGGCCGCGTGGATCGACTGCGAGAGCGCGCTCATGACCCCGATGAGCAGCTCGTTGTCGCCCGCCCGCGCCACCGCGTTGTGCCAGCGCACGTTCGCCCGCAGGAACCGCTGGGCGTCGTCACCGGCCTCCGTCAACTCCGCGTTTGCGGCGTCCAGTTCGGCCAGGTCCTGCTCGGTGCGCCGCCGCGCGGCCAGCGCGGCGCAGGTCGGCTCGATCGCCTCCCGGGTCTCGTGCAGCGCCGCCAGCCGGATCTGCTGCCCACGGATCACCAGCCGCACGGTGTTCGCCAGGGACTCGCGCCCCGGCCGGTGCACGAAGGCCCCGCCGCCGCGCCCCGGCCTGATCTCAAGGAGTCGTTCGACCTCCAGGATCCGCAGCGCCTCGCGTACGGTGGCCCGGCTCAGCCCGGTCTGCTCGACCAGCTGGCGCTCCGGGGGCAGTGCCGTGCCCTCCCCGATCTCCCCGGACAGGATCCGCTCGCGGACCTCCGCGGCCAGCACGTCCGACGCCTTCGGCACGGTCAGCGTGTCGAAGCGCGGGGTGCGGGGGGAGGGCTCGGCGCTGGGCACGGGTTCAGGCCTCTCGTCGTACATCCGTTTAGGCTGAACCATTCAACACAGGGACGTCCGGGGCTGTCACATGACCATCCCCCCGTCGACCGGCAGTACCTGCCCGGTGATGAAGGAGGCCGCGTCGGAGGCGAGGAAGACGAACGCCCCCGCGACCTCCTCGGGCTCCGCCCAGCGCCCGAGCGGGATCCGGGCCAGCATCTGGGCGGCGAACTTCTCGTTCGTCCGGATGGTCTCCGTCATCGGGGTCGCGGCCAGTGGCGCGAGGGCGTTCACCAGGATGCGCCTGCGGGCCAGTTCGCGGGCCAGGGACTTGGTGAGGCCGATGATGCCGGCCTTGGCGGCGGAGTAGTTGACCTGTCCGAGGGTGCCGACGATCCCGGCCGACGAGGTGACGTTGATGATGCGGCCGCGTCCGTCGTCGGGCAGGAAGGGCAGCGCGGCCTGCGCACAGTGGAAGCTGCCCAGGACGTGGATGTCCAGGAGCCGCCGGAAGGCGTCCTCCTCCAGGTTCGCGAACATGGCGGGCGCGGTGATCCCCGCGTTGTTGACGAGGATGTGCAGGGTGCCGTCGGCGAGCGCGGCGGCCCGGGACACCGCCGCGTCGGCGCTCGCGCGGTCGGTCACGTCGAGCGCGGCGCTGTCCGCGGTCAGTCCGGCTGCGGAGATCTTCCCGGCGACGGCCGCCGCAGCCGCCTGGTCGACGTCGGTCACGAGCACCGCCGCCCCGGCCCGGGCGAGCGCCTCGGCGACCGCCGAGCCGATGCCGCCGGCGGCGCCGGTCACCAGCGCCGAGCGCCCCGTGAGATCGAACAGATCCGTTCGGTCGGTCATCCCCAACTCCTCAGTAGCTTCGGGGCAGTCCCAGGGTGTGCTCGCCCAGGTAGTTCAGGACCATCTCCTGGCTGACGGGCGCGATCCGCATCAGCCGTGCCTCGCGGAAGTAGCGGGCGACCGGGTACTCCTCGGAGTAGCCCATGCCGCCGTGGGTCTGGAGCGCCCGGTCGGCGGTGGTGAACCCGGCGTCCGCGCACAGGTACTTGGCGGTGTTCGCCTCGCGTCCGCACGGCCGGCCCTGGTCGTAGAGCCAGGTCGCCTTGCGCAGCACCAGCTCGGCCGCGTCGAGCCGGGCGAGGGAGTCGGCGAGCGGGAACTGGATGCCCTGGTTCATCCCGATCGGCCTGCCGAACACCTCCCGCTCCCTGCCGTACCGCACGGCCTGGTCCAGGGCCACCCGGCCGATGCCGAGCGCCTCGGCGGCGATCAGCATCCGCTCGGGGTTCAGGCCGTCGAGGAGGTAGCGGAAGCCGTGGCCCTCCTCGCCGACCCGGTCCTCGACCGGGATGCGCAGCTCGTCGATGAACAGCTCGTTCGACGTGACGGCGTTGCGGCCCATCTTCGGGATGGGGCGGATGTCGACCCGCTCGCGGTCGAGGTCGGTGAGGAACAGCGTCATGCCGTCCGTGCGCTTCTCGACCTCGTCGACCTTCGACGTACGGGTCAGCAGCAGGATCTTCTCTGACTCCAGCGCCTTCGAGATCCACACCTTCCGGCCGCTGACGACGTAGTGGCCGCCGTCCCGGCGGGCGTACGTCGTGATGCGCGTCGTGTCCAGGCCCGCGCCCGGTTCCGTCACGCCGAAGCAGACGTGCAGGTCGCCGTCGGCGATCCGGGGCAGGGTGCGCCGCTTGAGCTCCTCGGAGCCGTGCACGACGACGGGGTGCATGCCGAAGATCGACATGTGGATCGAGCTGGCCGCGTTCATTCCGCCGCAGCGGGCGACCTGCTCGAGCAGCAGCGTCGCCTCGGTGATGCCGAGGCCGTGGCCGCCGTACGCCTCCGGGACGGTGATGCCCAGCCAGCCGCCGCCCGCGACGGCGTCGTAGAACTCCTCGGGGAAGGCGTGATCGCGGTCCTTCTCCATCCAGTACCGGTCGTCGAAGTCGCGCAGGAGACCGGTCACGGCCTTGCGGATCGTCTCCTGGTCCTCGGTCAGCTCAAAGTCCACGGCGGGGAACCCCTCTGCCGGCGGCTGATATGCGAAACATATCAAAGGTCAGACCGAAAGGGGCCGTCAAGGGGGCGAGGCTTCAAGGTCCGGTTCTGCCGGGGGAGTTGGGGGAGTTGGGGAAGGGTGAGGGGGGATCCGGGGGGAGAGAGATGTCGCTCGCGGTGCGGCGGTGGGTCCCGTGGGACGGCAAAAGGCCCCCGCGGGCGATATCGCGGAGGCCCTGGACCGGCCGGGTCACGCCTGGGAGCGGGTGGCCTTCGTAGCGGTTGCCTTCTTCGCCGGAGCGGCCTTCTTCGCGGCGGCGGCCCGCTTCTGCGGCGTGGCCGTCGTCTTCTTCGCCGGGGCCGCCTTACGTGCCGTTGCCGCGGTCGCCCTAGTCGCAGTCGCCTTCGTCGCGGGGGCGTCCTCGGCCGGTGCGGTCGTGTCCGGTGCCGTCGTTGCCGGTGCGGTCGTGGCCGGGCCCTCTGTCGTGCCGGGCCCCCGGAGTCCGCCCAGGCAGAACGCCCACACCTCCTCGGCGGTGATGGGGGAGGGGTGTGCCCCGACCGGTGCCGCGGGGGCCTGGGCCGTGAACATCGCGGTCTGCATGATCAGGGACGCGGTGCGCCGCGGCTTCGCGGTCACGGCCTGACCGGCCTCGACGGCCTCCTCGACCAGCTCCGTGAAGTAGGCGAGCAGCGGCAGATGGGCGGTGGCCACCTGGTCCGGGTGGGTGACCAGCAGCTGGATCGCGAAGTCCGTGAAGAGCGGGGACTGCTGGCCCTTGCGCGGCGTGGAGGAGCCGTACAGCAGGTCGACCGCGATCTTCAGCCGCTCCAGAGGGTCCCGCCCCGCGGCGGCCTTCTCCCGGATCTCGGCGGCCGAGGTGGAGAGCGCGTCCTCGAAGAGGGCGAGCAGCAGCTCGTGCTTGCCGTCGAAGTGCTGGTAGAAGCTGCGCAGCGACTGCCGGGAGCGCTCCACGACCTCCTGCACGGTGAAGTCGGTGGTGCCCTTGTCGGCGATCAGCTCCTGGGCGGCGTCGAGGAACCGCTGGACGCGCTGCTCGGCGCGCAGCTTCGCGGCCCGGGTGGAGCGCTCGACGGCGCGCTGCCGCCAGGCGGGCTCGGGGGTCTCGACCGGTTCTGCGGGGACGGCACTCATGAGTAGAACGGTACTCCACGCATGTGAAAAGCAGGGGCACTCCCCCTACCGAATCGCCTTCTGTAAGAAACGAGACCATTACTTTCGCGTAGCGAGAATGCTATTCTCGCCCGATCCGGGCTCGCGCCCGGCGTGCGGCCACCGGTACGACAGGGCGGAGGCGGGCGTGGAGTACGAACTCGACGAGGACCAACAGCTGCTGCGGCGCACGGTGCGCGAGACGGTCGCCAAGGTCCGCGGCCGGCCCGAAGAGCAGCAGTGGAGCACCTACCGGCGGCTCGGCTGGCTGGAGGCACCCCCGTTCGAACTCGCCCTCATCCTGGAGGAGTTGGGCTACGCCGCCGACCCGACCCCGTTCCTGGCCGCGGCCACCTGGTTCGCCCCGCTGACCGGCCGCCTCCCCGAAGGCAGCGGCACGGCGGTCTTCGACGGCACCGGGCGGTACGTCCTGGACGCCGACCGCGCCGACGAGGTCGCGCTGCTCACGCCGGACGGCGTGGTCGTCGTATCAGGAGCCGAACTGGCGGTGCGGCGGGTCCCCGCGCTCGACCCGAACCTGCACCTGGCCCATGTCGAGGCCGTCGACGCCGGTGCCCTCGCCGAGGGCGTTCCCGACCTGGCGTTGACCGGCCTTGCCGCCACCGCGGTCGGCGCCTGCCGCCGGATCCTCGACCTGACCCTGGACCACGTGAAGCAGCGGGTGCAGTTCGGCCGTCCGCTCGGCTCCTTCCAGGCCGTCAAGCACAAGGCCGCCGACATGCACGTGGCGATCGAGCGCGCCCGAGCCCTCACCCACTTCTCCGCCCTGACCATCGCCGAGGACGACCCCCGGCGCACCCGGGCCGCCCACATGGCCAAGGCCGCGGCCGGGGAGTGCCAGCGCCTGGTCTTCCGGCACGGGTTGCAGCTCTTCGGGGCCATGGGCTTCACCTGGGAGAACGAACTCCAGTACCACCTGAAGCGGGCCCAGGCCTGCGACCTGCTCCTCGGCACCGCGTCCGCGCACAGGAAGGCGCTGCTGGCCTCATGAGACTCGCCGACGACCCCGAAGTGGCCGACTTCCGCGCCGAGTTCTCCGCCTTCCTGGATGCCAACCTCCCCGCCGAGGGCGCGGCGCGGACCCGCTCCCGCTCCAGCGCCCACGTCCCCGACTGGGCGCGCCGCTGGCAGCGCACCCTGTTCGACGCGGGCTGGCTGCTGCCCGGCCAGCCACCGGAGTTCGGCGGGCGCGGTGCCACCCTGCCGCAACAGCTCGCGCACCTGGAGGAGTTGGCCCGCCGCCGGATCTACCACAGCTTCAACCCGCAGGGCCTCGGCATCATCGCCGCATCCCTGATCACCTTCGGCACCGAGGAGCAGAAGCGCCGCTGGGCCGTGCCGATCCTGCGCGCCGAGATCACCGCCGCGCTCGGCATGAGCGAGCCCGAGGCCGGCTCCGACCTGGCTTCCCTTCGCACCCGAGCGGTGCTGGACGGCGACACCTTCACCGTCAACGGCCAGAAGATCTGGACCTCCGGCGCCCACGACGCCGACGTCCTGCTCGCCTTCGTCCGCACGGACCCCGACGCCCCCAAGCACAAGGGGATCAGCGCGTTGCTGATCCCCACGGCCACCGAGGGCGTCGTACGACGTCCCTTCGGCTCGATCGCCGCCGAGGACGACCTCGACTTCAACGAGGTGTTCTTCACCGACGTCCGGGTGGCGCGCGAGAACCTCGTCGGGCCGCTGAACGAGGGCTGGCGGGTGGCCAACGGCTCCCTGGGGCACGAACGCACCCTGCTGTGGCTGTCGTTCGCCGAACGCCTGGAGGACCTGGTGCAGGACGCCGCCGACGTCGGCGCCGGCCAGGACTGGTACGCCACCCTCCTCATGGACCTCCAGGCGCTGCGGCTGCTCGGCTACCGGCAACTCGGCCCGGACCGGGACCCCGCCGAGCTCTCCGTGCTCAAGCTGCTCGGCTCCGAGGCCGTCCAGTCCGCCTCCCTGCACGCCCTGGAAGCTCACGGCACCGACGCCCTGTCGCATCCCGCCCGCACCGGGCCGTACCACCACATGAACAACGAGGCGTTCATCTCCAGCTGGTTCGAGCGGTACGCGCGCAGTTTCGCCGGCACCATCGCGGGCGGCACCAGCGAGATCCAGCGCAACATCGTCGCCGAGCGCATCCTCGGCCTGCCGCGATAGAGGACACCCGCCATGGACCAGATCCTGTACGACGCCGAGGACGGCATCGCGACGATCACCCTCAACCGGCCCGAGGCCGCCAACGCCCAGACCATGGCCCTCCTCGACGACCTCGACGCCGCCTGGACCCGCGCGGCCAGGGACGAGGAGGTACGGGTGGTCGTGCTCAGGGCGAACGGCCGGCACTTCTCCGCAGGCCACGACCTCAAGGACCGCTGGCCCGGACCCGGCGAGATCACCCTTGAGTGGATCTACGAAGCCGAGACCCGTCGCTATCTCGAATACTCGCTGAAGTGGCGCAACATCCCGAAGCCCACCATCGCGGCAGTCCAGGGCAAGTGCATCGCGGCCGGGCTGATGCTGTGCTGGCCGTGCGACCTGATCGTGGCCGCCGAGAACGCGGAGTTCTCCGATCCGGTGGTCCACATGGGCATCGGCGGGGTCGAGTACCACGGCCACACCTGGGAGCTGGGACCCCGCAAGGCCAAGGAGATCCTCTTCACCGGTCGCCCCCTGACCGCGCACGAGGCCGAACAGGTCGGCATGGTCAACAGGGTCGTTCCCCTGACCGAACTCGCCACCGAGACGGACGAGTTGGCGCGACGGATCGCCCGGATGCCGCCCTTCGGCCTGCGCCAGGCCAAGCGCGCGGTGAACCAGACCCTCGACGTACAGGGCTTCTACGCCGCCCTCCAGTCCGTCTTCGACATCCACCAGACCGGGCACGGCAACGCCCTCAGCGTGGGCGGCTATCCGATCCTGACCCGGCTGGACGAGATGAAGGACCGCCTGAAGCAGGGCTGAGGTCCGCGGTGAACAGGGGGAGGTCCGCCGTCGTACGGATGCCGGGGGCGGCCGCGCACACGGCGGGCACGGCGTTGACCGCCCGGTGTGCGGTGTAGCCGGGGGAGACGGCGGCCAGCCGCTCCAGCGGTACCGGGAACCGCATGTCGACGTCCAGGGGCGTGTCGCCGTCGACCTTCAGGTGCCAGCCGGTGGGACGGAGGTCCCAGGCCTCGTCGAGGTTTGTGGTGCAGTACCAGGTCGCGTTGAACTCCAGCAGCGTACGTCCGGCGTGGCGACCGGAGAGCGTGATGCGCTGCGCGGCCACCGTCCCCGCCCGCAGGACTCCGGCTGCGATGGCGGTCGTGCGGGTGGCGGTGGCGATCCGGCCCCGGGCCTCGACGGATTCGAGGGGCAGGCCCAGGGCGTCGGCCACCAGCCGCAGGGAGGGCCCGAAACCCGACCTGACGTGCGCCAGGCGGCCTTCGTCGAACGCACCGTCCGGTGCCGCGCCGAAGCCCATCACGTCGAAGAGCAGGCCCGGTGAGTTCCGCCGGGACAGATCGGCGTACTCGTGGATGGTCAGCTTCTCGAGGCGTCGCTGCACGGAGGCCAGGACGAGCGGTACCGCCTCGGTGATGAAGCCCGGACTGCTGCCGGTGGCGTGCAGCGACGTGCCGCCCCGGCCGCAGGCCTCCTGGACTCTGCTCCGCAGGGCGGGATCCAGGCCGGCCGGGTGGTGGAATCCGCCCGTCGTGGTCACCACGTTCGCGCCGGACGCCAGCAGGGCGCACAGGTCGTCGTGGTCGGTCGCCCGGGGCATGTAGAGCACGCAGTCGGCGCGCAGCCGGAGTATCTCGTCGGGGTCGGCGGTGGCGACGACTCCCGTCGGGCCGGTCCCGCAGAGTTCGCCGGCGTCGCGCCCGGCCTTGTCCGGACCGCTGACGAACACTCCGGCCAGCGTCATGCGCGGATGGTCCAGAACGGCACGCAGTGAGCGCGTACCGATGTTTCCGGTGGCCCACTGGACGACCCGGAGGGGCCGGTCCGGGTGCGGGGGACGCTGCGTGCTCACCCTTCCCCGGCCATCCCGCCGTCGTCCATGCCCGCATCGGGCTCCACATCGAAGGTGTTGTACGCCATGGCCTGCAGGCGGTACGCGCCGACGACGAACACGAACTCCATCAGCTGCCGTTCGTCCAGTTCCTTCGCCAGTTCCGCGTAGAGCGCGTCGGAGAGGGAGGAGGTGGTGTCGAGTTCGTCCACCGCCCTGTTCACCAGGGTGTCCGCGCCCCGGCGCACCTCTTCCACCTCCTCGTCCGTGATGCCGGCCTCCCGGGCCAGCAGGACGTGGTGGGCCCATTCGTACCGGCAGCGGTTGCGCCAGGCGACCCGGAGGACCGTCAGTTCGCGCATCCTGTCCGGCAGCGTGCCGCGGTAGACCAGTTGGGTGCTGAAGGTCAGGAACGCCTTGGCCAGGCGCGGATGGTTCAGCAGGAGGCCGAGGGCGTTGGACGGCGGGACGGTGCGGCCGCCCGTGAGCGGGCGCAGGGCCTCGGCGTCCCATTCCTCGTACGGTATCGGCGACAGCCTCGTCATGTGTTGCGGCCCCCGTTCACGCCGATGATCTGGCCGGTGATGTAGCCGGCCTCCTCGCTGACCAGGAAGGAGCAGGTCGCGGCGATGTCCTCGGGCCGGCCGACCCGGCGTACGGGGGTGCGCGCGATGTGTTCCTCGACGGTGCCGCCGAGGCGCTGGTTGCGCTCGGCCGTGCGCAGCATCGGGGTGTCGATGAAACCGGGCGGGATCGCGTTGACGGTGATGCCGCGCGGGCCCAGCTCCAGTGCCAGGGACTTGGTCAGTCCGTTCACCGCGGATTTGGCGGCGACGTAATGCGCCATGAACGGCTGCCCGGAGTGCGCGCTGGACGAGGAGATGTTCACGATCCGGCCCCAGCGGCCCTCCCACATGTCCGGCAGCGCCGACTGGACGCAGTGGAACACCCCGTTGAGGTTGACGTCCACGACGCGCTGCCAGTCGGCGAAGGAGAGCTCGGCGAAGCGGGTGAAGCCGTCCCGGCCGGCCGCGTTGACCAGCACCGAGACCGGGCCGAGACGCTCGCGCACCGCGTCCATCGCCTTGTCGACCTGCGCCCGGTCGGTGACGTCGACGGTGAACGCGCAGTCGCCGGTGCCGGGGGCCAGGTCGAAGACGGCGACCTTCAGTCCGTCGGCGGTGAGACGGCGGACGATGGCCTGACCGATGCCGGAGGCGCCGCCGGTGACGACCGCCGTGCGGGCCGCTTCCGCCGCCCCGCTCATGCGAACGCCTCGTCGCCGACGACGGTGGTCCGGTGCAGCAGCCGCTCGGAGCTCTCGTCGTAGGGCAGCGCCCGGTGCAGGATCCCGGTGTTGTCCCACACGACCAGGTCGCCGACCTCCCAGTCGTGGGTGTAGCGGAACCGGTCCTGGGTGGTCCAGTCGAGCAGGTCGTCCAGGAGGGCGCGGCTCTCCTCGGGGTCCATGCCGACGACGTGGTCGGCGGTGGCGCCGGCGACGAGGGAGCGGCGGCCGTCCCGGCGCCGCCACACCAGGGACATCTCGTGGGCGGGCTGGGTGCGCCAGCCGGCCAGTTCCTCCGGGGTGGGGTCCGGGGTCACCAGCCGCTGCGCCGCCTCGAAGGTGTGCACCACCCGCAGGCTCTCGTAGCGTTCGCGGTCCTTGACCGGCAGGTTCTCGCACGCGGCGTAGGTGCTGGCGAAGTCCGTGCCGCCGCCGACCGTGGCCACGTGCCGGGCGGTGAGCGTGGTCGCCTTGACGGGCACGTCGTCACTGGTGCCGTCGAGGTGCCAGAAGAACGCGCCCTTGAGGTACTTGGCGCTCGCGCTCTTCGCCGGATTGATCGAGATGGGGAAGATCTCCTGGCCGCGCAGCGCGACCACCTCGCCGAGCCTGCGGCTGAACGCCAGCTGCTGCTCGTCGTCGAGGTGCAGCCCGCGCACGACGAGCACGCCCCGCCATTTGAGCGCCTCGACGCAGCGATGAACGAAGGTGTCGTCGAGCGGGTCCGTGACGCCCGTGAACTCCACGCCGAGCGACGGGCTCACGGCCTTCGAATCGATCATGGAAACTCCCCTTTCGTCGGCGAGAATCTTATTCTCCTGGCGGTTGCGGCGGGAAGTGCAAGAGCATCAGATTCTCGTGTTCGAATCCTTGATTAGCCGAAAATGAGAATGTAGTTTCCATGCCAACCGAGCATGGAGGCTGCGATGCGGTTGAAGAACAAGGTGGTGATCGTCACCGGGGCCGGCCAGGGCATCGGTGAGGGATACGCCCGGGCGCTGGCCGCCGAGGGCGCGCGGGTCGTGGTGGCGGACCTCAACGAGGAGCAGGGCAGGCGCGTCGCCAAGGACATCGGCGACGCGCTCTTCGTCGCGGTCGACGTCGCCGACCCCGCCTCCGCCGAGCAGCTCGCCGCCACCGTGATCGCCGAGTACGGCAGGATCGACCACCTCGTCAACAACGCGGCGATCTTCCACGGGATGCGCCGCGAGGGCGTCGTCACCGTCGACTACGACTACCTGGACCGGTTCCTCAAGGTGAACCTGCTCGGCGCGCTGCACGTCACCCGCGCCGTGCTGCCGCACCTGAAGGAGGGCGCGGCGATCGTCAACCAGTCGTCCACCGCGGCCTGGCAGGCCACCGGCTTCTACGGGCTCGCCAAGGCCGGCATCAACCACCTCACCGTCTCGCTGGCCTCCGAACTCGGCCCGCGCGGCATCCGGGTCAACGCCATCGCGCCAGGGCCGACGGACACCGAGGCCACCCGCAGCATCATCCCGGAAGCGCACCGCACGGCCATGGTGCAGTCCTTCCCCCTCAAACGGATGGGGACCCCCGCGGACCAGGCGGGCGCGCTGGTGTTCCTGCTCTCCGACGACGCGTCCTGGGTCACCGGCCAGGTGCTCGCCGTGGACGGCGGATCGCTGGTGCGGCTGTGAGCGCGCCCGCCGGCAGGTCCCAGCTGATCGACGGCAAGCTCCTCACCGCCGACACCACGTTCCCCACCTACAACCCCGCCACGGGTGAGCTGCTCGGCCACGCCCCCGATGCCACCACGGCCAACGCCGAGGCGGCGGTCGCCGCCGCCCGCCGCGCCTTCGACACCACCGACTGGTCCACGGACCGGGACCTGCGGCTGCGCTGCCTGCGCCAGCTCCACCGGGCGCTCGACGAGCACCGCGAGGAACTGCGCGAACTGACCATCGCCGAGGTCGGCGCCCCCCGCCAGCTCACCCACGGCCCCCAACTCGACGAGCCCATCGGCATCGTGAATTTCTACGCGGACCTGCTGGAGAACTACGAGTTCACCGAGGACCTCGGCGAGATCGAGTCGCGCGGCCAGCGCCACCACCGCTGGGTGGAGAAGGAGGCGGCCGGTGTCGTCGCCGCGATCCTGCCGTACAACTACCCCAACCAGCTCGCCCTCGCCAAGATCTCCCCCGCCCTCGCCGCGGGCTGCACCGTCGTCCTCAAGGGCGCCCCGCAGACCCCGCTCACCACCCTCGCGCTCGGTGAACTCATCGCCGAACACACCGACATACCGCCCGGCGTCATCAACGTGCTCAGCTCCGCCCGCCCCGAGGTCGGCGAGCTGCTCACCACCCATCCCGACGTCGACGTGGTCACCTTCACCGGCGCCACCACCACCGGACGCCGGATCATGGCCGCCGCCGCGGACTCCGTGAAGCGGGTCTTCCTCGAACTCGGCGGCAAGTCAGCCATGATCATCCTGGAGGACGCCGACTTCGTGAAGGCGGGCATGTTCGCCGCATTCACCATCTGCTCCCACTCCGGCCAGGGCTGCGCCCTCACCTCCCGGCTGCTCGTACCACGCGAACACCACGACAGGATCGTGCAGTTGGTCGCCGCCGGCATGGCACGCGTCACCGTCGGCGACCCGACCGACCCCAAGACCACCATGGGCCCGCTGATCAGCGAGCAGCAGCGCGACAAGGTCGACGGCATGGTGCGGCGGGCCGTCGAGGCGGGCGCGACCCTCGTCCGGGGCGGCAACCGGATCGAGCCGGGCTACTTCTACGAACCCACCCTCCTGGC
The DNA here is from genome assembly GCF_053611985.1 of Streptomyces sp. NPDC054770. NCBI lineage: Bacteria > Bacillati > Actinomycetota > Actinomycetes > Kitasatosporales > Streptomycetaceae > Streptomyces > Streptomyces sp. NPDC054770. The sequence goes on from NZ_JBSHBL010000055.1 coordinate 68,300, forward strand.
GAACGTCGACCCGGACAGCGAGATCGCCCAGGAGGAGGTCTTCGGCCCCGTCCTCGCCGTGATCCCCTTCGAGGACGAGGAGGACGCGGTCCGGATCGCCAACAACTCCCGCTACGGCCTGTCCGGCGCCGTGCACAGCGCCGACGACGAGCGCGCGATCCGCGTCGCCCGCCGCATCCGCACCGGCACCTTCTCCATCAACGGCGGCAACTACTTCGCCCCCGACGTGCCCTTCGGCGGCTACAAGCAGTCCGGCGTCGGCCGGGAGAGCGGGCGCTCCGGATTCGAGGAGTTCCTGGAGGAGAAGTCCTTCGCCCGGGTCATCGTGCCCCTGGAGCAGGTATGAGGCCTCTGGAGGGCATCCGGGTCCTCGAAGTCGCGATGTACGGCTTCGTGCCCTCGGCCGGGGCCGTGCTCGCCGACTGGGGCGCGGACGTCGTCAAGGTCGAGCACGCCGTGAACGGCGATCCGCAGCGCGGACTGCGCCAGACCGGCACCTTCCGGGTCGACGGCGACCCCAACCCCAACGTCGCGCACGCCAACCGCGGCAAGCGGTCCATCGGCCTCGACATCGCCCGGCCCGAGGGCCGCGAGGTGCTGTACGAACTGGCCGAGGACGCCGACGTGTTCCTCACCAGCTTCATGCCCGCCTCCCGGGCCCGGCTCGGCATCGACGTCGACGACATCCGTGCCGTCAACCCCCGTGTCGTGTACGCCCGGGGGAGCGCCCTCGGGCCGCGCGGCCCCGAGGCGGACAGGGGCGGCTACGACATGACCGCCTTCTGGGCCCGCGCCGGCACCGCCGCCAGCATCACCCCGCCCGGCACCGAGGGCCTGATCAGCCCGCCCGGACCGGCCTACGGCGACACCATCTCCGGTACCAACCTGGCCGGCGGTATCGCCGCCGCCCTGCTACGCCGCGAGCGCACCGGGGAAGCGGCGGTGGTGGACGTCTCCCTGCTCGGCAGCGGCCTGTGGGCGCTGGGCCACGCCATCGGCCTCTCCCTGCACCTGGAGCGGGCCTGGGAAGGCGTACGCCCCAGTGCCCATGGTTCGCCCCGCAACCCGCTCTCGGGGCTCTACCGGACGGCCGACGACCGCTACATCTCCTTCGTCATGCTCCAGCCCGTCAGGTTCTGGCCGAGCGTCTGCCAGTGCCTGGGCCGGCCGGACCTCACCGAGGACCCCCGGTTCGCGACCGGCGAGGCCATCGCCGAGCACACCGAAGAGGCGGTGAAGATCCTCCGGGAGATCATCGCGGGCGGCACCCTCGCCGAATGGTCCGAGCGGTTCGCCGCCCTGGACGGGCCCTGGGCCCCCGTCCAGGACACCCTCCAGGCCGCCGCCGACCCCCAGGCCCGCGCCAACGGCTACCTCGGGCGGGCCGGTGACCTCGAACTCGTCGCCAGTCCCGTCCAGTTCGACGTCGAGGACACACGCCTCGGCCCCGCACCGGAGTTCGCCGCGCAGACCGAGGAGATCCTCGCCGAGCTCGGCTACGACTGGGACCGCATCCTCGCCCTGAAGGCGAGCGGCGCGGTCACCTGACCCCGCACCACCGCACCTCCCTCGGACGACGTCGTCCGAGCCCTTCGAGGAGGCACCATGCGCAGGCTGCTGATCGGCGCGGTCACCGTGACCGCGGTGCTGCTGGCCGGCTGCTCGACCAGATCCGACGACGGCACGCAGTCCGCCGCCGGGACGGCGACGCCCGCCGCGGGCGCGTCCACCGCATCGGCCGACTTCGGCACCTTGAAGAACGTCTGCGGCCCCGGCACCGCCAAGTCCTCGTCCGTCCAGGGCGTCACCGGCACGAGCATCCAGGTCGGCGTGATGTCCGACATCGGCTACACCAAGAACTCCGAGTTCCCCGACGCCGCCAAGGTGTTCACCTCCTGGTGCAACGCCGCGGGCGGCATCAACGGCCGCAAGATCGTCGCCGTCACCCGGGACAGCGCGCTCACCCAGGTCCGCCAAGCGGTCCTGAAGGCCTGCACGTCCGATTTCGCACTGGTCGGCGGCGGCTCCGCGCTGGACGCCCTCGGGGTGCAGGACCGCCTGAAGTGTCTGCTGCCCGCCTTCCCCACCCAGTCCAGCCAGATCGGCGCCATCGGCTCCGACCTCCAGGTCCTCTCCGGCGGCGCCGCCCCCGGCTACTTCCAGTACGCGGGCTACTACACCTGGCTGCTGAAGGACAAGTACCCCGACTCCGCGCAGCAGGTCGGCATCATCTCCGGCGACTCCCCGGTCACCAAGGTGATGTCCGCCCAGTTCAAGGAGGCCGTCGGCGGCCTCGGCGGGAAGGTCTCCTACAACGACCTCTACCCGGCGGCAGGCGTCTCCGACTGGACCCCGTACGCCCAGTCCATCAAGAACAAGGGCGTCAAGGGCCTCGTCTTCCTCGGGGACTTCGCGAGCCTCGCCAAGCTGGAGCAGGCGCTCACCGACATCGGCTACACGCCCGACTGGATCGACGCCAACAGCAACGCCTACGGTCCCGCCTTCCTGCAACTCGCCGGCCCCGCCCTGGCCAAGCAGCACAACTACGCCGAACTCTTCGCCACCGCACCGCTGGAGAGCGCCGCCGACAACCCGGCCACCCAGCAGGTTCTCGACCTCTTCAAGAAGTACGCGCCGGGCAAGCAGGTCACCTACCCGGTGCTGCGTGCCTTCTCCGCCTGGCTGCTGTTCGCCGCCTCCGCCCGGGACTGCGCCGAGCTGACCCGCACCTGCGTGTACGACAACGCGGTCAAGCAGACCGCCTGGACCGGCGGCGGACTCCAGGCACCGGCCGACCTGAGCAGGTCGGACCTCCCCTCGAAGTGCTACACGATCGTCGAGGCCACCGCGAAGGGCTGGCAGCTCGCGGACTTCAAGCCCACCACCGGTACCTACCGCTGCGACGCCCCCACCTACAAGTACAAGGCCGACTACGGCAAGCCGGCCACCCTCGCGAGCGTCGGCAAGTCGATGGCCGACGTGAAATGAACCCGGAGGTGAGACACATGAAGGTACGCGTCGACCCCGAACGGTGCCAGGGCCACACCTTGTGCGCCATGCGGGCGCCGAAGGTCTTCGAACTGAGCGAGATCGACGGGCATTCCTCACCGGTCACCGAGGACGTCCCCGCAGACCAGGAGGACGCGGTGGTCGAGGCCGTCCGCTCCTGCCCCGAACGCGCCATCAGCGTGTTCTGAGCCGCACCCGGCGGACCGAGAGGAAGCGACTCCATGACGACCGCACCGGACGACACGGGCGACGAGGCCCGCAAACAGCCCCGGGTCCACTTCGACCGGCACGCCCCCGAGTACCGGCATCACTTCGAGGAGAAGACCCAGGAGTTCCACACCGGCTGCCCGCTGGCCTGGTCCGACACCTACGGCGGCCACTGGGTGGCCGCCGGCAACCGCGAGCTGCTCGCCTTCGCCCGGGCCGGCGAGAAGCTCTCCAACGACCACGACGTGCACGGCGAGCGCCGCGGCTACCAGGGCATCAGCATCCCGGCGCCGCCGCCCGGCCCGGGCCAGCGCGCCCGGGTGCATGGGATTGTACCCCCCCACCCACCCCCCCCCCCCACCCCCCCCACCCCCAAAAGCAACCCCCCCGGGGA
>NZ_JBSHBL010000056.1:0-66021 GCF_053611985.1 Streptomyces sp. NPDC054770
GGGGGGGGGGGGGGGGTCCCCCGGCGTCCCCCCCGGCCCCGTGGGGGGCGTTTTCTTGGGCCGTCGCCCCCCCGCCCCCGTGTAAGGGGCGCGGGGAACTGCGCGATCGGCCCCCGTCGGCCCGCATCGGACGACCGGCCGGTACCACCCCTTCTCAGAACAGGCTGAGCAAGGCCTCCGCAGGGTCGGTCAGGCCTGTTTCGCCGTCCGGGAGCGGGAGTTCGAACCACACCGTCTTGCCCCGCGGCGTCCGGCGTGAGCCCCACGCCGCGCTGAGGAGACCGACCAGCTGGAGCCCCCGGCCGCCCTCGTCGGTGTCGCGGGCGCGGCGGCGACGGGGCTGGACCAGGCCCGAGTCCCACACCTCGCACACCAGCGTGCGGTCGAGGAGGAGGCGGAGCCTTATCTCCCCCTCGCCGTACCGCAGCGCGTTCGTGACCAGCTCGCTGACGAGCAGCTCCGCCGTGTCGACCAGCGGCTCCAGGTCCCAGGTGAGGAGCTGGCCGCGGGCGTACTCCCGGGCCCGGCCCACACTGCGGGGCTCGCGCGGCAGCGTCCAGTCGCCGACCGACTCCGCCGGCAGCCCCTGGACACGTGCCATCAGCAGCGCGATGTCGTCCTCGCCGTGGTGCGTGTCGAGGGTGTTGAGGACGTGGTCGCAGACGTCCTCAAGAGGCTGGGAGGGGTCGGTGAGGGCGCCGACGAAGGCTTGCAGGCCCTCGTCGAGGGGGTGGTCGCGGGACTCGACCAGGCCGTCGGTGTAGAGGGCGAGGAGGGCTCCCTCGGGGAGTTCGACCTCGACCTCCTCGAAGGGTTCGCCGCCGACGCCGAGCGGCATGCCGGGCGGGACGTCGAGCATCAGGGCGTCCTCGCCGGGTTCGACCAGGACCGGGGGCAGATGGCCGGCGTTGGCGAACGTACAGCGCCGGGTGACGGAGTCGTAGACGGCGTACACGCAGGTCGCGAGGTAGACCTCGGAGAGGTCGGCGTCGCGGGGCTGACGGGCCGCGCGGGTGGCCTGCTGGACCCCGCCGGGCGTGCCGAGACCGCGGGCGATCTCGTCCAGCGCGGAGAGCACTTCCGCCGGTTCGAGGTCGAGCAGGGCCAGCGTGCGGACCGCCGTGCGGAGTTCGCCCATCGCGACCGCCGCGCGTAGACCCCGGCCCATCACGTCGCCCACCACCAGCGCGGTGCGGTGGCCGGGGAGTTCGATGACGTCGAACCAGTCGCCGCCGACCTCGGTGGCCGCGTTGCCGGGCAGGTAGCGGCAGGCGATGTCCAGACCCGAGGCCTCCGGGTCGCCGGGCGGGAGCAGGGACCGCTGCAGTATCAACGCGCGTTCGTGCTCGCGCCGGTAGAGGCGGGCGTTGTCGATACAGACGGCGGCGCGGGCGGCCAGCTCCACGGCGAGGTCCCGGTCGCGGTCGCCGAACGGCTCGCTGCCCTTGGTGCGGGCGAACTGGGCGAGTCCGACGACCGTGTCGTGGGCGACCATGGGCACGGCCAGGGTGGACTGGACCAGGCCGCCCTCCGCCGCCGGCACGTGCTGCGGGCGGGCGGTGCGCAGGGCGTCCGCGCACGGGGAGTTGAAGGGGTAGTGGTGGACCGCGCCGAGGGCGACCGGGGCGCCGCCGCCCACGAAGGGGGCGTCGGAGACCGCGCTGGCGAAGGCGACCCGGCGCAACTCGGCGCTGCCGTCGGCGAGTCCGGGCGGGGTCTCGTCGCCGGCCAGCAGGCCCTGGTAGAGGTCGACGGTGGCGAGGTCGCAGAAGCCGGGCACGACCACGTCGAGGAGTTCGCGGGCGGTGGTCTCCAGGTCGAGGGAGTTGCCGATGCGGGCACCGGCCTCGTTGAGGAGGGCGAGGTTGCGCCGGGCGGCGGCGGCCTCGCGGGCGGCGGCGCGGCGGGCGGTGATGTCCTGGCCGAGCCAGGCGATGCCGATGGGGCGGCCGCTGCCGCTGTGCACCCGGTAGAGGTTGATGGACCAGTGCCGGCGCTCCTCGGAGCCCGGCACGAAGCCCGTGACGTGCATGTCCGTGATGGAGTTGCCGGTCTCCAGGACCCGGCGCAGGGTGGCCGCGACCCGCTCGGCCTCGGAGCGCGGCAGGTAGTCGTGGACGCCCTTGCCGCGGTGGTCGTCGGGGGTGCCGCCGAAGATGGAGGAGAACCGTACGTTGGCGCGGCGGATCCTGAGGTCGGGGTCGATCAGCAGGAAGCCGAACGGAGATTGACCGAATATCGACTGCGAGGCCGCGAGATCGGTCTCGATGCTGCGCAGGGTGCGGACGTCGACCACGATGCACACGGCCGCGTTCTCGCCCTCGGCGGTGCGGGTGGGCATCACGTAGACCTCGGCGATGCCCTCCTCACCGCGCTCGCCGTCGGCCGTGTCGGGCATCCGGAACGGGACCACGCCGGTCCACTCCCGCCCGTCCAGGATCTCGGCCATCTTCCGCTGGCCGCGTTCGCGCAGGTCCGGGTCTATGAACGCCTCGATGGGGTCCATGCCCACGGCGCGCTCGGCGGGGATGCCGAAGATCTGCTCGGCGCGCAGGCTCCACTGCTCCACCAGGCCGCCGGCGCCGATGGCGAACGAGGCGACCTTGATGTAGTCGTAGATGGAGCCGGGCGGGCTGCTCTGCCACATGGCGTCGCCAGGGGCCGCCGCGGCTGTCTCCGCGGTCCCCGTCCTCGCGCCGTCCGACGGGTCCTCGGACTCCGTGGCCTTAGCTGGTATCTCGCTCACGCGAACCGTCCCCTCCAGCTCACCGCGCCCGGCACCGGTCACCGGATGCGGCTGCCCGCAGTATCCAGCACTACGGTGCCGCCTGACACGGTGTTCACGATCACAGCACGGTCCAGACGATTTCCGGACCGGACCGTGACAACACTTCCAGTCTTCTAACCAGGGAACACGCCGTCGAATCACGTACTCCGGCATGCGTTGATCAGCCACCCGCGCGGGTGGACGGCGTAACACCGCGTGTACACCCCCTTCACCCCGTATCACCCGGGTACGGCCAGCTCGAACCAGACCGTCTTGCCGTTGACGCCGGGCCGGGTACCCCAGCTGCGTGCGGAGCCCGCGACGAGTTGCAGGCCGCGGCCGTTCTCGTCGTCGGGGCCGACGGCGCGTTCGCGGGGCGGGTCCGGGAGCGGGTCCGAGACCTCGACGCGGAGCGGGTCGCCGAGGGCTGCGGGCCGCAGCAGGCGGACGCCGATGGGGCCGGTGGCGTGCCGCAGCGAGTTGGTGACCAGTTCGCTGACGAGCAGGGCGGTGATGTCGGCGAGGGGGTCCAGGCCCCACCCTCGCAGTTGGTCACGGACCGCGGTCCGGGCGGTGCGCACGGCGCCCGGTTCCGCGGGAAAGGTCCAGTCGGCGGTGTCACCTTCGGTGTCGATCACACCGATCACTTCCCAGTCGCTTACCTGGCTGCGAGCCCACCCCTGTCCGGTTTCGTGGGGTTAATGGGCACATACCCGATTACCGGGGGGCCTTACCGCGGGAGAGGGCGCACTGTGGTGCGGATGGCTTACGCCGGGGGGCCGTGCGCCTATGAGCTCGGGGGTGCGGGTGTCGGGCGGCTGCGGGTGCGTTGTGGCTTGTCGCGCAGTTCCCCGCGCCCTTATTCGTCGGGGCTGCGCCCCGGACTCAGGAGGGGCGCCACCTCGCGTACCGCCGGTACGTCCTGGGGCAGCCAGGGGACCGTCCAGAGTTGCTCCGGTGTCAGCCAGCGCAGTTCGTCGTGGTCCTGGAGGGGCTTGGGGGCGGGGGACGCGGGGTGGAGGCGGGCGGTCCACACCTGGAGGACGTACGGGGCGTGCAACGGCCACTGTCCCGGCACCCGCGTCAGCGTCTCCGCCTCGACGCCCAACTCCTCGCGCAGTTCCCGCACCAGGGCGTGCTCGGGGGACTCGCCGGGCTCGACCTTGCCGCCGGGGAGTTCCCAGCGGCCGGCCAGTTCGGGGGGTGCGCTGCGGCGGGCCGCGAGGAGGCGGCCGGCGTCGAGCAGGGCGGCCCCGACCACCACGATCGGTTCGCTCATGGGCCGGAGCCTACGGGAGGCTCAGTTCCGGCTGGCGCCGTCCCCGTTGCCGTTGCTGTGGCCGATGCGCTCGACCCAGTAGAGCTGCTTGTGCCCGCGGTCGTCGAGACTGTCGGCGATCTTCTGCGCCTCGGCCCGGGTCGCGTACCGGCCGACGCGGTAGCGATTGCCGTTGTCGTCCTGCCGTATGACGAGCCAGGGGAGAGAGACCGTGCCTTCCGTCATCGCGCCCCTCCGCATCTCCCGGCTCCCGTCCATCCCCGCCCCGCTAAGGAAACCGCACTCCGCATATGCCCGAGCGTACGCCTAACCTTTACGCAGCGAATACGCATTTTCACAAAGAGGTACGCAACCAGCCAGAACGGTGGGGGCGCACGATAACGAATGCGCCGTTCGTGCGCCTCCTGCTTCGGGTCGCGGGCATACCGGAGACGGCCGGGGCCACCTGGGAGAACGGCCGGATTGCAGCGCCGGGGCGCAGGTCCGGACCCGGGTGGTGAAGTCGTCAACCATCGCAAGGGTGTGCGCTACTTCACGGCGAGGAGGTACCCGCGCTACTTCACCGGCAGATGGTAGGACGCCCGGTAGCGGTCGGCCGGGATGACCACGTCCGCGGTCTCCACCGGGCGGCCCGAGGCGTAGTACGTCCGCTGGATCACCAGGACGACATGGCCGGGAACCCCGCCCAGGGTGAGCAACTCCTCGGCGAGGCCCGGGCGGGCGCCCACCTCCTCGGTGACGTTGTCCACGACGACGTCGATGGCGCGCATCCGCTCGACCACGCCCATCCCGCCGAGCGGGCCCTCCTCGGGCAGCATCACGGGGGTGCGGCCGGTGACGGCGAGGGGCTCCCAGGAGGTGGAGAGCATCATCGGCTCGCCCGCGTCCCGGAACAGGTACCGGGTGCGCATCACGCGGTCGCCGAGGTGGATGCCGAGCCGGTCGGCGATCGCGGCGCCGGCCTCCGCCTGCTCGCTGCTGGACTCCCAGGTGCCGCGCGCGGCCGCGTCGGACTGCTCCTGCCGGAAGGGGGTGGCGCCGCCGACCGGCCGGAACCCGGAGCGGGCCACCCGCCGGGGCACGGGCCGCTCGCGCACATAGGTCCCGGAGCCGGAGCGGCCCTCCACCAGCCCCTCGGCCATCAGCACCTTGCGGGCCTCCAGGGCGACCGTGTCCGAGACGCCGTACTCCTGGCGGATGCGGGCCTGGGAGGGGAGCCGGGTGTGCGGCGGCAGCGAACCGTCGACGATCTTCTTGCGGAGATCACCCGCGACACGTAGATACGCCGGCTGCTCACCGAAAGTCACTGGCCGCTCCCATCAGGTTGTACAGACAGCAACAGCGTGGCAACCGTGGGTTGAGCGGTGCAAGCAAAGGCCAGAGAATCACTCGATGTGATGACATAGGGCGTGGGGAGGCTTTACGCAGGCACTTTCTCCCCGTTATAGCCGCGCTCACACCTCGATGCCGGAGCCGCTTCCTCCGCTGCCGGAGCCGCCGCCCCCGTCGCCGTCCGCGGGCGGGGTCGTAGCGAGGCCCAGAGCCTTGCGCGCGGTGACCGACCGTTTCGGGTCGAGCAGCGCCCAACCCTTGTTGTAGTGCGCGTAGTACGTGTCCGCGTCGGTGGCCCGCGCGGCCTCCGCCCACTCCGCCTTCGCCCGGTCGAGGCCCGCGACCAGGCCGTTCACCGGCCCCTTCGCGTCCGGGCCCCAGCCGTGCGCGCGCAGCATCGCGGTCTGCTTGCCGAGGGCGGTGGTCATCCGGTCCGCCCACCGCCGGTAGCCGGGCAGGTCGTCCTCGACGTACTGCGCCTCGGGGGCGGTGTCCAGGGCGGAGTCGAGGACGTGCGCGGCGTCGAGGTAGGCGACCTGGTCGGCGTCCAGCACGCTCTCGTCGTTGCGCAGCGAGCCGGACAGGGTCCGGCCCTCGGTCGCGTTGCCGAACACGCAGGCGACCTCCCGGTCGCCGTAGTGCCAGCTGTCCTCGCTGGGCGTGAAGTAGTACACGTCGACGTCGCCGGGGATCGCCCAGCCGTCCATCGCGTAGCCGTCCTCCAGGGCGTAGCAGCGCCGGTCGGCGGAGCCGCCGACGCTGTCGTCACCGGGGTAGGACGAGCCCTTGAGCTTGTAGGTGGCGAAGACCTCGCCGTCGTGCGCCTTCGCGCAGTCCACCACGGTGACGTCGGAGACCAGGTCGCCGGTGAGCGAGCCGTCGGGGGTGTTGAAGCAGTCGCCGGTCGAGAGGGACAGGCTGGAGCTGTCGTTCACGCCCTCCTTGACGCCGTCCCAGAACTCGCCCGCCCCGCCGGTGGCCAGCAGCAGCACCCACAGGGCCAGCCCGACCGAGGAGAACACCGACCCGGTGACCGCCATCGCCCTGCCCCGCTCGCCGCGCTTGCGGATCTGGCTCAGCCCGATCAGCCCCAGCACCAGCCCGACCCCCGGCAGACAGCACAGCAGCCCGAGCACGAGGGAGGCGATGGCGAGCCCGTTGACGGGCGGCTGGGCGGGATAGGGGCCGTAGCCCTGCCCCCAGGGCGGCTGGTACGGCCCCGGGTACGGCGGCTGCTGTCCGTACGGTCCCTGCGGGTACTGCGGATACTGCGGCTGGCCCGACTGGGGCGGTTGGTAGGGCCCTTGTGGCTGGTGGGGGCCGGGGGGCGGAGGTATGGACACCGGTACCGTGCTCCTGAGGGGGCGTCGGGCCGCGCGGAAACGGACGGCTGGACTGACGTACGACTGCGCGCATCGTAAGCGCGCCGTGAACGGGGGCGGAATGAGGGTGGGGAAGGCGGCCGGGGTGTGGCCGCTGCTGGCCTTCCTGACGGACGGGCGGACGGCGCGGGACGCGGCTCAGGGGCACTTCCCCAGGATCAGCGCGGCCTTCGCCCGGCCCTTCGGCTTCCTTGCCCTGCACCGGCATTCCCGGCTCGTCCTCGCGGCGGGCTGGGTCATGGATCCCCTGCCCTTCCCCGCATACCCATGGGAGCACGACGAATGAACGACACCGTCCGCGCCGTCAACGCGCTCACCGCACGCTGGGCCCGGCAGACCAGACAGGGCACGGTCTTCTCCGCCGCCGGTGTCTGGCCGCTGCTGGCCTTCCTCGCCGACGGCGCCGCTGGCCCGGCCCGGGACGAGCTGACCCGGGCCGTGGGGATGCAAGCCGACCAGGCCGCGGCCGGTGCCCGGGAGTTACTCGCCGGGCTCGACTCGATGCCGGGTGTCGGGGCGGCTCTGGGCCTGTGGACCGACCGGACGTTGGAGCTGCGCGAGCAGTGGGCGGCGGGGCTGCCCACCGACGCGCTCGGGGTGCTCGGCGCCGATCCCGCGGCCTCCCAGGAGGCGCTGGACGCGTGGGCGGCGAAGCGCACCGAGGGGCTGGTCGAGCGGATGCCGGTCCCGCCGGCCGAGGGCGCCCGGATGGTGCTGGCGACCGCGCTGGCGCTGCGCACGGACTGGCAGCAGCCGTTCCGGGAGACGGTACTGCGGCCCGGCTCCGGGCCCTGGCAGGGCCGTACGCTGGCCGGTCTGCACCGCAGCAGCGTCCGCCTGGACCGGATCGGCGTGGCCGCGGGACCGGACGGGCACGTCACCACGCTGAAGGTCCTCGGGGACAACGGCCTCGACGTGCACCTGGTGCTCGGCGCGGAGGGGATGGCTCCCGGGCAGGTACTGCACACGGGCATCGGCGTCCTGGAGCGCGCCCTGCCGGTGACGACCGGCGGACAGCTGCCCTACGGGCCGGCGGGGCCGGGTGTGGTCGTGGAGCGGCAGCCGTCCGTGGACCCGGACCCGATCCGGCTCGACGTGACCACCCCGGGCTTCGCGGTCCGCGCCGACCACGATCTCCTCCAGCTCCACGGGCTGTTCGGACTCTCCACGGCCACGGACGCCCGCGAGGGGCACTTCCCCGGGATCAGCGCCGCGCCGCTCGCGGTCGGGGCGGCCGGGCAGTCCGCGGTCGCGGAGTTCGGGCCGCGGGGTTTCCGGGCCGCGGCGGTCACGGCGGTGGTGGCGGCGCCGGGGGGCGGGCCGCCGCAGTACCGGCACGAGTCCACGGTGGTGCGGGCCGCCTTCGACCGGCCGTTCGGCTTCCTCGCCGTGCACCGGGAGAGCCGGCTGGTGCTGGCGGCGGGGTGGGTGGCGGAGCCGACGGTCGTGGGCCAGCTGTAGGTGCCGCGATGCGCCGTCGTTCGGCTGCAGCGCCGTCGTGGCTGGTCGCGCAGTTCCCCGCGCCCCTTAAAAGCAGGGGGTTGCACGAGCGCCCCCCACACACCCGCAGACGAACGACGGCACAACCAGCGGAGCGCCTAGTCGAAATCGGTGGCCCGCGTGCGCTTCTCCCAGGCGGCGATGTCGGCTCGTACGGCGTCCAGTTGGGTCAGTACGGCGGTCACCGCGTCGTCGCCCAGGGGCAGGTGCAGCGGGGGCTGTTCGGCGTCCAGGGCGGCCAGGATCAGGGCGGCCGCCTTGGCCGGGTCGCCGGGCTGGCTGCCGTCGCCGCCCTCGATGGCGGCGCGGGTCTCGGTGACCCCCGCATAGACGCCGGTGTCGTCGCTGGCCCTGGTCCGGCCGGCGTCGAAGAGCGAGGTGCGGAAGGCGCCCGGCTCCACGATCAGCACCTTGATGCCGAACTCCTTCACCTCGTCGGCGAGCCCCTCGGACATGCCCTCCAGCGCGAACTTCGTGCCGCTGTACGCCGAGACGCCGGCGAAGGACATCTGCCCTCCCATGCTGCTCATCTGCACGATCGCGCCCGAACGCTGCCTGCGCAGGTACGGCAGGACCGCCCGGACCAGCGCGGCCGGGCCGAAGACGTGCAGGTCGAACAGATCGCGCAGTTCGGCGTCGGTGGTCTCCTCGAAGGCACCGACGTGGGCGCGGCCCGCGTTGTTGACCAGGACGTCGATCCGGCCGTGGCGGGCGATCACGTCCCTCACGGCCGGCTCGATCGCCGCCGTGTCCGTGACGTCCAGGCGGACCTGGTCCACCCGGCCGGGGTGGGCGGCGGCCAGCTCCGCCAGCGCCTCGGGGCGGCGGGCCGCCCCGACGACGGTGTCACCCGCGGCGAGCGCGGCCTCGGCGAGCGCCCGGCCGAAGCCGCTGCTCGCGCCGGTGATCAGCCAGATCCTGGTCATGTCCCGTCTCCCTCTGTCCGCAGCCCGGTCCAGCCAACCACCCTCACCCGGAAGGGAGTTCACGTCCAATGGGTTTCCGCGGCGGGTTCACCTCACCGGCGTACGCCGGGCAGAACGGCAGCCGTACGGTGAACACCGTGCGGCCCGGTTCGCTGCTGGCCTCGGCGGATCCCCCGTGGGCGGCGGACACGGCGGCGACGATCGCGAGGCCGAGGCCGCTGCTGCCGGTGGCCCGGGAGCGGGAGGCGTCGCCGCGGGCGAAGCGTTCGAAGACGCGGGGCAGCAGCTCGGGCGGGATGCCGGGGCCGTCGTCGGCGACCCGGACCACCGCCTGGTCGCCGGCGGTCCGGACGGTCACGGTGACCTTGGTGCCGGGCGGGGTGTGGGTGCGGGCGTTGGCGAGGAGGTTGGCGACGACCTGGTGGAGGCGGTCCGGGTCGCCCTCGACCAGCACCAGGTTGCCCGGCATCAGGAACTCCCAGCGGTGGTCGGGTCCGGCCGCGCGGGCGTCGGCCACGGCCTCGGCGAGCAGCGGTCCGAGGCCCACCTCCTCGCGGGCCAGCGGGCGGCCGGTGTCCAGGCGGGCGAGGAGCAGCAGGTCCTCCACGAGCGTGCGCATCCGGCCGATGCCGGACTCCATGCGGCCGAGCGCGTACTCGGCCTGCGGGGCCGCCGACTTCGGGGCGCGGCGCACCAGTTGGAGGTGGCCGGCGACGGAGGCTAGCGGGGTGCGCAGTTCGTGGCCGGCGTCGGCGAGGAAGTCCCGCATGCGCAGTTCGGTGGCGTAGCGGTCGGCGAGGGCGTCCTCGACGTGGCCGAGCAGCCGGTTGACGGCTTCGGCGAGCCGGCCGGTCTCGGTGCCGCAGTCGGTCTCCGGTACCCGTTCCAGGGCGCGGACCTCGCCGTAGCCGAGGGGTTCGCGGGAGATGCGGGTGGCGGTGGCGGCGACGCGTTGCAGGGGCCGTAGCTGACGGCCGATCACGGTGGCGGCGGCCAGGGCGGCGACGGCGAGGGCGGCGGCCGCGACCGCCGACTCGACGGCCAGCAGCCGGCCGAGCATCTGGTCGACCGGCCGCACCGGCAGCGCGGTGACGATGGTGATCTCGGTGTTCCGGGCATCGGCGCGCACGGCCTTGACCCGGTAGGTGCCGCGGCCGGGCAGGTCCAGGGTGTGGCGGTGGCCGTCGGCCTCGACGGTGGCGAGGATCCGCCGTTGCCCGGCGGTCGGGGCGGTCAGCGCTCCGGAGTCGGCCACGACCGCCGCGTGCCGGACCGTGCCCGCGCCCTGCCGGTCGGTCACGGAAACGCCGATGGTGCCCGCCGGGACGCCGAACGCCCTGAGGTAGGGCAGGCCGCCGGTCGGGGCGCCGATCTGGCCGCGGGCGGCCGACGAGTGCTCGGCGAGGGCGTCCAGGCGCTGGTCCAGGCCGGTCATCAGGTAGGTGCGCATGGTCAGCCCGGTGATGGCGATGATCACGACGGAGAGCGCGGCCAGCAGCAGGCTGCTGGAGAGGATCATCCGGGAGCGCAGGCTGCGCGGCCTGCGCGGGCCGTGTCTCATCGCTTCGGCGCGGCGGGCTTCATCAGGTAGCCGACGCCGCGCACCGTGTGGATGAGGACGGAACGGTCGCGCTCGATCTTGCGGCGCAGGTAGCTGACGTAGCTCTCGACGATGTTCAGGTGCCGGTCGGCCTCGCCGGCCCAGACGTTGTCGAGGAGTTCCGCCCGGCCGAGGACCCGGCCGGTGTGCCGCATCAGGTAGCGGAGCAGCTCGAACTCCTGGGCGGTGAGCCGGACCGGGGTGCCGGCCCGGTGCACCTGCCGGGTCTCCTCGTCGAGGGTGAGGTCGCCGACGGCGAGCAGGGAGCCGCCCGCCCCTGCCGCGTCGCAGCGGCGCAGCAGGGCGCGGAGCCGGACCACGACCTCGTCGAGGTCGAACGGCTTGGGCACGTAGTCGTCGGCGCCCGCGCACAGCCCTGCGACCCGGTCCTCGACGCTCTCGCGGGCGGTGAGGAACAGCACGGGGAGGTCCGGCCGCCAGGCCCTCAGGCGCCGCAGCACCTCCAGGCCCTCCAGGTCGGGCAGCCCGCGGTCCAGCACCACCGCGTCGGGCCGGAAGCCGCGGGCCGCCCGCAGGGCCGTCGTGCCGTCCGGTGCCGGCTCGGTCCGCCAGCCCTCGGCCCGCAGCACCGTCACCAGCAGGTCGGTCAGGTCCTTCTCGTCGTCCACGACCAGGATCCGTGGGGTACCGGTGGATAAGTTCATGGCCGGTGACCGTCCACCTCCGGGCCGTGAGACGCGTGGGTGCGGACTGTGAAAGAGCTGTCGGGCTGTCGGATCCTGTCGCTCAGGCGTCCGCCGTGAAACGCAGCCTGATCGTGCGGGCTTCGGGTCGCAGCGCGAACTCCGGCCAGACGTCCGGGCCGCAGGCGCGGGAGCCGAGGCCGTGCTGGGCCGCGTCGATGAAGAGGTGGCTGGTGGCGGACTCCGGGAGTTCGAAGGGGTGGGCGGCCCGGGCGAGTTGCTGCGGGGTGTGGCGGGCGAGGGTGAAGCCGGGGCGCCGGCCGCGGGTGTCGGGGAGCGCCTTGATGCGCAGGGCCTCGGTGTCGCCGCTGGTCAGGGTGAGGTGGCGGAGCTGGGAGCGGTGGCCGGTCTCCTGGGGGCGCGCGTAGTCGACCGACAGGTCGTGGACGGTGGCCGAGAAGCGGCCGGCGCGGGCCGCCCGGAGGCTGTCGGGGTAGGACTCCAGCGGGCCCAGGCCGAACCACTCGGCGCCGTCGACGGGGGCCGCCCCGTCGGGGAGTTCGAAGTGCACGCCGATCCGCGGCCACACGGTGGACCAGCCGCGCGCGGGCTCGATCTCGACGCGCAGTTCCAGCTCGCCGTCCTCGACCGACCAGACCGACTCCACGGTCACCGAGAGCGCGGAGTCCGCGGCGGACACCCGGTCGACGGTGCGCAGGGCGTCCGTGGCGTGTTCCACGCTGATCCGTCGTGCGGTGAGGCGGTCGAGTCCGTCCCGGCGCCACAGTTCGGCGCTGGAGATCCCCTCGGCGCTGGCGTCGCTGCCCTCCAGCCGGTCGGCGGTGCCCTCGTCGTTGTCGGTCGGGGCGCGGAACAGCTCCAGCCGCGGCCCGGTCACGGGCCGTCCGGCGAGCCGGGTGAGGGATCCGCCGGTGAACTCGGCGATGCCGAGGGCGAGTGTCCCCTCGCCCGGCCGCCAGCCGGACCGGGGGCGGACGGCGGGCACCGGCCGCCGTACCGAGCAGTCCAGCTGGGCGGTGGCGACCTCGTGGCCCGCGGGGGCCCAGGCGGTCTCCGTCGCCAGTACCGCCTCGACCGTCAGCCAGGTCTCGGCGTCCGCGGCCACCGCGATCGCGGGCAGCGGCACCCGTCCGGATTCGCCCGCCGCGAGGAGGGGGGTCTCCAGCTCCCCCGCCTCCACGGGGATGCCGTCGAACTCGACGCGCCAGCGGAAGCGCAGGTCGGAGGTGTCGGCCGAGTGCCGCAGGTTGGTGATGGCGAGCTTGTCGCCGTCGAAGGCGAACCGGACCGGCTGGACGACCGCCTTGAACTCGTGCAGGCCGGGCGTCGGCACGTCGTCGCTGAGCACCATGCCGTCCATCACGAAGTTGCCGTCGTGCAGGACCTCCCCGAAGTCGCCGCCGTAGGCGTAGTACGGCGTCCCGTCGGGGGCGGTGGCCAGGATGCCGTGGTCGCGCCACTCCCAGACGAAGCCGCCGTGCAGCCGCGGGTGGCGGTGGACCAGTTCCTCGTACTGGTCGAGGGCGCCCGGACCGTTGCCCATGGCGTGGGCGTACTCGCACAGCAGGAACGGCCTGGTGCGCTGCCGGGCGCCCTGGGCGGGGGTGCAGCCGAGCAGCGGGGCGGTGGAGCCGTCGGTGCCGATCTGCTCGGTCTCCGGCACCGTCGCGTACATGCGCGAGTAGACGTCGGTGTACTCGCCGGTGTAGTCGCCCTCGTAGTGGACGGGGCGCTCGGGGTCGCGGGCGTGCACCCAGGCGGACATGGCGGCGAGGTTGGCTCCGGTGCCGGCCTCGTTGCCGAGCGACCACATCACGACGCCGGGGTGGTTCTTGTCCCGCTCCACGGTGCGCTCGATACGGTCCAGGCAGGCCGCGCGCCAGGCGGGATCGTCGGTCGGGTTGCCGACCCAGCCGACCTTGTCGAAGCCGTGGGTCTCGAGGTCGCACTCCAGGACGACCCAGAAGCCGAGTTCGTCGGCGAGGTCGAGCAGCCGGGGGTGCGGCGGGTAGTGGCTGGTGCGGATGGCGTTCACGTTGAACCGCTTCATCCGGGCCAGGTCCGCGCGGGCGTGCGCCTCGTCGAAGACCCGGCCGCGCTCGGGGTGCGCCTCGTGCCGGTTCATGCCGTGGAAGACGACCTTGCGGCCGTTGACCAGGAACTGGTCGCCGCGGATCTCGACCGTGCGGAAGCCGATGCGCAGGGCGATGCTCTCGGCGGCCGAGGAGACGGTCGCGTCGTACAGCCGGGGCAGCTCGGCCGACCACGGCTCCACCTCCGGGACGTCGACGGGCGCCACGTCGGCCGCGGTCTCCCAGACCCGCTCCACGCCCAGTTCGGGGATGCGCAGGGTGACCGGGAACGCGTCCGCGCCGGCGGTGACCTCCGTCTCGACGCGCCCGCGCCCGCCGTCGTAACCGGTGCGCAGCCAGACGTCCTCGATGCCCCCGGCCGGCCGGGCGAGCAGGGTGACGTCCCGGAAGATGCCGGGCAGCCACCACTGGTCCTGGTCCTCGACATAGCTGGCCGCCGACCACTGGTGCACCCGTACGGCGACCACGTTGTCACCGGGGCGGACCGCCGACGTCACGTCGAACTCGTGGGCCAGCCGGCTGCCGCTCGCGGTGCCGATCTCGACGCCGTTCACCCAGAGCCTGAACAGCGACTCGACACCGTCGAAGCGCAGCACGACCCGTTCGGCGTCCGGCCAGCCGGCGGGAAGGTCGAAGTGGCGGCGGTAGTCCCCGGTGGGGTTCTCGTCGGGGACGTGCGGGGGGTCGATCGGGAACGGGAACTGGATGTTCGTGTAGGCCGGCCGGCCGTAGGCGCCGTCGCCTTCCAGCACCCAGTGGGCGGGCACCGGAATGCTGTCCCAGCCCTGGTCGTCGAAGTCCTCGGTGGCGAACTCCTGGGCCACGGCCGCCGTGGGCGACAGCCGGAAGCGCCAGGGGCCGTTCAGCGAGAGGGACGGGGCGTCGGAGTGCAGCCAGGAGCGGGCCGGGCGCAGGGCGCCGTGCCAGGGGGCGGGGTCCGATACGTACGCGGAGAGCTCGGAGGGCAAGAGGTCACAACTTTCTTGAATGATGGGGGGGGAGCTGCAGCGCCCCCGAAGGGGCGCGGGGCTGTGTCAATATGCGGCTCCGCCGCGTGGGCGCGACCAGCCACGACGGACCGGCAGACGACAGACGGCACATCGCGGCCCTACCAGCGGAGCACCACCGTGCGGATCTCCCAGGGGCCGAGGACGAGGTCCAGTCCGTCCCGTACCGGTTCGGAGCCGATCGGCCGGCCGAGCAGGTCGACGGTGGTCGCCCCGGTGAAGGTGCCGGTCACGCGGACGGCCGTCGCGGTGTCCCGCAGCGCGGCCAGCCGGACCTCGGTGCCGGGCCCGTGCCCGGGGTCGGTGACCCGGCGGATGCTGGACACGTGCACGTCCCGGCCTTCGACCCGCACACCGGCCGTGTCCGCGGGCAGCGGGCCGCCGCCGGCCTCGGTGCCGCGGGTGACGAGGCAGTCGTTCCGGAACTCCTCGGCGAGGGCGACCGCGTCGGCGCCCTGCCAGCCGGCCGCCGAGGGCAGCACGGCGAACCGGTTCTCGATGCGCATGCCCAGGTCCTGGGCGCCCGGCGCGGGGATCTCGCTCGCCGCGGGTTCGTCGCGCAGGGGGTGGATGTTGACGCTGATGGAGCCGATGGCGCGCAGCAGGGTGAGGGCGAGTGCGGAGCCGTCGTCGACGAGTTCGTACTCGGCGGAGTGGTCGAGCAGGACGGTGGCCGGGCCCGCCGCCACGAAGGTGCTCGCGGGAAAGGTCGGGATGGGGTACTCGCCCCAGCCGCCCTCGGCGGTCAGGCCGCGCTCGGTGACGGCGAACTGCCCGGCCGACGCGGAGGAGGTGACGGGCAGCGGCAGCGGGACGTGCAGGCGCAGCCGGTGGTCGGCGGACCGGTTGAGGAACGAGGTGGAGATACGGACGAAGGGCTCGCCGGCGCGGACCTCCACCAGCATGTCCACGGGGGTCGGGACGGTACGGCCGGCGCGCCGGTCCCGGTCGCCGTCGGCGAGCGCTTCCGGCCACTCGTAGACGCGGGTGACGCGCAACCGGGCCCGCAGCGGGCCGTCTTCGAGGAGTTCTACGTCGACCCGGGCCAGCTCGGACACCAGGACGTCGTGGGCCGGCGGGGCGTAGTTGTAGCTGTCGCCGCGGTCGCCGCCGTCGACCAGGCGGCCGACGCCGGACAGGACGGTGCCGTCGACGCCGGTCACGTCCAGGGTGCCGTCGGCGGCCACCGCGACCTCGACCAGGCCGTTGGAGAGGGTGTCCGCCGTCGCCGTCGCGGGCCGCAGCGCCGGGGCGGTGGGCCGGTCGTCACCCGCCTCGACCCGGAAGGCGGCGAGCCCGGCGGCCGGGACGGGTACGGCCACCAGCGCGGTGGCGCGGGCCTGGGCCAGGGTCCGTACCCGCCACTCCCCCGGGTGCGCCGCGGCCGCTGCGGCGACCTCGCCGCGCAGGGTCATCAGGTCGAAGGGGCCTTCCGGGACCTCGGCGAGGTGGAAGACCAGGGAGTTCGGGGTGAGTTCGTAGCCGTTGATCAGCAGGCCGAACAGCTCGCGGCGGTGGATGCGGCGCAGCACGCGTTCCAGCTGGGAGGCGTCCAGCCGCTCGTCGCTGAGGACGGTGGGGGCCTGGGAGACCAGTTGCACGGGGTGCGCGGTGCCGTCGGCGGTGGTCGCGACCAGCGTGCCGCCCTCCGGGGCGGCCACCACGTCCACCTCGGCCAGTGCGGTGCGCGGCGCCGGCAGCGGGTTGGCGACCAGGTAGGCGTCGCTGGGTACCCCGGCGGCGGGCTCGGCGAGGGCCGCGTCCCGGACCGCGCGGGCGGTCTGCGCGGCCTCGGCGAGGCGGGCCGCGACCTGGTCGCAGGTCTCGTCGGTGCCGGAACCGACCACCGAGTCGTGCGCGGTGGACTCGATGATCTTGTGCCAGGCGAGGGCGAGGAAGTTGCCGTCGTCGCGGCCGGACCACAGGGCGTTCATCCGCTCGGCGTGGTCGACGGTCCGCTCGGCGGCGGCCATCCGCTGCTTGAGCCCGAGCCGCACCGACAGCACGCCCGGAAGGATGTTGCCCCGTACATGGCTGCGGAGTTCGCCGGTGACGACGGCGGTGACCTCGTCCCGCGCGTGCTTTCGGATGTATTCGTCGAGCGTGGCGACGGTGATCGGCCGCTCCTCGGTGGAGGCCTTCCGCAGCCAGTCCGCCAGCCGCGGGTCGGGCGCGTTGTGGTCGGTGCCGGACATGGCGAGCACCGGGTCGCCGCCCCACCGCTGCGCCGTCATCGCGGCGTACTCGGCCAGCGCACTGCGGATCCGGTCCGGCACCAGCAGGACGTCGAGACCGTTGTCGTACCCGTCGAAGAGGAACTCGGTGCGCACCTCGGAGCCGTCGGGCGCGCGCCAGCAAAAGGCGTGGCCGTCGACCGTGCCGGGCACCCCGCGCCACAGCGCGGCGTGCTCGATGCCGGCCCGCGCCAGGATCTGCGGCATCTGCGCGACGTGGCCGAACATGTCCGGGAGATAGCCGACCGGCATCGCACCGCCGAGCCGCTCGGCGGCCGCCCACCCCATCTGGAGGTTGCGGACGATGGTCTCGCCGGAGCAGAGGAACTCGTCGAGCAGGATCAGCCACGGGCCGACGGCCAGCCGGCCCTCGCGGACCAGGGCCGCGACCCGGTCGCGGTTCTCGGGCCGCATCTCCAGGTAGTCCTCGACCGCGGCCAT
The DNA here is from genome assembly GCF_053611985.1 of Streptomyces sp. NPDC054770. Classification (NCBI taxonomy): domain Bacteria; kingdom Bacillati; phylum Actinomycetota; class Actinomycetes; order Kitasatosporales; family Streptomycetaceae; genus Streptomyces; species Streptomyces sp. NPDC054770. The sequence goes on from NZ_JBSHBL010000056.1 coordinate 17,227, forward strand.
CTGCCCGTCGACGGTGAACCGGAAGTCGGGGTCGGCCTCGGCCGTCTCCAGCACGGTGTCGAGGGCGGTGACGAGTCGGTGCCGGAACACCTGGAACGGCTCGTACCACTCGCGGTCCCAGTGGAAGTGGGGCACGAAGACAGCCGGGTTGGGCATGGCGGGGAACACCTTCTGTGCGTGGGGGGTCACTTGAGCGAGCCGGCCGCGAGGCCGGTGCGCCAGAACCGCTGGAGGAGGATGAACACGATGATCACGGGCACGATCGACACCAGGGAGCCGGTGATGATGGACTCCTGGAGCAGCGGGGCGCGGGCGGTCTGGCCGTTCCACTCGTACAGGCCGAGGGTGATCGGGAAGAGGGACTCCTTCTGGAGCATCACCATCGGCAGGAAGAAGTTGTTCCAGATGGCCACGAACTGGAACAGGAAGATCGTCACCAGTGCCGGGGTCATCAGCCGGAACGCCACCGAGAAGAACGTGCGGAACTCGCCGGCTCCGTCCAGCCGCGCAGACTCGATCAGCTCCTGCGGCACGGAGGCGTTGGCGAAGATCCGCGCCAGGTAGACGCCGAACGGGCTGACGATGCTGGGCAGGAACACCGCGAAGTAGGTGTTGACCAGCCCGGTCGCCGAGAACAGCAGGAACAGCGGCAGGGCGAGCGCGGTGGTGGGCACCAGGACGCCGCCGAGGATGACGGAGAACAGGAACTCCCGGCCGCGGAAGTTGAACTTGGCGAGGGCGTAGCCGCACAGCGCCGAGATCAGGGTGCCCACGGCCGCGCCCAGCACCGCGTAGAGGACGGTGTTGAGGGCCCAGCGGCCGAAGATGCCGTCGCTGCGGGTGAACAGGGTATGGAGGTTGTCGAACAGGTTGAAGTGCGAGAACACCAGCCCGTTGGTGGCGGCGAGGTCGCCCTGCGGCTTGGTCGACGCGACGACCAGGAAGTACACCGGCAGCAGGAAGTAGACGGCCAGGAGCAGCATCAGCCCCATGGCGGCCGTACGGCTGACCCGGCTTTCGCGATCAGTGGTCGGGGTGCTCACAGTCCCGCCTTTTTCGAGGTCAGTCGCATGAACCCGAAGCTCAAGACGAAGGTGATGACGGCGATGACGACGGAGATGGCCGCGGCCTGCTGGTAGTTGTTCCCGGAGGCCACCGTGTAGGCGAGCATGTTCGGGGTGAACGTGCTGGAGATGTTCGAGGAGATCTGCCGCAGCACGGCCGGCTCGGCGTACAGCTGGAGCGTGCCGATGATCGAGAAGACGGTGGTCAGGACGATCGACGGCGCGATGATCGGTACCTTGATCCGCCAGGCGATCGCCCAGTTGGAGGCGCCGTCGATCTTCGCGGCCTCGTAGAGCTCCTGCGGGATCGACTGGAGCGCCGAGAACATGATCAGCATGTTGTAGCCGGTCCACAGCCAGGTGGAGACGTTCGCCGCCGACCAGAGCACGGCGCGCGGGCCGAGGAAGTCGGGGCGCAGCCCGACGCCGTTCAGCAGGTCGACGACCGGGCTGAGCTGGGGCGAGTAGAGGTACGACCACATGATCGCGGCGATCACGCCGGGCACCGCGTACGGCATGAACGCGACGATGCGGAAGAACCCCTTGGCGCGCAGCAGGGGCGTGTCCAGCAGCAGCGCGATGATCAGGGCCACGAACAGCATGACGGGCACCTGCACGATGCCGAACAGGCCGATGCGGCCGATGCTGGACCAGAACTCGTTGTTCTGGAGCACCTGCCCGTACTGCTCGAAGCCGCCGAAGGTGGTGTACGACGTCCCGTACTGGCCGCCGGCGCGGCGCACGACGCGGAAGCTCTGCCAGAGGGCGTAGCCGACCGGCACCAGGTAGAAGAGCAGGAACGGCAGGAAGAACGGGGTCACGAAGGCGGCGACGGTGGCCGCCCGGGGGCCGCCGCCGTCGAGGCGACGGCGACGGCCCCCGGGCGTGGTCCGCACGCCGGCCGAGCGGGTTGCGAGGTCGGTCATGCCGTGGTCACTTGCCCGCCGTCGCCGGGATCGCCTGGTCCTTCATCGACTTCAGCGCGGCGGCCTGGGCGGTCGCGAGCGCGTCGCTGAGGGTGCCGCTGCCGGCCGCGGCCTTGGCCAGCGCGTCCTGGAGGGCCAGGTTCACGGTCTTCTGCGTGGGGCCCCAGGCGAAGCTGGTGTCGATCTTCTTGGAGGCGTCGGCGAAGACGTCGAAGATCTTCTCGTTGTTGTAGTACGGCACGCCCTGCTTCAGCGCGGGCAGGTCCAGGCCCGCGGTGGCCGCCGGGTAGAGGCCGCCCAGCTTGTTCTCCAGCGCCAGGGCGTCCGGGTCGGTGTTCAGCCAGGTGTTGAACTCCACCGACTCGTAGAGGTGCTTGCTGCCCTTCATGAACGCGACGGTCGAGCCGCCCCAGTCACCGGAGGAGCCGTTCGCACCCCAGGTCGGCATCGGGACGATGGTCCACTTCCCGGCCTGCTTGGGCAGGTTGTCGCGGAACATGCTGTAGCCCCAGGCGGCGCCGACGTAGGTGGCGAGCTGGTCCTTCTGGTACGCCGCGTACATCTGGGTGGAGCCATGGGCCAGGTCGGTGCGCACGACCTTCTCGGAGATCAGCTTCTGCCAGTAGTCGGCGACCTGCTTGCTCTGCGCCGAGTCGACGGTGACCTGCCACTTGTCGCCGGAGTAGCCGTACATCTTGGCGTTGTTCTGCCACAGGAGCCCGTTGAACCACTCGGCGTTGTTCGGGTCGAAGAACGTCATGTCGAGCTTCGGGTCCGCCTTGTGCAGCTTCTCGGCGGCCGTCGCGTACTCGTCCCAGGTGGTGGGGACGGCGACGTTGTACTTCTTGAACAGGTCGCTGCGGACGTAGAGCGCCATCGGGCCGGTGTCCTGCGGGATCGCGAACACGCCGGTGCCGCCGAAGCTGGTCTGCGACCAGGTCCACGGCACGAACTTGGACTTGGCCGCGGTGGCCGCCTTGCAGGCGGAGGCGTCCACGAAGGCGCTCTGGGTGCGCAGGTTGGGCAGTTCGTCGTAGCCGACCTGGGCGAGGTCCGGGGCCTTGCCCGCCTTGAGGGCGTTGCCGAGGGTGCCGTACTGGTCGTTGGAGATGTTCTTCGTCTCGACCTGGACGTTCGGATGCTGCTTGTTCCAGAGGTCGACGACCTTGTCCATGCCCGGAACCGTGTTCCAGTACTGGAGAGTGACCTTGCCCTTGGCGGGCGCGCAGGCGGATCCGGACGCCTTGTCCGACGAGCCGGACGCGGAACATCCGGCGAGTACGACGATGCCTGCTGTGGCGGCCGCGGCGGCCAGGCGGGTGCGCGTGATTGTGCTGGTCATGTCTTCCGTTCCAGAGATCGCCTGGCTACGAGGCCCAGGCGGGTCGACTTTGACACCTGGAGGCGGATGCCTTCTGGTTGGACTAGGCTTCCGTGAGCGGTACCGTGAGCGCTCACGGGAGCGGTAACGGGAAGCGATTGGGAGTGTGTGCTCCTGAACGCCAGAGTGTCAAGGTTTCTACGCATCGGGGCATACTCGGTGTCCCTGCGACGCTGGCGCGTCGGCAATTACGCGGAGGTGAGTGATGGCGTCGTCGGGGACCGGACCTCGTAGGGTCACGATCGACGATGTGGCCCTGGCCGCGGGCGTGTCCCGGCAGACCGTGTCACGGGCGCTCAACGACAAGGGCGAGATCGGCGCCTCCACCAAGCAGCGCGTGCTCGACACCGCCCTCGCGCTCGGCTACCGGCCCAGCCGGTTCGCCCGGGGGCTGGTCCGGCAGGACACCGTCAGCGTCGGGCTGGTGATCCCCGACCTGCTCAACCCGTTCTTCACCGAGGTCGCCGCGGCCGCGCTGGAGGCGGCCCGGGACCGCGGCTGGCATGTCGTCGTGTACGACACCGGCGACCGCACCGAGGAGGAGCGGGGCACCCTGGAGGTGATCGCCGCCCAGGTCGACGCCGTCGTGGGCTACCTCAGCCTGCCCGAGGACGAGATCGACAAGCTGACCCGGGGGCTCCCCGTGGTGCTCATCGACCGCGAGCACCGCACCCAGCGGTTCAGCTCGATCCGGATCGACGGCGAGAGCGGCGTGCACGCGGCGATCCGGCATCTGACCGCGGCCGGGCACCGGCACATCGGCATGCTCGACCACGCCGAACGGTCCGAACCGAGCATCCGGCACCGGTGGTTCGACGCCGCGATGTCCGCGTGCGGACTGGACTCGACCTCGGTGGCCCGCGCCGACCAGAGCGTCGAGGGCGGCGAGAGCGCACTCCAGGAACTCCTCGGCCGGCATCCCGACATCACCGCCGTGTTCACGTTCAACGACATCATCGCCATAGGAGCCCTGCGCGCCGCCCGCCGGACCGGCCGGCAGGTCCCCCGGGACCTCGCCGTGATCGGCTTCGACGGTCTGCAACTGGGCACCCTCGTCGACCCCCCGCTGACCACGGTGGCCCTGGACACCCGCCGCCTCGGCGCGCTCACCGTCGAACAGGCGGCCCGGCTGCTGACCGGCAGCGGCCCGCTGCCCGCCGGCGAACTGACGGTGGGGACGGAGCTGCGGCTCCGCGAGTCGGCGTAGGGGGTCGGCCGCTCAGTGGGCTCAGTGGGCTCAGTGGGCCGTCCCGGGGCGGTCACGCAACTGCGTGGCCGCATCGGCCGCCTCCGCGGTGACGCGGGCGGCGGCGCGGGTGGCGCGGCCGGTCAGCCGCCAGGCGACCATGCGGAGGGCCGTGGGCGGGGCCGGCGGGAAGACGCCCAGCTGGCCGAGCATGGTGATGTCGTCGCGGACGGCCTCGTGGCGGACCACCTTGCCGTCGCGGAGGCCGAGCACATGGATCTGCTCGAAGTCGATGTCCCGCCCGGTGGGAGGTACGGCCTGGTCGAGTGCGCCGTCGCGGTAGCGGACGAAGGGGCCGGTGTGGCGGCCGCGCATGCGCAGCCGCACCCAGATCCCGTCGTCGTCGAGCGCGCAGCCGAGGACCGGGAAGCGCAGGTCGCTGAAGGCGGAGCGCATCCACGCGCCCGAGGCGAGCACCCCGGCCGGACCGGGCACCGTACAGGCGGCCGGTGCCACGGCCGCCTCGCGGTTGCGGAAGTCCTCGTGGACCACGTCGGCGGCGAGTACCGGATCGCCCGTCTCGAGGACCCGGAAGAGTCCGTGGGCCAGTTCTGCGGGATCCATTCCCATGGGGTGCCTGCCTCTCGTCGGCTGGGTTCGCGGCGATGACCTGCCCGAACTCGATTGAGGTTATAGCACGCCTAATGAATTCATCGCGATAGCATGTGATCATGTCGCCCAAGCGTCCCTACGTCTCCCCGCTGCGCGAGCAGGCCGCCGAACGGACCCGCGAGCTGATCGTGCGGCACGCCACGGAGCTGTTCGCCGAGCGTGGCTACGGGCGGGTGACCGTCGCCGACATCGCCACGGCCGCGGGGGTGGCCGCCAAGACCGTCTTCGCCAGCGCCGGGAGCAAGAGCGACATCCTGAACCGGATCGTCGACCAGGGCGTGAGCGCCTCCGGTTACGAGCAGGCGATGGCGGCGCTGCTCGCGGAGCGGACGCCGGAGTCGGTGCTGCGGATGCTGGCCCACGGCACCCGGCGGGGCAACGAGGGCCAGTTCACCGTGCACGAGGCGATCCGCAAGGCGCTGCCCGTGCACGAGGACGGCGAGGCCCTGTGGGAGCGCGCCACCGCGGACTACCGGGACGCACTGCACACCGCCGCCCGCCACCTGCACACCCTGTCCCCGCCCCCCGCCTTCCCGGTGCGGGAGACGGCCGACCTGCTCTGGCTCTGGTTCGGCCCCACCGGCTGGCGCACCCTCGTGGTCGAGAGCGGCTGGACCTGGGACCGCGCCGAGGACGTCCTGTACCGCACGGCACTCACCGCTCTCCGCTGACACCGCCCGGAGAACGGCGACCGACCACCGGAGAACGGCGACCGGCGACCGCGAACCCCGTACGGGTCCCCCAGGAAGCCGCGGTTGCCGGTGGGTCAATTCGGCCATACGGTTCATATCCGGCGTCCTGGCCCGAGAGCGGGCGTGACGGAAACCGAGGACTGTCATGACCGACACGTACGACCCCGCGCGGACGGCGATCCTGCTGGTCGACCCGTACAACGACTTCCTCGCCGAGGGCGGCAAGATCTGGCCCTCGGTCAGCCACGTCGCCCTCGACGTCGGGCTGCTGGACCATCTGCGCGCCGTCGTCGCCGCCGCCCGCGAGAACGGCGTCCACGTCTTCTTCGTCCCGCACCGCCGCTGGCGGGAGGGCGACTACGACGGCTGGGACCACCCCAACCCCACCCAGCAGCGTGTCCGGCGGAGCCACCCCTTCGCGGCCGGCACCTGGGGCGGCGAGTTCCACCCCGACTTCCAGCCCGCCGGCACCGACGTGATCGTCAAGGAGCACTGGGCGCAGAGCGGTTTCGCCAACACCGACCTCGACTTCCAGCTCAAGCAGCACGGCATCACCCACGTCGTGCTCATCGGCCTGCTGGCCAACACCTGCATCGAGTCCACCGGCCGCTTCGCCATGGAACTCGGCTACCACGTCACCCTCGTCCGCGACGCCACCGCCGCCTTCGAGCCCGCGATGATGCACGCGGCCCATGAGCTCAACGGGCCCACCTTCGCGCACAGCATCACCACGGCCGGGGAGCTCCAGCAGGCGCTGAAGAACGGCGCGTAGCGGTCGCCGGCGGACGGCACCGCGCCGCGGACCAGGCCGGTGGCAGGGCACGGAGTATGATGGCCGTCATCCAGTTGGCGGCGGTCCGACGCCGCGTCTCACGGGGAGGTCCGGCATGGGGCACTCGCAGGCGGACAAGGCCGCGTCCCGCGAACGAGTGCTGCGCATCGCCTCCCGCAAGGTCCGGACCGAGGGCGTCGCCCGTCCCGGCATCGCGGAGCTGATGCAGGAGGCGGGCCTCACCCACGGCGGCTTCTACAAGCACTTCGCCTCCCGCGACGACCTGCTCGCGCAGGCGGCGGCCCGGGCCCTCGCCGAGGGCTCGGCGAAGATGGAGAAAGCCGCACGCGGGAACGAGCAGGAACCGGCGACCGGCCTCGTCGACGCCTACCTCTCCCAGCGGCACCGGGACGCGCCCGCCACCGGATGCGCCCTGGTCACCCTCGGCGCGGACGCCGGGCGCGGGGACCAGCAGTTCAAGGACGCGTACGAGAAGCAGGTGCGCGGGTACCTGGACCTGATCGCCGGGATGGACGACGCCCCCGAGGAAGCCAGGGCCGAGGCCATGCTCACCCTCAGTGCCCTCGTCGGCGCCATGCTCATGTCCAGGGCGGTCGCCGACCCCGCCCTCTCCGACGAACTGCTCGCCACCGTCGCCGACCGCCTCAAGCAGCGTCCGTCAGGCACCGCCGGCCCGGCCGGCCCGGCTGCCTGATCCACCGCCCGGCACACCTCCTCCCAGCAAGCCGAAACGGCTGGCGCCCGCGAAGGCGCGAGTGCGGACGCGACATGCCCAATCTGGATGTCACCCAACATCCAGATAGTCAACATAAACACCCATTGACCTGGCACTTTTGACTTTCTGGATTACGGCAAACATCCTCATTGGTGTTGGTGAACGCCACCGAGCATGAGGAGACACCGTGCCCACGAGCCACGACCCCCGCCGTACCGCCGTCCTGCTGGTCGACCCCTACAACGACTTCCTGTCGGAGGGCGGGAAGATCTGGCCCCGCCTGAAGCCCATGGCCGAGGAGGCCGGACTCCTGGGGCACCTGCGCTCCGTGGTCGCGTCAGCCCGGGCGACCGGCGTGCGCGTGGCGTTCGTTCCCCACCGCCGCTGGGAGCCGGGTGACTACGAGACCTGGGACCACCCCAACCCCACCCAGCGCGCCGTCATGGAACGGCAGAGCTTCGCCCGGGGAACCTGGGGCGGCGAGTTCCACCCGGACTTCCGGCCGCAGCCCGGCGACATCGTCGCCCAGGAGCACTGGGCGCAGAGCGGTTTCGCCAACACCGACCTCGACTTCCGGCTCAGGCAGCACGGCATCACCCACGTCGTGCTCATCGGCCTGCTGGCCAACACCTGCATCGAGTCCACCGGCCGCTACGCCATGGAACTCGGCTACCACGTCACCCTCGTCCGCGACGCCACCGCCGCCTTCGAGCCCGCGATGATGCACGCCGCGCACGAGCTGAACGGCCCCACCTACGCCCACGCCATCTCCACCACGGACGAGGTCGTCGCCGCGTTCGAGGGAGGCCGGGCGTGAAGCGGGGAACCGTCCCCGTCTTCGCCACGGCAACCGCGATCACCGTGGCGAACATCTACTTCACCCAGCCGCTCCTCGACGAGATCGCCCACGGATTCCGGATCTCGCCCTCCGCGGCCGGACTGGTCGCCACGACCGGGCAGATCGGCTACGCCCTGGGCATCATCGCCATCGTTCCGCTCGCCGACGGCGTCCGGCTCCGCCGGCTGTCCACCCTGCTGCTGGCGGTCACCGCGGCCGCCCTCCTCGCGGGCGCCTTCGCCCCGTCGCTCGCCCTGCTGAGCATGGCCACCCTCGTACTCTCGGCGAGCACCGTGCTGCCGCAGGTCATCATGCCGACCGTGGTCTCCATGGCGGCTCCCGGCCAGGCCGGCCGCGTCCTCGGGGCGGTGGGGACGGGGCTTACCCTGGGCGCCCTGCTCTCGCGTACCGTCGCCGGCCTCATCGCCGAGGCCACCGGGACCTGGCGGGCCTGCTTCGTCGTCGCGGCCCTGGCCACCGGCGCCCTGCTCCTCGTCCTCCCGCGGTACATGCCGGCCCAGCCGCCGGCCCGGACCGGTGCACCGCAGAGCTACCTCCGGCTGCTGGCATCGCTGCCCAGGCTGATCGCCGAGCACGCGCCGCTGCGCCTGTCCGCCGCCCTGGGCGGAACCGTCTTCGCGGCCTTCTCCGCCTTCTGGTCGACCCTCGCCTTCCACCTCACCGCGGCCCCGATCGCGCTGGGACCCGCGGTGATCGGACTCTTCGGCCTGTTCAGCGTGCCCGGCGCCCTGGCCGCCCGCTACTCGGGACGCCTGACCGACCGTTACGGAGCACGGCGGGTCAACGCCCTGTCCCTCACATCGGCCCTGCTCGCCTTCGTACTGTTCGCGTTCGCCGACCGGTCACTGACCGCCCTCGCCGTCGGCTGCAACCTCCTCGGCTACGGGACGACCAGCGGTCAGATCGCGAACCAGGCCCGCATCTTCGCCGCGCGGCCCGCGATCAGGGCTCGTCTCAACACGGTCTACATCTTCTCGCTGTTCGCCGGCGGCGCCGCGGGATCCGCCGTCGCCGGGGTGCTGTTCGCCGCGCACGGGTGGACCGGCACGGTGAGCGCCGGACTCGGCTTCCTGCTGCTCGCCGCAGGCGTCCTGGCCGGGCATGCCCTGCGTACCCGGGGCGGGTCCGGTGACACGGCGGTGACCGCCCGGACGGTCCCGGAGAACGCGGTGGCCTCGGACGGCTCGGAGGGCGGTGTGCGCGTCGGCACCGCCGGCGGTCCACGGTAGGTACCGGACCGGCCTGGGCACAGCGCTTCACGGGCCGCTCCCCCGGGTGCTTCGTGCGGCGTCCACCGGCCGGACTCGACGCCGGCCACTTCGCCCCGAACGCACCCGGCACCCGCCAATCGCCGGCCAGGGACGCTCACGCAGCCGGTGCGTCGTTCCCGCCGGTGGCGACGAGGCGCTCAAGCACGGCCGGCGCCGCTTCCGCTCCGGGCAGCGCCAGGACCTGCCGGCGGGCGCCGCGGGCACGATCGTGGAAGGTGCTGTCGGTGAGCACCGTGTGGCACGCCTTTGCGAGTTCGCCGGCATCCGGGTCCGTCACGGCGACCCCGAGGCCGAGTTCGGCGACGCGGGCGGCGTTGTGCGGCTGGTCCTGGTTCTGCGGGTGCACGACCATGGGGACACCGGAGCGCAGCGCCTCCCGGATCCCGTTGTAGCCGCCGTGGGTGACGAACAGGTCGGCGACCTCCAGCACCAGCGGCTGGGGCACGGAGTCGGTGACGTGCACGTGCTCCGCCCGGGGCAGACCGTGGACGTCGATTCCGCCGGTCGCCACCACGGCCGAACAGTCCACCTGCGACAGGGCGTCCAGGAGCAGCCGGATGCGCTCCCGCGGCTCGATCATGCTGGGCAGTGCGACACCGGCCCGCTGGATGGCCGCCTGCATCGGCATTCCGGTGCCCACGGCGGCGAGGACCAGCGGCCGGTCGGCGGGCAGCCCGGCGATCCACGAGGGCAGCAGCTCGCCGGGCCGGGTCAGCACCGGCTGACGGAACCTGAACACCTGCGGCCACTCGAACTTCGTGAAGGAGTAGGCGGCGGGCAGGTAGTCCACCCGTCCGTAGCCGTACAGGCCGTGCCCGGACGTGCCGAGACCGAACTTCGGACCGTGTGCCGCGAGCGGATCGGCCAGGCGGTGCGGATCGAACAGGATGGTCGGCCCGCCGGACATGGCCACATGCGGGACCCCCAGTGCCTCAGCGACGAGGTAGCCGACGCAGTCGAGGTCGTCCCTCAGCACCAGGTCCGGCCGGTAGACACGGCCGATGTCGAGGCCCCGCACGAACAACTCCCGCCATCCCTTCGCCCGGAAGACCTTGTTGATCAGCTCCGTGGGATCCGGCACGGTGCGGTGCACGACCTCGCCGCGGGCCTCCGCCGCGGCGTCCAGCCCGAGCAACATCCACATCCAGTCGTGCGCGTTCGGCAGCACCGCGTCGACGGTGAACCGTTCACCGCGCAGGGTGCGGCCCATCACCTCGGAGGTGACCACCCGCACGTCGTGGCCCGCGTCCACCAACGCCCTGGCCAGCGGAACGAACTTGCGGGCATGGGACGGAGTGGCGTTGACGGTGCACAGCACGCGCACGGGGCGGCCCTTCTCTCTGACAAGGTGGGTGTGGTCACGTTCGCAACACGAGGCGGGCCTGGCTCTGTTCACCGCTTCGCAGGCGGTCCACCGCGGCTTCGGCATCGGCCAGGTCGAACATCTCGCCGACCGACCGGGACAGGTCCAGGGTGCCGTCGGCGACCATGCGGACCAGCTGTTCGACGTGGACCATCTCGGATCCGTAGTGCCCGATCACGGACTGCCGCAGGTAGGCCAGCCGGGCGCCGGAGGGCAGGGTCACCGGGCCGTTCCACATCCCGGCCAGCACCAGCCGGCCGGACCAGCCGAGCAGTCCCAGCGCCTGCTCGTGGGCGGCCGGCACGCCCGCGAAGTCGAAGGCGGCGGTCAGGCCCCGCTCCTGGGTGCTCTCGGAGACGTACCGGTCCAGTGCGGGGTCGTCCGGCGCGAACGCGGCGTCGGCGCCGAGCGACAGCGCCCGTTCACGCGCCGACGCCCGCGGGTCCACCGCGACGAGCAGGCCGACGTCCGACAGGCGCAGAAGCTGGACGGCATGCGCGCCCAGACCGCCCACGCCCCACACCCCGACATCTTCGCCGGGCCGGACACGCGCGGTACCCGTGATCGCCGCCCATGGCGTGGACAGTGCGTCGGGGATGATCGCCGCCTGGGCGAACGGCAGTTCGTCGGGGATACGGACCAGGGTGTCCCGTCGGGCGATGGCGAACTCGGCCCACCCCCCGTCGAAGTCCATCCCCCGGGTGACGACCGCGCCGTCACCACGGAGCTGGCCCGGCAGCAGGATCACGCGCATACCCGGCCGCCAGCCGCGCACACCCGGCCCGACCGCGTCGATCGTGCCCGCGACCTCGTGCCCCGGTGTCACCACGCCACCCCGGAGGTGAGGCGGCGGCAGCGATCCGTCGAGGAGATGGACGTCCGTGTGGCAGACCCCCGCCGCGGCCACCCGGACCCGCACCTCACGAGGGCCGGGCTCCGGGACCGGCAGCCTCTCCAGCCGGAGGGTGCGCTCCTGGACGTTCAGGCGGACGGCCAGCATCCGTGCGGTCACGAGGCGCTCCTCGCCGCCGCGGGGCTGTCGTCACGTCCGGCAGCAGAGTCGCCCGTCTGCTGCGCCAGCCAGGCGAGTACGTGGTCACGGACCTCCCGGTGGTTGTCCACCAGGAGCGTGTGTCCCTGGTCGGCGAAGACCACCGTACGGGCCTGCGGCAGCAGCCGTCTGGTCGCCGGGGCGCGCCCGCGCAGCGGTGACCGCCTCCCGTACAGGCAGAGCACCGGGCAGTCGACGGCGGCCAGCCCGGCCGGGTCCAGCGGTGGGCCGGCCGGCAGTTCGTGCTGGATGGACGTCTCGGTGAGCAGCGCCCGCACCTGCGGTGTGTTCAGCAGCTTCCAGGGCCCGTCCGTGGCCTGCCGGCCGGACTCGGAGACCCGGACGAGTTCCTTCACCAGCTTGGCCACCCTGCCGAAGTAGCCCGCGGTAGGGGCTTCCGCTTCGACGGCGACGATGCCGGCCGTCCGTTCCGGACGCCGGGCCGCGTAACCGAAGGCCAGCGCGCCGCCCAGGGAGTTGCCGACGAGGAAGACCCGGTCGGCGACCTGCCAGTGGAGCAGCAGCGCGTCGACGTCGTCCAGCAGGTCCGCGAACCGGTAGCCGCGCGCCGGGCGTCCACTGCGCCCGTGACCGCGCAGGTCGTAGAGCAGGACACGCATTCCGGCGGCGGCGAGCGGATACGCCAGCGTGAGGTACCAGCTGGCCATGCTGTCGGGCGCGATCCCGTGGATCAGAAGGACCGTTCCCCTGGGCCGTGGCCGGTCCCCCGCGGGCGGGATCTCGGCCACATGGGTGGTGATCCCGTTGATCTGGACCTCGTTCATGCCCTGTCGGCCACCCTCAGGGGCGAGTCGGGAGCGGCCCCGGGCTGCTGAGAGTCGACGATGTAGGTGACGAGCTGGCCGACCCGCAGCTCTGTCGCGATGGCCGCCTGGTCACCGGCGACGAACAGGGCGAAGTTGACCGAGTCGCCGTAGGCGGCCTGCAACCGGCCGGCGAGGGCGACGACATCGATGCTCTCCATCCCGAGACCGTCGCGGAACGTGCTCTCGGGCGTGATGTCGAGTTCGTTGTCGAAGTCGCCCATGGCGGCCCTCAGCATGTCCGAGACTTCGGCGAAGACGGTGTCCCAACGCGATATGGGCATGGTCAGACTCCTTGGGGCGTGTCGAAGAGATGTGGGGCGAAAGGGACCGTCAACCGATCGGCCCCCAGGTCCAGGCGACGACGTAGCGCCGCTCGGGCAGTCCGGGCGGGTTGGCCACCTCGCGCAGTCCCACCCGGTAGCCGCGCCGGCCCACGGTCACCCGCAGGCCGACCGCGTCGTGTCCGGTGACGACGAACCGGCGCGGGTTGTCGTCCAGTCCGGTGCGCTCGGCCTTGCCGACGGCTTCCTTGGCCGCCCAGAACCGCGCGAACCACAGGCCGCGGCCGTGCCCGTCGTCGGCGAGCCCGTCGAGCAGCGTCAGTTCCGCGGGGGTCAGCGCGTACCGGACGGTGCTCTCGTCGCGGGGCATCACCTCGACGACGTCGATGCCCACCCCCGGCGCGTTCCGGTCGGCGTCGGCCTCCCACGGCTGGGCCAGCGCCACCCCGATCTCGGCGCAGTGCGCCAGCGACACGTCGCAGTCGACGAACCCGGAGCCGGGCCGGGAACGGAACCACGGCCGGCCGGTGTCGTCGTTCTCGATGCCCACCTCGATGGGATAGACCTCGGCGAGACCTTCCTCCCACTGCCGGTGGCGCACGGCGTCCTTGGCGGCGACGCGCCCGAGCAGCCACTGCCGCCGGTTCACCGGCCTCATCCGCTGGTACTCCTCGGCCGCGGGCCGGCCCAGGAGGCTGAACGCCGACATGTCACGGGCGACCGGGTCGGACCACCAGTCGAACGCCGCCGTCCAGCCCTCCGGCTGCACGGCCGTCACCGGGTGGCGTCCCGGGAACCGTTCGGCGAGGCGGTTGTCGGGCCCGCTGTCGAACCGCCGCTCGACGGTGCCGTCCACCTGTACCCAGACCTGGCCGCCGTGCAGCATCTGCAGGTCGGCCACCAGGCTCTCGTCGTCGAGCCGGGTGACGCGGGCGAGCCCGGTGACCACGGTGCCGGCCTCGGGTGCCGGGCCGAAGAACCTGATGCGGCCCATGGACACGGGCAGGACGACCGGACGTTGCGGGTGCATGGTGTTCAGCCAGGCGGCGAGCAGCTGCGCGAGGCTGTCGAGGAGAGCGCCCGGCGCCTCGGGCACCGTGATCAGGCCCCGTACGAAGGTGTCGCCGATCGCCTGGATCTCGGTGATGCCCTGGAAGCGGGGCCCGTGGAACAGCAGCCGGTCCCGGTAGAGCTGCTCGGCGGTGATCGCGGGCGGCCGGCCGTCGGCGGGATCGGCCGTCCACGCGGAGGGGCGGTCCGCGTCCACGGGAAAGGCGGACGACATCACGACGACGGCGCCGGCATGCGGCCCGAAGGCGACGGACCAGCGGCCGGGTCCTGCCGGTCTGACCGTCACCTCGACCTCGGTCGCGGGGGCCGCGAGCAGCCAGCGGTGGAACTTCGCCTGCTGCACCTCGACGGGCACCAGCCCGGGGGCGACCTCGCGGACCGCCTCGATCATGTGGTGCACCACGGTGGTGGCCGCCATCACCGGCCACCGGTCCTCCGGGAACGGCCAGTCGTCCGGTTGCGGGAAGAAGCAGTGGTCCAGCAGGTACGGCATCGTATCCAGCGACACCTTCAGGGTCGTCCGCACCACATCGGTGCCGGGCCGGGCCGCCGGGGTCCCGGCCGGGGTCTCGGCGTTCAACGCCGCCCCCGCCGCTTGTACGGACTGCTGGAGCAGGCCCATCAGTTCGGCGGCCGCACTCGAACTGCCCGCCATGTCACGCAACACGTCCAGCGTGGCGTCCCTCGCCACCGACCGGCCGAGCGAGCCGGATGATCCGGGCGAACCAGGCGAACTCGGTGATCCGGGCGCGACTGGGGAGGCCGACGCGACGGGGGCGGTCGGGCGGATCGGGACGGCCGGGGTGACGGGGGCGTCCGGGACGGCCGACGTAACGGACACGGCCGAGGTGACGGACACAGGCGGGGTGGCCGGGGCGGCCGGTGTCGGTTTGTGGTCGCTCGGCGGGGTCGGGTGGGCCGCCGGCCCGGCGGCAGGGGACGGACCGGTGGCCGGCACGGCGGCCCCGCGCAGCAGGCCCGGGGCGTCCGTGCCGAGCCGGGCCAGGGGCGTGTTCAGGTTCACCGGCAGCACCGGTCCACGGCGCGGGCCGGGCAGGACCAGCTTCCCCGTACGGTCGCCGGCAGCGGCGGCCGGAGCCGTGAGAAGGCGCGGATCGGGATTGCCTCCGTCGGCCCACACGGCGGTGGCCACCCGGCGCAGCTGGTCCAGGCCGCTGCGGTGCGCGGTGTTGACCGCGATCGCCAGGTGCTCCGCGCCCGACAGGTTGTCCTGGACGAGGGCGGGCAGCTGGCCGACACCGACCTGGAGGAAGGCGCGTACCCCGGACTCGTACATGGCCTTGATCATGGGCCGGAACCGGACCGGTTCCACCATGTGCCGGACGAACAGCGCGTTGACCTCGTCGGGGTCGGCCGGGAACGGCGCGGCCAGGGTCGCCGACCAGACGGGGAGCGTGGGCGTCCGGACCTGCCAGTGCCGCAGGGCCTCGCCGATGGACTGGAGCCCGTCGGCGAACTTCGGCGTGTGGAAGGCCGCGGAGAACGGCAGCAGCTGGCAGATGACATGGCGGGAGCGCAGCTCCGCGACCAGCTCCTGGACCTGCGGTTCGGGGCCGTTGACGATGCACTGGTTCGGCGCGTTGTCGTGCGTGACCACCACGTCGGGAAAGGCGTCGAACAGGGCCGCCACCGAGTCCGCCCCCGCGCTGACCGCGGCGAAGACGTGCCCGCGTACCTCGACCGAGTCGGCCTTGAACAACTGAAGGAACTCGTCGACGTCCGCGCGGTCCATCTGACCGCTGACGATCGCCGCGGTCCACTCGCCGATGCTGTGGCCGGCCACGGCGTCGGGCACGATGCCCATGCGCCGCAGCGCCTCGCTGAGCATCCTGCCCAGCTCGGTCAGACCGGTGCCGTGCTGCCCGAGGTCGTTCGCCGACCACTGCCGGTCGGGCAGTCCGAAGCGGGCGGCGATGTCCGCCGT
Source organism: Streptomyces sp. NPDC054770 (assembly GCF_053611985.1). NCBI lineage: Bacteria > Bacillati > Actinomycetota > Actinomycetes > Kitasatosporales > Streptomycetaceae > Streptomyces > Streptomyces sp. NPDC054770. The sequence continues at coordinate 33,324 of NZ_JBSHBL010000056.1, forward strand.
ACGAGGTACGAAGTCCGCCTCGATCCCGGGGAAGACGAAGGCCACCTTGCCACCGCCCGCGCCGAGCAGGGGGCGCGGCGCGAACCAGATGTCGCGGGGGCCACGCCAGGCCGCACCGCGCTCGACCAGCCGGCGGGCCATGGAGAGACGCTTGTCCGTGGGATCCATGACGCCGATCCGGCAGGTCCCGTCGGAGCCGTCGTCCGTGGCCGAGGCACGCCGCTGCCCGCGGGCCCGCACGGTGTGGTGGTCCTCGGCGAGCAGTTCCGCCAGGGCCGCCGGGTCGGACGCGGACAGCCACAGCATCTGGTCGGGCTCGGCCACGGATCCGACCGCGGCCGTGTCGGGTGAGGGAACGGCCGCCGGGCGGCGGGCGGGCCGTGCCACGTGCTCCTCGATGATCACATGGGCGTTCACCCCTCCGAAGCCGAAGGCGTTCACCGCCGCGCGCCTGGGTCCGGGGGCCTCCCAGGGACGGGCGGCGGTGATCGGGGCGAACCGGGTCCGTTCCATCTCGTCCCGGGGGCGGTCGCAGTGCAGGGTGGCCAGCTGCATGCCGTGGTGCACCGCCAGCGCCGCCTTGACCAGCCCGGCGATGCCGGCCGCGGGCATGGTGTGGCCGATCATCGACTTCACCGAGCCGATGACCGGACGGGAACCGTGGCCGTGCGGGCCGAAGACCTCGGCGACGGAGGCCAGTTCGGCGGCGTCACCGGTGGGCGTGCCGGTGCCGTGGGCCTCCAGCAGTCCGAGGGCGTCCGGCGCGCACGGGTCCAGACCGGCCGACTGCCAGGCCCGGCGCAACGCGATCACCTGGCCGGCGGAGATCGGGTTGAACATGCTCGCGGACCGGCCGTCGCTGGACGTGCCGGTGCCCCGGACGACCGCGTAGATCCGGTTTCCGTCGCGTACCGCGTCGTCCAGCCGCTTGAGTACGACCACGCCGGTGCCCTCGCCCATGAGCAGGCCGTCCGCCGCCGCGTCGAACGGGCGGATCCTCCCCTGCTTCGACACGGCCCCCAACTGGCTGAAGGCGGCCCAGAAGGTGATGTCGTGGGTGTGGTGGGTGCCCCCGGCGAGGACGGCGTCCAGCCGGCCGCCGGCCAGCAGACCGACGGCCTGCTCGACCGCGATCAGCGAGGAGGCGCAGGCGGCGTCGATCGTGTACGCGGGGCCGCGGAGGTTCAGCCGGTTGGCTATCCGGGAGGCGGCGAGGTTCGGGGTCACCCCCAGCACGCCGTCGGCGTGCAGCGGGCCCAGCTCCTCGTCGAACCGCCGCCGGACCTGTTCGAGCCGGTCCTCGCCGAGTTCCGGGAACAGCTCGCGCAGCGTCTTGACGACCTGGTTCGGCACCCGGACCCGCTGGCTGAACCGGGCCTGCGCCGAGCTCAGCGTGCCGCCCCGGCCGAGGATGACCCCGATGCGGTCGGCGTCAGGCATGCGGTCCGCGCCACCGGCGTCCTCGATCGCCGCCGCCGCGACCTCCAGGGAGATCAGCTGGTCGGGCTCCATGTCGGGCACCGAGTGCGGCATGACGCCGTACCGCAGCGGCTCGAACGTCGCGATGTCGTCGACGAAGCCGCCGCGCCGGCAACGGACCCAGTCCAGCCGGTCGCCGGACTGCCGCGGGTCGAAGAACTCCCGGTCCCAGCGCCCTTGAGGCACCTCGGTGATGGCGTCCACCCCGCCGACGAGGTTCTGCCAGTACGCGTCCAGGGTGGGCGCCCCCGGCATGAGCACCGCCATGCCGACGATGGCTATGCGGTCCACGGCTGTCTGTTCCACCGTGGCTCCTAGGCGCTGTAGACGACGGCGGTCGCGGCGGGGTCCGCCCAGGCCAGCTCGCGCAGCAGACTGCGGGCGCCGTCGACGGGGTCGATCAGGTCGATGCCGCGGCGTGCGTACTCGTCCACCAGCTCCGGGGTGACCATCCCGTCATGACTGCCGGACGGCGCCCAGGGCCCCCAGTGCACGGTGAGGCAGCGCCGCCCGCGGGCGGCGGCCCACCGGGCGCCCATCGATTCGAGGGCGTCGTTGGCCGCCGCGTAGTCCGTCTGCCCCCGGCTGCCGTAGACCGCCGCGATACTGCCGAACAGCACGACGAACGACGGTGCGGCACCGCACTGGTCGAGTCCGTCCAGGGCGGCCGCGGCACCGTCGACCTTGGTGCCGTACACCCGCGCGAAGGACTGCGGGGTCTTGTCGGCGAACAGCTTGTCCTCGATGATGCCGGCGCCGAAGACCAGCCCGTCGACGCGGCCGTGGTCGTCGTGGATCTGCTTGAGCACGCGGTGGACCGCCTCCGCGTCCTGTACGTCCACGGCGTGGTAGCGCACCCGCGCACCGAGCTCGCCGAGCTCCGCGACCGTGGCGGCGACCTCGCGGCCGGCGAGAACGGACCGGGCCCGCTTCTCGATCTCCGCCGGGGAGCGCATGCCACGCCGGGTGAGGGCCGCGCGCAGTGCGGGCAGGTCACCGGCCGCGGCCAGGTCCGCTTCCTCGGACAGCGTCGGCAACGGTGTCCTGCCCACCAGCTCGACACGGCAGCGGGCGGCCGCGGCGAGCGTGAGAGCGAAGCGTGCGGTGATGCCCCGGGCGCCACCGACCAGGACGACGACCGACTCCTCGCCCAGCCCGAGGGCCCGGGCCTCGGCGACGCCGTCGCCCGCCGATCCGGCACCGCCGACGGCCAGTCGGCCCAGTTCCGCGGCGGTGACCTGGTCGCCCTGACGTACCCCGGCGACGTAGCGGACCACCGCTCCGGTCGCGTCCGCGGTCAGTTCGCCGACGACGCGGTCGGCGATCTCACCCGGCGACTCCTCGGGCTCGACCTCGACATAACGCACGGTGGTGGCCGGGTATTCGATGGCCAGCGTACGGAACAGCCCCGGCAGTCCGTCCGACCGGGGACCGCGGGCCCTGCCGACGGCGACCAGCCATCGCGGTGCGCGTGCGAGGGCGGACTGCAAGAGAGGCACTCGGTCCGGCAGCAGCCCCTCCGAGTCCGACTCGTCCGCCCCGAGCACGTCGAGCGCGTCGAGCAGCACGAGGCCATCCGCGTCCGGCGGGGCGTTCCGGTCGCTCGGGTCGTCCTGTCGGCTCGCGGTCGTCGCGCCGTACTCCTCCAGGCGTGCCGTCAGGGCGGCCACGGCCTCCGGAGCGCCGGTCAGCAGGAACCGGGCACCGGCCAGGGCGGGTGCCGATCCGGCAGGCAGGGCCGCGGTGACCGTCTCGACCGTCATACGCCGGGCCGGGCGGCCGGTGGCGTGATCCGAAGTGCGGGCGGCCGTCGTCGCCGGCTCCCCCGCAGGCGCTGTCCCCTCCGGCGCCGTGCCCTGCGGCGCGGTGACCGGTCCGCCCAGGACCTGCTGCTCCAGGGCGGCCACCATCAGTCGTACGGTCCGGGAACGGACCAGCTCCTCCATGGTCGACTCGTCGCTGGTCGACAGCCCCAGCCTGCCGGCCACCTCGCCGACCACCTCGGCTCTCTTGATCGAGTCGATGCTGAGGTCGGCCTCCAGATCCAGATCCGGCTCGATCAGTTCCTCCGGATACCCGGTGCGCTCACCGATCACCGCCAGCACGACGCCGGACACGTCCGGACGACCCGTGGGTGCCGGTACCCGCCCGGACGGCTGCCAAGGCACCTCCGCCGGTTCGGGAGCGGGCGGAGGGAGATGCGCCGCGGTCGGCACGATCGGCACGGAGGGAGCGGCCGGCACGGAGAGCGCGGTCGGCACGGACTCCGTGGACGATGCGGACTCCCTGGACGATGCGGAAGGCGGCAGCGCGGGCAGGTCGTTCCGGGCGGGCTGCCGGACCGGTCGTCCGCCGGGTTCGCCGCCTGTGAGGAAGTCGAGCACGATGTCCCGCTGTGCCGCGATCATGTCCCGCTGGGCGGCGATCATGTCCCGCCCGGCGTGGATGAACTCGCTGACCAGGTCGGCGCGGGCGTCCCGGGCGTTCGCAGCCCGAACACCGTCGTCACCGGATGCCATCGGACTCTCCTTGATACGTCGGGCGGGGGCCATTCCCCCCGGCAGCAGTGCCCCGTGCTGGTCGCGGATCAGCTGACCGTCGACCGTCCAGTGCGGACGTGCGTGGCCGGCCGGCGCGGCCGGGGTGATGTCACGGCCCTCGAAGAGCCAGTTCGTCCGCACCGTCACACCGGCACAGGCGAGTTCCGCGACGGTGGTCAGCAAGGCCCTGAGCCCCGAGCCCGGTCCGCCGCCGGGCCGCGCGTCGCAGGCCACCGCCAGGTGCGGACGCTCCCCCAGTACCGTCCTGACCAGGCCGGTGAGCACCTGGCCGGGTCCCGTTTCGACGAAGACGCGGGCACCGGCCGCGTACATGGCCTCGATCTGCTCGACGAACCGGACCGGCGCGGCGACCTGGGCGGCCAGCTCGGCACGGACCCCCTCGGCATCGGCCGGATACGGCGCGGCGGTGCGGTTGGACCAGACCGGGAGGGAGGGTGCCGACACGGCCTGTTCCGCGAGCACCCCGGCGAAGGTGTCGGATGCCTGTGCGACGACGGGGCTGTGGAAAGCGGCGGCGACGGGGAGGAGACGGGCCTGCACGCCGACGGCGGCCAGGGCGTCCACGGCCCTGGTGACGTCGGGACCCGGGCCGGATATGACGACCTGGGTGGGGGTGTTGTGGTTGGCGAGCACCACCCGCCCGGCGAGGCCGGACTGTTCGAGTACGTCGGTGACCTTGGCCGCGCTGCCGGTGACCGCGGCCATCGTCCCGGGGTCGGCACCGGCCGCGGCGAGGATGGCGGCGGCCCTTTCCCGGCTCAGGTCGAGCAGGGTGCCGGGTTCGTAGGCACCGGCCGTGCACAGGGCGACCAGTTCGCCGTAACTGTGCCCGGCCGCCATGTCGGGCCGCACGCCGAGCCGCCGCAGGACGTGGTCCGCGGCAAGGCCGCCGATACCCAGGGCCGGCTGGGCCGCGCGCGTGTCCCGCAGCCGGTCCGCCTGCGCCTGCGCGGTGGCCTCGTCGAAGGCGGTGGCCGGGAACAGCAGGTCGGCCCACTCGCGCCCCAGCACCGCGTACTCGCGCAGCTCGGGGAACGCGACGAAGAGGTCGGCGAGCGCCCCGGGCCGCTGGCTGCCCTGCCCGGGGAACATGAACGCCACCTTGCCCGTGGCCCCGGTCTGCGCGTCGGGGGGTTGCACGAGTCCGCCGCGCGGGTCGTGCTCCCCGGCCAGGGCCCGGACCAGCAGCCGGCGCAGCTCCTGGAGGTCCGGGGCGACCACCGCGACGCGCACCGGACCGCTGCGCGGGTTGGAGTTGCGGGCGAGGGCCGCGGCCAGCTGCCGCAGGGATCCGGCCCCGCCCTCGTCGAGTTCGTCCAGCAGCCTGCGCACGGCGAGCCGGGCCCCGGCCAGGTCGGTGCCGCGGAAGCAGAACAGCTCGACGGGCCACTCCTGTTGAGCATGCCGGAGGTCGGCGCTCTCGGCATGGGCGGTGAGCACGACGTGGAAGTTGGTGCCGCCGAACCCGAAGGCGCTCACCCCGGCGATCCGCTCCTGTGCCGGTGCCGCCCACGGACTGGCCTCCGTGTGGAAGACGAACGGGCTGGTCCGCGGGTCCCAGGCGGCGTTGGGCCGGGTGAGGTTGATGGTGGGCGGCTTCACGCCGTGGTGCAGCGCCAGCGCGGTCTTGATCAGGCCGGCCATTCCCGCCGTGCACTTGGTGTGCCCGATCTGGGACTTCACCGAGCCGAGCGCGGTACCGCCCGGCTCCGCTCCCGAGTCGGCGAACAGCTTGGTGAGCGTCTGCAACTCGGTACGGTCGCCGACGACGGTCCCGGTGCCGTGGGCCTCGACGAGGCCGACCTGCGCCGGGGAGATACCCGCCATCGCGTACGCCCGGTCCAGCGCCCGCCGTTGGCCTTCCGGCCGCGGAGCGGTCAGGCCGAGGGCCCGCCCGTCGCTCCCCGCGCCCACGCCCTTGACGACCGCGTACACCCGGTCCCCGTCCCGCTCCGCGTCGGCGAGGCGCTTGAGGACCACGCAGGCGACACCCTCGCCGATGGCGATGCCGTCACCGGTGCTGTCGAAGGTGCGGCTGCGGCCGGTGGGGGACAGCGCGTGCGCCGAGGTGAACATCAGGTAGTCGTTGACGTTGTTGTGCAGGTCCGCGCCCCCGCAGACCATCAGGTCGCTGTGCCCGCCGGCCAGTTCCTTGCAGGCCACGTCCAGCGCGGTCAGCGAGGAGGCGCAGGCGGCGTCCACCGTGTAGTTGGGGCCGCCCAGATCGAGACGGCTCGCCACCCGGCCCGCGATGACGTTGGGCAGCACGCCCGGGAAGGAGTCCTCGGTGATCCGCGGGAGCAGGTCCTCCATGTCCTCGGGGACGGTGCCGAAGTACGCCGGCAGCACCAGCCGGAGCGTCTGCGCGTTGGCCATCTCGCTGCCGCCCTCGGCACCGAAGATCACGCCGGTGCGGGCGTGGTCCGCACCCTGCGCGTCGTGCGGATAACCGGCGTCGCGCAGTGCCCGGTTGGACATCTCCAGGGCCAGGATCTGGTTGGGGTCGATACTGGCCAGCGCGGCGGGCGGAATGCCGTAGCCGATGGCGTCGACGGCCACCGGGGCGATGAAGCCGCCCCACTTGGACACGGTGACCTTGCCGGCCTGGCCCGGTTCGAGGGTCGGCGCGTAGTAGAGGCCGGTGTCCCAGCGCTCGGCCGGGACCTCGGTGATCCGGTCGGCGCCGCTGAGGACCGTCCGCCAGAACGAGGCGAGGTCGGGAGAGCCGGGAAAGACGCAGGCCATTCCGATGATGGCGACGTCGACCGGCTTGGGTTCGGCCGGCTCGGGCGCCGCAGGTGCGAACCGCGCCCGCAGGGCCGTCAGCCGCTCGGCGTGGAAGTCCGCCGCACCCGAAGTCACCTCGGTGTGCAGCTGTTCGATGGTGGTGCCGGCCGTGCGCAGCACCGAGACCTGCCCGGCCATGAACAGTCCCTGCTCGGCCTGGACCGCGTCGTCCACGGCGACCAGTCCGTCGCCGTCGCGGCGCAGCCCCTTGCTGGCGATGCGCAGCCGGCCGACGTTGAGCACCTCCAGCTGGTCCCACAGCTCCCGGTTCGACGCGCCGGCCTGCTCCAGCCCGCTGCGCAGGCGGTGGAAGTCGTCGACGAACGGCGACGGCAGGCAGCGGGTCACCAGCCCCGGCGCCGTCTCCAGCAGACTGGTGGTGGTCGCCGCCAGGGCCCGCTGCCGGAACAGCGGCTGGATGGCGCCGGACGCCACGGCCTCGTCGGTGAACAGGTAGGCGGTGCCCATCACCAGGCCCACCTGTACGCCGTGATCGGCGAGAGGGCCCACCATCGCCGCGACCATGGCCGCGGACCGGTCGTCGTGGACGCCACCGGCGAAGAACAGTTGCAGTTCCGTTGCGGAAACGTCCGGGTGATCGGCGAGGAAGTCCTCGACAACCTGGAGTTGGGCCTCCCAGAGCGCATAGCTCGTGCGGGATCCTATATGACCACCGCACTCGGCACCTTCGAAGACGAACTTGCGTGTGCCAGCAACAAGGTACTGCCTCAGCAGTGTCGGGGACGGCACATGCAGGAACGTGCTGATGCCGGCCTCTTCGAGGTCCTTCGCGAGCGCGGGCCGACCGCCGGCGATGATCGCGCACGTCGGTCTGATCTCGAGGAGCAGCCGGGTCTGCGCCGCACGCAGCTCCTCCGGCGCGAATCCGAGCAGTCCGGCGCCCCAGGGCCGGTCGCCCAGGGCGGCGGCCGCCTCCGTCAGCATCCGCCGTGACTGCTCGGGATCGGCCAGCGAGAGCGCGATGAAGGGAAGGCCGCCCTGCTCGGCGACGGCGACCGCGAAACCCGCCTCGTCGCTGACCCGCGTCATGGGCCCCTGCGCGACGGGCAGCGCCGTACCGAGGGTCCTGGCCAGTGGCGCACCCGCGCGGAACGACCGGCCCGCGGCCTGCGCCGTCGCCGCGTCGCGCACCGCCCGGTCCATGCCGCGCACGGCCGCCGCGGTGCCGGTCCAGCGGCGGGCGAACGAGGCGGCGAGCCAACCGTCCTGACCGATCGGAAGCAGTTCCCCGCCGAGCCGCAGGCCCCGGAGGTCCCCCTCCTGAACGGTCTCGCTGCCGTCCATGCGCCGCAGCAACGCCCGCAGGTCGTCGTCGACGACGGCTTCCGGCTGCATCAGCAGCTGGCTGTCCAGGACCACCCCGGCGGCTCCGCCGACGACGGAGGCGGCAGCGGTACGCGGGCCGATGCCGCCCGCCGCCCAGACCGGAACGGTCACCGACCCGTCGGCGAGCAGTTGCTGGAGGAGGACGAAGGTACTGAGTTCGCCGACCCGGCCTCCCGACTCCGTCCCGCGCGCGATGATCCCCGCCGCACCGGCCCGCACCGCCGCGCGGGCCTCACCCAGGCCGGTCACCTCGACAAGCGTCCGGTAGGCCGCGGTCACCTCGGACAGCGGCCATGCCGAGCCGGCCGTCGTCACCACCACGGCGGGCTTTTCCCCGAGCAGCCGCTCCACCTCGGCCGGAGACAGGGCGCAGTCACCGCCGACCCGGACGCCCAGCCGTCCCCGCGTCCGTCCACGGCACTGCCGAAGGCCACGCACGGCGGTGTCGCGGACACCGAGATCGACGACCCCCAACCCGCCGCCCCGCGTGACCTCGACGAGCAGGTGTGGGCTGACCTCCAGACCGGTCCCACCGTTGATGGCGATCACCGGATGTTCAGAAGCCGAATCGGGCGGCGTAGTCACTGTGCACCTGTCTCGTCCGGACTGCTCGATCGCTACGCACCCTATAGGAGGCGCTCCCCACCCCACCTACGTCAAATGACTCAACTACCCGGTTGCACTTGACTATTGCGACCGGACGATCCCATGCACACCGAGCCCCCTCGATAGGTTTCCCGACCTGGGCAACCACGTCACCCAACGCCGGACCGGCCGGTACCCGATGTCGCGGGCCGATGCGGTGCGGGAATGAACGGTGTCTCTGTATGGATCCTGCCGGGGGTGATCGCCGTCGGCTGGATCCTGTCGTGGTGGGGACCGCGGTGGATCCGGTGGAGTCTGCTGTCCGCCGGGGCCGTCGTCTCCGTAGGAAAGCGGCCCGGCCGTACTCGCGCCGGATGTCCGTCCGCGCACGGAGGCGGCACCTCATGCACTACGGCCTTCGCCCGGCCACACGCCCCTTGACCGAGGGGGGCATGACCGGGCGAAGGCCGCTCACGTCGGGATTGCGCGCGCCGGCCCGGGTGGCCGACGGTGGCCGGCCTACTGGATCCAGGGCGCCTTGTAGGTGCCGGTGTCGTTGAGGAACGCCGTGAAGTCCTCGGCGGCCCATTCCTGGCTGATCTTGCCGTTGCGCAGCTGGTAGACGTCGACCGCGTCCCACTGGACCGAGCGCCCGCTGGCGGGTATGCCCAGCAGGGGGCCCTGCTGCGTACCGGCGACGACCAGGCGGACCACTACCTTGTCCTTTTCGGCGATGACGTCCTTCACCGAGGCGTGCACGTCGGGGATCGCGGCCACCACGCCCGCCATCAGCCCCGCGAAGTTGTCACGGCCGGCCACGGTACCGACCGTGCCGCCATGCCACTGCGCGTCCGGCGTCAGGTAGCGGGCGGCGTGATCCGCGTGGTGCTCGTTGAGGACGTCCGCCAGGAACGCCCTCACCACCCGTTTGTCGGCCGCGACCTTCGCGGACCCGCCCCCGTGGAAGGACGCCACCGCCGCCGAGGCGGGAGCCCGGTGGTCAGCGGGGTCCGCGTTCGCGGAGCCCGCCGCGACCAGGCCGCCCGCGGTGGCGGTGAGAGCCGCACCCAGTGCAATGCGCTGCCAGTTCTTCATCACAGTCTCCTAGGTAACGCGCCCCCGAGAGGGGGCAGATGGCCGGCACGGTCGAGCTGGTCACTGCCTCCAGCTCGCTGAATTGACTTTAACCTTCAAGTCACACGTGAGGCAAGGTGAGCAACATCCTTGAAAAACAAGGAATTTCGACAGACATGGATCGATCACAACTTGACTGCTCAAGTCTTCCGCCCAGAGGAGGAACGTGAGCGCGACGAAGAGGAGCTGACCGGGCGCACCGGCAGGCAGCGCTCGGCGGTCGCCGCGACCCTCGGCACCGACATCGGCGCGACGCACGTCCGCCCGCTCGCCGTCCGCCCGGTCAGCCAAAGCACCCTGGACGACTACGACTACCGGGTCGGCGTCGCCCCGATCGGCTGGTCGTCCTGACCCTCCGCCCGCCGCAACCGGGCACTCGCGGCCACCGAGGACAAGGGCGACAGCGCGGACACCGAGGCGTCAAGCGTGACAGTGGTCGGGGGGAGCGGACACACTGGTCCCACTCCACACGGAAGGCTCCGTCACCGCGTCACCGCGTCACCGCGTCACCGCCGAACGCCGTCCCTCCCGTCGTGGCGCGGGGCACTCCGCCACTGGTGCACACTTCCGAGCCGGACACCGCTCAGACCAGGCGGACGCCGCTGGTGGCATCCCCACCGCCAGTGGCGTCGGGCAGGTCTCTCCACGACGTCTGTTCAGCCCGATCGCGCTCCCCAACTCCCCTGCCGCGCCTGCCATCCGCCACTCACAGCGGCCAGGCGGTCAGCAGATCGCCAGGGCCGTAAGTGGCGTCAAGCCCCGGACAGTCGACTCCACTGCGAGAAACCGCCACGACCGGAACAGGTTCGCCGGTGAGGGCGGCTCGGTGTCGATGGAGAGCTGCCAGGTCGTGCCGGTCGAAGGGCGAGTGCTCCAGCCACTTGATGGAGCCGACGAAGAGCAGCTCCTTGGCAACAGGGGCGCGGTCCGCCCCGACGATGTCGATCTCGACGTCGTTGGTGCGGGTCCAGTAGCCGCCCATTGCGGGGGCCGCGGGCAGCCCGTCGTCGGGCAGTATCCGCGCCAGGGCCTCGCGGACGAGGGGCTCGACGGCTCGGCCACGCCAGCTGGTCCAGTTCTCCCGGATCCGCGCCAACGTCAGATCGCCCCGCCCCCGCTCGATCTCCTCCATGGACGGGCCGAGCAGGTGCAACCAGAACCGCAGGTAGGGGTCTGCCACCCGGTAGCGGCGGTCCTTCGACGGGCGCAGCGACACGGGCAGTTCCGCGGCGACGATCCGCTTGTCCGTGAGCAACTCCAGCGCTCGCTGCAGGGGCGTGGCCCCGATCCCGCCGGCCGCACGAGCGATGTTGGTGAAGGTCCGCTCACCACTGCCGATGGCCGCCAGCACCGCACGCGCCTGAGCCTGCGGGGGGAACTCAGCCGCCAGCGAGCGCTCGGCCGACACCAGCAGGGCCGAGACCGGGTCGCTCAGCGCCTCGCCCAGGAAGTCCCAAAGCCCCGCGCCCCGCGGCCACTCCGCGCAGATCAGCGGCAACCCGCCGGTGACCAGCGCGGCGTCGAAGGCTTCCGCCGGATCCAGCCCGAGCATCTGCCCCACCTCGGCGGGATTGAGCGGTCCCAGCACCATCTCCCGGCCGCGTTGATGGAAGGGACGTCCGTAGCTGTTCAGTGCCTCCATCATCGACAGATCGGAGCCGATGAGGACCAGCAGCACCGGCTTGGTTTCCAGCACCCGGTCCCAGGCCCGCTGCAGCATCCCCTCAAAGGCGCCATCGGTATCCATCAGGTACGGCACTTCGTCGATGACCAGCACGCTCGCCCGGTCGGCGGGCAGCGCCGCGGCCAGCACGTCGAACGCGGCATCCCAGCTCTCCGGCCGCGCGGCGGCCACCAGCCCCGCCAACGGCAGCGTCGATGCCTGGGCGTCCCGGGCCAGCCGTGCCAGATCGTCCCCGGGGGACGCGCCGGTCGCCGCGTAGAACAAGAAGGGCGCTCCGGAGCGCTCCGCGAACCGCTCGACCAGTCGCGACTTGCCCACCCGGCGCCGCCCACGCAGCATCACGCACCGACCCGGCCGCTCCCCGCCAACCCCTGCCGCCACCTTCTGCAGCTCTCGCTCCAGCGTCGCCAGCTCCTGCCGACGGCCTACAAAGTCGACCATGTCTGCCAGCCTTCGTTCGCGATACTAACATCAACGTTAGCAACATTGACGTTAGCGTGACGCCTGCCAGTTGTCGCTCACGGTCACGAGTCGTGTACCTGACGTCCTTCCTGCCGTGCGGCACCGGGCTGGGCCTGCCGGAACCCCCGGGCACCACGGAGCCCGGTGGTCAGGTGGTGCTCGGTAGCGCGGCTGCCGAGCCGCACGTCGAATGGCCGGGGCAGGCGCGTGCCGGGCGCGTTGACCGTCCGCAGCTCAGCCTGAACTGCCTGGGAACTTCCCGCGGCAGCACACTAGGAGCCCTCGGCCAGCCTCTCCCAGTGGTCAGCCAGCGCCTGCAGTCCGGCTACGAACGGCGCGTGTTCCGTCTCGTCGAAGGACTCCAGGAGGACCTTGTCGAGCATCCGGGCCCGGTCGTTGGCCTCGCGAAGAGCCTCCCGGCCCGCAGCGGTGAGGTGGAGCAGTTTGCGTCGGCCGTCGGCGGTGTCGGCACGACGGGCAAGCAGACCACGGTTCTCCAGTCTGCGGGCCACATCGGCCATGGTGGAGGTGTCCAGCGACACCGCGGCGGCCATGGACCGCTGGTCGCGTCCCGGGTTGGCCTCCACCGCCTGCAGCACCGCGAACTGCGGGCCGGTCAGCACCGGGTCCACCTCACGAGCCCACACCGCGAGATACGCCTGGTAGAGACGGCGGACCTGATAGCCGGGCGCGGATGTCAGGACAGCGGGAATCTCCGGGGCGTTCTCGGCGAGTGGGGTGTGGTCGGCCATGAGGCCTACTTAAGCACGCACGGCCGACACCGAGCGAGACAGGGGATGCGGTCGTGTGCACGAACTCACGCGGCAGGCTCCCTGAGGAACTGCTCGGCCCTGATGACCGTGTCCGTAGTCGCAGACCGGCCGCCCCAGGCAGCCTCGGCGCCTTCGGCATTGACGGCCTACCAGCCGCCGCGCGTGCGACGGCCGCGTCAGGTCGGCGCGCCGCCCGGTGGCGCTGGTCGCCGGCGCTCGACGTCGGCGCTCGACGTCGGCGCCCGGCCGCCTCCGGTCCACGCGGGGCCCTGCCGGAACAGCGGGGCCGCCGTGCGACCCCTGCGGTTTTCGTCCGGTTCGCCCGCCACGCCATGCGTGACGTCGGCCCGTACGGCCGGGGAGGCTGCGCCCGTCAGACGCCGGACCCGAGGTGGATCGGGCCCGTCCGGTCGGCCAGCCGGAGGCCACTGCCGTTTCCCTTCAGAGCGATGATCTCCGCCGCTATGGACACGGCGGTCTCCTCCGGAGTCCGGGCGTCCAGGTCCAGGCCGATCGGACTGGACAGCCGTTTCAGTTCCGCCTCGGTAAGTCCCGCCTCCGCCAGCCGGTTCCACCGGTCATGGTGGGTGCGGCGGGAGCCCATCGCGCCGAGGTAGCCGACCTCGGGCAGGCGCAGCGCGGTCTCCAGCAGCGGGACGTCGAACTTCGGGTCGTGGGTCAGCACACAGATCACGGTGCGCCCGTCGACGCGCCCGGCCCGCGCCTCGGACTCCAGGTACCGGTGCGGCCACTCCACCACGACCTCGTCCGCTCCGGGCAGCCGGGCGGCGGTCGCGAACACCGGGCGCGCGTCGCACACCGTGACCCGGTAGCCGAGGAACGAACCCGTCCGGGCCAGGGCCGCCGCGAAGTCGTTGGCACCGAACACGAGCATCCGGGGCGGCGGTGCGAAGGACTCGACGAAGACCGCCGGCCCGTCACCGGGCATGGCCATGTCCCCACCCCGGCATGGCACGTCGGGGCCGTAGCGCAGTACGTCGGTGCGGCCGGCGTCCAGCAGTCCGCGCACGTCCTGGCCCAGGACGCAGTCCAGCCGTCCGGAGCCGGTGCCGCCGGCCACCCGGTCCGGCCAGACGACCAGGCGACGGCCCACGCGTTCGCGCGGCCCGGCGATCACGGTGGCCACCGCGACCGGCCGTCCGGCCCGGACCGTCCCGGCCACCTCGCCCAGCTGCGGGAACGTCGTGGGGTCGACCCTCTCCACGAAGACGTCGAGGGTGCCGCCGCAGGTCAGCCCGATCGCGAAGGCGTCGCCGTCGGACACTCCGTAGCGCTGGAGCACCGGCCGTCCCTCGGAGAGCACCTCCTGGCCCAGGTGGTGGAGGGCGCCTTCGACGCAGCCGCCCGAGACGCTGCCGACCGCCTCGCCGCCGGGGCCCACCAGCATGGCGGCCCCCGGCCGACGCGGTGCCGAGCGGTGCGTGGCCACCACGGTGGCCAGCGCCGATGCCTTGCCCTCGGTCCACCAGGACAGCAGCGGGTCCAGTACGTCACGCATGATCCGCTCCTCTCGGCGCCCGGCCGTGCGGGCCCGGGCCGCTGGTGGTGGACTCAGCTCACGGCCGGGACGGTCACGCGGCCGCCGAGCAGGCTTCCGGCGCCCGGCACCACCGGCGGCAGGCCGAGCTCCGTCAGGATGCGGAAGGCGGTCGAGGTGGCCGCCGACAGCACGGGCAGTCCCGCCTCGTCCTCGACCGGCTGGATCGACGCGAGGGACGGCATCTGCACGCACGCCGACAGCACCAGGGCGTCGGCCCGGCGCAGGTCGAGGCGCCGCCAGTGCTCGCGCAGACCGGCGGGGTCGAGGCGGGCGACCGCGAGGTTGTCGGGCACTTCGAGGCTGAGCGCGTCGACCACCTCGACGCCGGTGTCCTCTATGTATGCGACGACCTGGGCGGTGAGTTCCTTCATGTAGGGGGTGATGACGGCCACCCGCCGGGCGCCGAGGGCTTCGATGCCGCTGAGCAGGGCGCCGGCGCTGGAGACCACCGGAGCCTCGGCTCCTTCGGCGCGAAGGGCGGAGGTGATCTCGGCCTCGGCCACGCAGTGGTGACCGGGTCCCTGGGCCATGATGGCGACCAGGCAGGCGGTGGCGACGACGTCGGGCCGGGCGTCGGCGAGTTCGAGGGCGGCCCGCTCGGTCTGCGCGTTCATTCCGCGCAGTTCCTCGGGGGTGACGTGCTTCATCCGCATCCTGCTGCTGTGGAACACGAAACGGTCGTCGGGCTCGACGGCCTCGCGGGCGCCCAGCATCCGCGGCAGTTCGGTCTCCATCGTCAGATTGGAGCTGGGCACGATCAGGCCGATGTGATGGTCCGTCATGGGGATGGTCCTCCGGTCGGGGCGCGGGCCGGGAGGGCCACGACTCCGAGGCCCGTCCCACCCGGTGGTCGGAAAGGAACGTCAGCGGGTGTGGAAGGGGCCCGCGCCGAGCGGTTCGCGGCGGCCGTCGCCGGCCGCGGTGTGAGGTGTGATCGGCGGGGAGAGGATCGTGCTCAGGGCCGTACGCAAGGCCGCGAGGGAGGTCTCCGGTGCGTCCCAGAAGATCATGTGACCGGCACCGGGGATGCCGTACAGGGTGGCCGCCGGGTGCGCGTCGGCCGCCTCCTCGGCCCCCGCGGCGGTGACCACGGGGCTTTCGGCGCCGTACAGCATGGCGACGGGCGTCGGCACCGAGGGCCACCAGTCGAAGAAGTCCTCGTGCTCGAAGCCGTGGTGGGTGGCGGCGACGGCCTCCTCGGCGCAGCTGGCGAGCCAGCGCGCCCGCAGTTCCCGCTCGCGCCGGGGCCAGGTGGGCCAGAACGCGGCCACCTCGTCGGCGTCCGTGCCGCGCAGCGCCTCGGACAGCTGCCGCCGGAACGCCTCCAGGCCGGTGGGGTACGGTCCCCGGCCCGGGCCGCTCATGGGCGGATCGGCGAGGACGGCCCCGCGCAGCGGCACCTTGGCCCGCACCGCCGTGACGGCCGCGATCCGCGCGCCCATGGAATGGCCGAACAGCAGCGGCCGGTCGAGTCCCAGGCCGGTGATGAGCGCCTCGGTGTCCTCGGCGTACTCCTGCAGTCCGTAGCCGCCGCCACCGCCGCCGCTGTCGTCGCCCTCGTCGGACAGCCCCCGGCCGCGTACGTCGAGCACCACCGGCCGGACCAGGTCGGTGAGTTCGCGGGCGACGAAGTCCATGGTGATCGCGGGACTGGTGATGCCGGGCAGGACGACGAGTGGGGGCCGATCACCGCCGTAGTCGAGCGCATGCAACCGGACGCCGCCGGAGCGGACCCACCGGCTGGTGGCCGGCACGTCGGCCAGGTCGGCGAGCGCGGCCTGCGACAGCCATCGCTGGGGCACGGGACTTCTCCTCATGAGCGGGCCCGCCGGGCTGCGGGGGCGGGCACGGAGCCGATGTAGCGGAGGGCGTCGTCGAGGCCGATGACGTCGCCGTACTTGGCCTGGATGTCGAACAGCGCCGCGTCGGCCGGTCCTTCGGCACGGTCGCCGACGCACGCACGGGGTACCAGTACCGGGAAGCCCGACTGGACGGCGTCGACGGCGGTGGCCCGTACACAGCCGCTGGTGGTGGCGCCGCAGACCACGACGGTGTCGCAACCGAGCCCGGTCAGGATGGCGGCGAGGCCGGTGCCGAAGAACGCGGAGGCCCCCTTCTTCACCACCAGCAGATCGTGTCCGGGCCGCATGGGCAGGCGAGGGTCGACGGCGACCGCGTCGCCGCCCTCGACCAGGTCGCGCAGGCCGGGTGCCTTGCGCAGCCAGGTGATCGAGTCGCCGGACGCCTCCGCCTCCGAGTAGGCGATGGCCGTGAAGACCACCGGTACGCCGGCCGGGCGTCCCGCCTCGATCAGGCGGGCGGTCGCGGCCACGACGTCGGTCAGGTCCGCGCCCGAGGGGTAGGAGTCCTCGGTGAAGCCGCGGGTCAGATCGACCACGACGATCGCCGGACGGCTGCCGCGCCGGACCGGGGCTCCGAAACCGGCCTTCTCATAGGTGCGGTCGGTGCCGGCACCGTAGAGCCCGCCGTTCATCGGCGCCTCCCGAGGAGCCAGCCCTGGGAGAGGCCGAACAGGAAGGCGGCGGCGACCGGTCCGTACTTCTTCAGCACCGGTACGGCGACCAGCGACAGCCCGTTGAGCTCGGCCGACGCGGGAGTCGACGCGGGAGTCGACGCGGAAGTGGACGCGGCCGGGGCGAGGGCGGGGGACTCCGTACCGCCGTCGGAGAGCAGCAGGTCTCCGAGGTTCTGGGCGAACTGCTGAAGGATCCGTTCGGACACCGTGGCGATGGCGCCCTTGCCGAATTGGGCGATCTTGCCCCGGATCAGCAGGTCCGTGTCGAGGTTCAGCTGCGCTCCGTCCGAGGCCGGCACCACCTCCACGCAGACCTCGGCCTCGGCGTCGCCGCTGCCGTGGGTGTCGGCGCCGCTCGCCTGGACCCGCACCCGCCGCTTCTCGGCGTCGACCTCCAGGAAGCGCACGGTGCCGGCGTAGGCGGCCGTGATCGGGCCCACCCTGACCTTGACGGTGCCGTGCCAGGAGTCGCCGTCGCGTCCTTCGAGGGCGGCGCCCGGCATGCAGGACGCCACTCTCCGGACGTCGTTGATCAGGGCGAACACCGCGTCGGGCGCGGCTTTCACGGGAACGGTGTTGATCAGTCGCACGGTGTCTCCTCGGTGCCCGCGGCCCGTTGGGCGCGCCGGGCGGTCGCGCAGGCGTCGATCGCCTCGACGATGGTCTGGTAGCCGGTGCACCGGCACAGGTTGGCGGCGACGGCCTCCCTGATCTCCTCCTTGGACGCTTCCGGCCGCTCGGCGAGGAAGCCTTCGGCGAGCATCAGGAAGCCGGGCGTGCAGAAGCCGCACTGCAGGCCGTGGTGGTCGGTGAAGGCCTGCTGCAGATCGCCGAGTTCACCGGTCCGGGAGTCGGCGAGCGACTCGACGGTGGTGATCCGCGCTCCCTCCGCCTGCGCGGCGAACATCAGGCAGGCCCGGGTCGGGAGCCCGTCGACGAGCACGGTGCAGGCTCCGCAGATGCCGTGCTCGCAGCCGACGTGGGTGCCGGTCAGCCGCAGGTCGTGGCGGAGCACGTCCACCAGGGTGCGGCGCGCCGCGGCGATCACCTCGTACGGCGTGCCGTTGACGTCGAGAGTGAGGAGCTGGACGTCGTCGCCCGGCCCGCTGGTGTCGTTCATGGCGTGTGCTCCCGTGCTGGTGCTGGTGCTGGTGCGGTCAGGGCACGGTGGACGGTCTCCGGCGTGACCGGGGTGTCGTTCAGTTCGACCCCGGTGGGGCGCAGCGCGTCGTTGACGGCGTTGAGCACGGCGGCGGGGGCGCCGATGGTGCCGCCCTCCCCGGCGCCCTTGGCCCCGGTCTCGGTGAAGGCGCACGGGGTTTCCAGATGGTGGATGGAGACGTCGGGGATCTCGTGGGCGGTGGGCACCTTGTAGTCCATGAAGCTGGTGGCCGACGGCTCGCCCTGCGCGTCGTAGGTCACCTGCTCGAAGAGGGCCCCGGCGACGCCCTGGGCGATGCCGCCGCGGCACTGGCCCTCCACCACCTGGGGGTTGATCGCCACACCGCAGTCCTCGACACAGACGTACGCGAGGATCTCCACCTGGCCGGTGCCCTCGTGCAGTTCGACGACGGTCCCGTGGGTGGCGTTGGAGAAGGTGCCGTCGTTGAAGACGTCGAAGACGGCGGTGGCGGTCAGGCCCGGGTCGATCCCCTTGGGCAGCAGGTGCGACTTCAGGTACGCGGTCTCGGCGAGGTGCCGGTGGGTGAGAACGGCGTCCGGGTCGTCGCGGCGGCGCACCGCGCCCCGGTCGAGTTCGGTGTCGTCCGGGTGGATGCCCCACTCGGCGGCGGCGAGGGCGCGGAGCTTGTCGCCCAGCTTGCCCGCCGCCAGGCGCACCGCGCTGCCGCCGACCGCGATCGAGCGGCTGGCGAAGGTCCCCCAGCCGTAGGTGATGCGGTCGGTGTCGCCCTGGTGGAGCTTGACCCTGGCGAGGTCGACGCCGAGGGCGTCGGCGACGATCTGCGCCATGGTCGTCTCGTGGCTCTGCCCGTGGCTGATGGTGCCGGTGGTGACGGTGACCGCGCCGCTGGTGTCCATCCGGACCTCGGCGAGGTCGAAGCCGGGGACGACCTCCATCTTCCGCTGGGCGAAGGCGGCCGAGCCGTAGCCGGTGCGTTCGCTGAAGCAGCTGTAGCCGATGCCGATGTGCCGTCCCTCGGCGCGGGCGGCGGTCCGCCGCTCGTACCAGCCCGCCTCCTTCAGCGCCAGCTCGCACAGGTCGAGGGACTCCCGGTACGAGCCGGGGTCGTAGGTCATGTTGTTGACGCCCGTGTAGGGGAACTCGGTGATGACGTTGCGGCGGCGGATCTCGACCGGATCCAGGCCGAGTTCGCGGGCGGCGCGTTCCATGAGCCGTTCCATGACCATCACGTACTGCGGGCGGCTCACGCCCCGATAGGGGGCGGTGGGCGCCTTGTTGCTGGTGATGGCCCGTCCGCGCACCCGGTAGGCGGGGACCTTGTAGACGGAGGGCATCTCGGCGGCGGCCATCAACGGCTCGATGCCGGCCGTGAACGGGTAGCAGGAGTAGGCGCCCATGTCGCACACCACGTCCGCGTCGAGGCCGAGGATCCTGCCGTCGGTGTCGAAGGCGGCGCGTGCGGTGTAGTGCTGTTCCCGGGCGAGGAAGGACGCGGACAGGGCGTCCTTGCGGTCCTCGATCCACTTCACGGGCCGGCCGAGCCGCAGCGCCGCCGCCGCGGCGGCGATCTCCTCGCGGCCGACCACGCACTTGAGGCCGAAGCCGCCGCCCATGTCCGGGACGATCACGCGCACCGCGCGCTCGTCGAGCCGCAGGCAGCGCGAGGCGACGGTACGCACCTGGTGCGGGACCTGGGTACAGGTGTGCAGGACGAGCTGTTCCTCCCGGTCGTCCCAGTGCGCCACCGCGCCGCGGGTCTCCAGCGGCAGCGCGTTCTGACGTCCGGTCCTCGCCTCCACGTGGACCACGCAGGGGGCGCCGTCGAAGATCCCGTCGATGCCCTCGGTGGCGAACAGGGAGACGTCGACCAGGGTGTTGTGCGCCGCCTCGTCGTGCACGAGCGGAGCACCGGGGGCGAGGGCCTGTTCCGCACGGGTGACGGGCGGGAACGACTCGTACGTGACCTTCGCCGCCTCCAGGCCGTCCTCGGCCGTGTACGGGTCGCGGGCGACGACCACGGCGATGGGCTCGCCGATGTAGCGGACCCGGTCCCGGGCGAGGACGGGCATCGCGGTCGGTACGAACTCCGAGAGCGGCCGCCCGAGTTGTGCCGTGATGTCGCCCAGCTCCAGGTCCGCTGCGGAGAACGCGGCCACGACGCCCGGGACTTGACGCACCTGTGTGAGGTCGAGGGCGGTGATCACCCCGTGGGCGATCGTGCTGCGGACGAACTGCGCGTGCAGCATGCCGGGCAGTTCGATGTCGTCGACGAACCGGCCGCGCCCGGTCAGCAGCCGGGGATCCTCGCGGCGGGCGACCGACCTGCCGACCAGACGGTCGTCGTGGGCGGAACTCATCGGGACCTCGCCTCCTCACAGGCGCGCCGGACCAGGGTGCGAACCAGATGCCTGCGGTACCGGGTGGAGCCGTTCGCGTCGCCCGGCGGGTCCACGGCGGCGGCCGCCGCCTCCGCGCAGTCGCGGAACGAACCGCCGGCGGACAGCACCGCCTCCGCCTCCGGGACCCGTACCGGCATCGCGGCCACACCGCCGAGGGCGACCCGGCCGCCGCGGACGGCCGGGCCGTCCGTGTCCAGGTCGACGGCGGCGGACACGATCGCGAAGTCCCCGCGGCGCTCGGCGAACTCGGTGAGCGCCGCATGGGGTGCGGGGCGCGGGAAGACGATCTCGACGACGATCTCGTCGGGGTCCAGGACGGTCGTGTAGTAGCCGAGGAAGAACTCCCCGGCCGGGATACGGCGTCGTCCGCGCGGACTGTGGGTCACGAACTCGGCGTCCAGCAGCACGGCGAGCAGGCACCACTCGGCCGTCGCGTCGCCGTGCGCGATGCTGCCGCCGACCGTGCCGCGGGTACGGATCGGCAGATGGCCGATCCACGTCATGGCGTCCCGGACGACGCCGAAGCCCGCTCCCAGCGTGCGCGGCGGGGCGGTCTCCACCGTGTGGTGGGTGGTGAGTGCCCCGATGCGCAGTCCGCCGTCGGTGCCGACGCCGAGATGGTCCAGCTCGCGCAGGCCGGCGAGGTCGACCAGGTGGGCCGGCCGGGCCAGCCGGAAGTTCATCATGGCGACCAGGCTCTGGCCGCCCGCGATGACCTTGGCGTCGTCGCCCAGTTCGGCGAGGAGCGCCGTGGCGCCCTCGACGTCACGCGCCCGGTGGTAGCGGAAGGGAGCGGGCTTCATGTCTCTCCTGTCGTACGGAGCCTGACCGGGAGGAGCGCCCGGTCAGGCGGGCCGAACCGTCAGACCACCGGCTGTCCGGGTACCGGTACCGGGGCGGGGCGGGCTTGTGTGGTGGCCTCGGTGTCCTCGTCCAGTGCCCGGCCCCTGGTCTCGGGAGCCGCGACCGCCATCCAGACGACGGCGCCTACGACGGCCACGGCCAGCACCCCGAAGGTCGTCGGCAGCCCCAGCAGCGGCCACATCACCGAGCCGAACAGCAGGGGCGCGAAGCCGGTCAGCGCCCGGCTGAAGGAGGACGCCCAGCCGAAGCCGCTGGCCCTCAGCAGCGTCGGGTACAGCTCGGCCACGTAGGCGTACATCACGGGGATGGTCAGCTGGATCAGGAAGCCGAAGACCGCGATGGCCACGATGGACCCGGTGGGCATGTCCATCAGCAGGGCGAACACCACCAGCGCGAGCGAGGCGAGCGGTGCCATGGCGCCGATGAGCCACTTCCGGCCCACCACGTCGACCAGCGCGGTGGACACCAGGACGCCGACGATGCCGACACCGCTCATCAGCGTGGTGCTCATGAAGGCCGCCGTGTCACCGAGGCCCTCCGACTTGAGGATGGACGGCATCCAGCTCAGGGCCGCGTAGTACACCAGCATGACCGTGGCGAACAGCAGCCAGGCGGCGGACGTCACGCGCGGGCTGAACCTCCAGACGTCGCGGAGCTGTTCGAGGGCGGCCCGCGGCCCCTTCACCCTGGAACCCTCGACCGGGGCGACGATGAGGTACGGCTCGGCGGGCGCTCCGGTGCGGGCCACCAGGTCGTCGATGACCGCGCGTGCCTCGGCCTCCCTGCCCTTCTTGCTGAGGTAGACCGGTGACTCGGGGACGCCCCGGCGCACCCAGAACAGCAGCAGCGCCGGGATGCTCATGGTGGTGAGCATCCACCGCCAGTTGCTGTCGAAGGTCAGCATGGCCGTCGACACCAGACCGCACAGCGTCACACCGACCGGCCAGAACACGTCCAGCGCGGTGAGGATGCGCCCGCGGTACTTCTTCGGCGAGAACTCCGCCACCAGGGCGTAGTCGACGGGTATGCAGCCGCCGAGGCCGACGCCGGCCATGAAGCGCAGGAGCAGGAAGACGTCGTAGTTCGGGGAGAGGGCGCCGAGCACCGAGAACACCGCGAAGACCAGCAGCGTGAGGCTGAACGCCTTCTTGCGGCCGATGCGGTCCGCGACCGCGCCCCAGGCGACGGCGCCCACGGCCATACCGACCAGGTTGGCGGTGGCCACCAGGCTGCGCTGGGAGATCGTCAGGTCGAAGTGCTCACCCAGCAACGGCATCAGGAAGCCGTTGAGGGCGATGTCGTAGGCGTCGAACAGGTAGCCGAGGCCGCCGATGATGAAGATCTTGCCCTGGACTCCCCATCTCCAGGGGAGGTTCTGAACAATCTGGTCGCCTGTTTTCACGTTCGCTCCACGGGGGTGTCAGGGGACGTGCCCGCACAGGGCGGACACCGGAGGGGCGCGGGTTGATGGTCGAGAGACGGATGACCGATGAGCGGAGAGGAGCAAGGGAGAGGAGGGGGTAGGGGCGGTCAGGGACAGGGAGGGGAGAGGAGAGGAGGAGAGGAGAAGGGCAGGTGGGGGAAGGGAAGTAGGGGGTAGGACCGAGGTGGCTCGGTCAGCGGGCGAAGTTGTAGTCGTAGGCGCCCAGTTCCGGGTCGTTGAGCGGGGTGCCGCTCCACAGCCAGTCGTAGGACACGTCGGACTCTCCGTCGAAGCCGCGCCTGAGCAACTCGTCCCGGGCCTCCTGCTGGGGACCGTCGGGGTAGTGGTAGAAGCTCATGTTCTGCAGCGAGGCGTCCTGGACCATGCCGGCGTGCTTGGCACGCCGGTCGACGTAACGGCGCAGCGCCACGTCGATGCCGTCGCCGGTGACCCTGGCCAGTTCCTCGGCGAGGACGGCGGCGTCCTCCATGGCCTGGGAGGCACCCTGCGCCTGGTAGGGCAGCATGGCGTGGCAGGCGTCGCCCATGAGGGCCACCCGGCCGTCCACCCACACGGGGTCGCGGCGGCGGTGGTGGAGGGCGAAGGACAGGACGTCGTCCTTCGCCTTCGACAGCATCGCCGCGACGCGGTCGTCCCAGCCGGAGTAGGCGTTCACGAGGTCGTCGGCGGTGGCGGGGGCGGTCCAGTGCTCGGCGACCTCGTCGGTGCACGGGACGCAGCCGACGACGTTGAGGTATTCACCGCCGCGGATCATGTAGTGGACCAGGTGACGGCCCGGGCCGTACCAGATGGTGCTCTGGAAACGGTCCATCAGGAAACGGGTCGCCGGGTCGGCGGCGATGAGGTCGCCCGGGATCAGGGCCCGGAAGGCCATCTCCCCGGAGAACCGCAGGGTGTCCGGCAGACCCATGAGGTCGCGGACCCGGGACCGGATGCCGTCGGCGCCGATCAGCACATCGGCTTCGAAGCGCCGGCCGTCCTCGGTCACCGCCGCCGGGCGGCGCGGGTCGCCGCGGTCCAGCGCGCCGACCCGGCTCGCGGTGCGCAGTTCGACGACCGGTCCGGGACCGTCCGGGTCGACGCACGCGTCGGTGAGGACGCGGTGGAGATCGGCACGGTGGTAGTGCCAGTACGGGGCGTTGTACTGCTTCTTGCAGGCGTCGCCGAGCTGGGTCAGCCCGATGACGCTGCCGTCCTTCCATCTGCGCCGCACCTGGTCCAGGGGCTCGGTGTGGATCGCCTCCAGTTGTCTGCGCAGCCCCAGACCGAGCAGGATCCGGCTGGCGTTGGGCGCCGTCTGGATGCCCGCGCCGATCTCGCCGAACTGCGGCGCCTGTTCCAGCACGGTGACGCGCAGCCCGCGCTGCCGCAACGACAGCGCGGCCGTCATCCCGCCGAGCCCGCCGCCGACGATGACGACTTCGAACGATTGGGTGGATGCCATCTCTTCTCCAGATGCGGGTGCGGGTCCGGGTACGGGTGCGGCGGACGGCGAGCGGCTAGCGGCGAGCGGCGAGCGGTATCAGAAGTCGACGAGCCGGCCCGCGGTGACGACGTCCTGGCCGTCGACGGAGACGGTGCAGCCGCGCATCGCGATGTCGAGGTGCGCGTACGACTCACGGCCGAGCACGGGATGCGGCCCGGTGGACCACAGGAAGTTCCCGGCGAACGCCCGCGCGTCCATGCCCATCAGGTCGTCCTTGCCGTACAGGGCGGTGGCGAACCAGTCGGCGGTGTGCATGAGCCCCCATCCCATGTGGGACAGGCTGCGCGCCCATGCGTCGTCGGCGTCCTCGAAGAAGGTGTTCAGCAGATGCGCCTCGGCGCCTCCGGAGACCTTCTCGATGTTCCCGTTCGCGATCTCCAGGGTGACCGGCTGGCGCACGTACTCCTTGAACGGCAGCAGGATGTCGTTCTCGGCAAGCACGATGCGGCCGTCCGAGAGCTGCGGCCAGCACAGCACCATCGTGCTGGGCCAGTGGTCCCAGCGGCCCGGGTCGTCGGCAAAGCCCACCTGGAACTCCGGCTTGGAGCCGGGCAGTTCGACGGTCAGGTCGGTGCCGGCCTCGTTGGTCACCCGCATCACGGAGGCGTTCTTGAGCAGCTCCACACCCTTGAGGACCCCGGCCTTGTCCTCCTGCTTGGGCAGGTTGCGGATGAGCACGTCGGGGGCGTCGCAGACGAAAAGGATGCGGGTGCCCGTGCGGAGGATCTCCTGCTGCAGGGGGGCGTGGATGAAGCCCTCCCGTGTGAGGTCCACGACCAGGTCGGCCGCCTTGAGCAGTTCCTGTGCGGTCGTGTCGTTCAGCACCGCGGTCAGCCCCGGTCCGGCACCGGTGTGGGTGCTGTCCGCGGGGGACGGGTTTCCGCCGGGCACGGCAGCGGCGATGACGTGCGCGCCGCATGCCTTGGCCGCGCCGAAGGCGGCCGCCACGTAGTCACCGCGGCTGGTGGGCTCGGACAGGATGACGACGTGTTCGTAGGGCTGGAGCCTGCACAGCTTCAGCTCCTGGGTGAACGCGTCGAGCAGATCGACGGAGGTGAGGTCGAACATGTCTCGCTCCTAGGGACGGGGAGGACGGGAGACGGGAAGGGCACGGCAGGATGTGCGGAAGATGGTGTGGATCAAGCCAGCAGAGGGCGCAGGGGTGGCCTTGACTGCCGCGCTCCAGGGCGTCGACGACGGATTTAATCCGAGCACGTACGATCTCGGTCTGGCAAGAGGGCGCGGGGGATTTTGTCGCCGAACCCTTCAGCGACACACCCTCAAGCCCGCACTGACGTCGATCTGACCTGGGCTTTTCACTCGCCCCCACCTCTGCCCCCGCCCGGAACAGCCGAACGGGAGATGTATGCAAGAGGCACGGAACCTTGCGCAAGCAGGTCGTACGTGCTCGGATTTCATTGGTCCACAGCCGGACCAGGCGCTCCCAGGCGCCTCTCGACGGCTGATTTTCAGCCGTTCCGCATCGCCTCCGAGGAGGAGTCCGATGTCCTCTGCCGCCGCCACCGTTCTCTGCCGCCTCCACCGAGCGAGCCACGCCCGGGGCGCGCACCGCGCGGCAGGCGTCAAGGGGTCGACTCCCGTAGAAGCCGACCCCTCGCCATCCGCTTCCCGACCGGCCACGTCAACGGCGATGGCCGTCCGATGATGCGCAGTTCACCGACCGCCCGGGTGGGGTGGCCGCACGCCAGACGCTTCGCCCGCCACCTGATCGACGACGCCCGCGCCGTCACCGACGCCGAACCGGTAGCCCCCGCCTACGAATGGCGCTCGCGCCTCACCGCCGCCTGGCCGAAACGTCGTTGACCGCCACGAACATTTTCCGCGGGCCCGCTTCGCCCAGCCCGACGGCCCCTGGGACCACTGGGTCGACACCCTGACCCATCTCCGCGACCACCCCGACCACACACCTGCCGAGCAGCGCCGCGGCTCGAGGCCGCTCCAACGACTCCAGACCACAAGGAAAGGGGCCCACCTCCAGAGGTGGGCCCCTTCTGACCTGGACTTTCCGAAACCCCAGAAAGTAGTCAGATGTTCAATTAAACATTGAAGCGGAACTCCACCACATCGCCGTCCTGCATCACGTAGTCCTTGCCCTCCATGCGGGCCTTGCCCTTGGCGCGGGCCTCGGTGACCGAGCCGGTTTCGATCAGGTCGTCGAAGGAGATGACCTCGGCCTTGATGAAGCCCTTCTGGAAGTCGGTGTGGATCACGCCGGCCGCCTCGGGGGCCGTGGCGCCCTTCTTGATCGTCCAGGCGCGGGATTCCTTGGGGCCGGCCGTGAGGTAGGTCTGGAGGCCGAGGGTGTTGAAGCCGACGCGGGCGAGGGTGGCGAGGCCCGGCTCCTCGGCGCCGACCGACTCCAGGAGCTCCAGGGCGTCCTCCTCGTCGAGCTCGGCGAGGTCCGCCTCCAGCTTGGCGTTGAGGAAGATCGCCTCGGCGGGGGCGACCAGGGCGCGCTGCTCGGTCTTGAAGTCCTCGTCGAGCAGTTCGTCCTCGTCGACGTTGAAGACGTAGAGGAACGGCTTGGTGGTGAGGAGGTGCAGGTCGTGGAGGAGCTCGGCGCGCTCCGAGCCCTGCACGATGCCGTGGGCGAAGAGCGTGTCGCCCTTCTCCAGGATCTCCTTGGCCTCCTCCACCGCCTTGACCTTGGGAGCCACGTCCTTCTTGATGCGCGACTCCTTCTGGAGGCGCGGGAGGACCTTCTCGATGGTCTGGAGGTCGGCCAGGATCAGCTCGGTGTTGATCGTCTCGATGTCGTCCTTCGGCGAGACCTTGCCGTCGACGTGCACGACGTTCTCGTCCTTGAAGGCGCGGATGACCTGGCAGATCGCGTCGGACTCACGGATGTTCGCGAGGAACTTGTTGCCCAGGCCCTCACCCTCGGAGGCGCCGCGCACGATGCCCGCGATGTCGACGAAGTCGACCGTGGCCGGGAGGATGCGCTCCGACTTGAAGATCGACGCCAGCTTGGCCAGGCGGGCGTCGGGCACGCCGACGACACCCACGTTGGGCTCGATCGTGGCGAACGGGTAGTTGGCCGCCAGCACGTCGTTCTTGGTCAGGGCGTTGAACAGGGTCGACTTGCCGACATTGGGCAGGCCGACGATTCCGATCGTGAGCGACACGTTGCGACTTCCCGTAGTGAGAGGGTGAGTGGGCCGAGGGGCTGCCCGTGCCGGCGGGCCGGCCGATCCACCAGTTTACGGGGTTCGCGCCCCCTGGCCGGCGCCCGCGTCGAACACCTGGACAGGCTCTGCTCTTCGGCTTGGTTTCGGCGTGTCTGGGCCACGATTGGGCACATAAACCGACCTAGGTTGGTCCGATGGAGCAACGCAGGACCCGACCCCGACAGCACGGCCCGAGCCGCGGTGCCCCCCGCGGGCCGCTGCCGCCGCAGGCGAGACGGCGGCCGGCGACGGCGGAGCGCCGGCCCGCTCCGGGAAGGTCGCGTCCGGCACCGGTGGCGGGGCCCGCGCGGGTGCCGAACCCACGGCTCACGGGGCTCGGCTGCGGCCTCTTCTGCATGGCCGTGATGTTCCTGCTCGGCTTCCTGGACGACCTGCTCCTCGGGGCGTCCCTGACCGTGTACGGCGTGCTGTTCCTGCCGGTGTCCGCGCTGACCGCGGTGTGGGTGCGCGGGGGCGATCTGCTGACCGCCCCCGTCGTCGCCCCGATCGCCTTCGCCGTCGGCCTGGCGACCGTGGCCGACGACGGCGGCGGTGGCTTCCTGGGCGGGGTGATGGGACTGGTGACGGCCCTGTCCACCCAGGCCGGCTGGCTCTACGGCGGGACGCTGATCGCCGGGGTGGTGGTCGTCGTCCGCCGGATCCGGCTGATCCGGCGGCGCCGCAGGGCCTGACGCCCGCGCGGCTACTTGGCGTGGTGGGCCGCGCGCATCGCCGCGCCCACGATCCCCGCGTTGTTCTGCAACTGGGCCGGGACGATCTCGGCCTTGATGCCCTCGATGTAGGGCAGGAACTTGTCGGCCTTGCGGCTCACCCCGCCGCCGATGATGAACAGGTTCGGGGTGAAGAGCATCTCGACGTGCGCCAGGTACTTGTCGACCCGGTGCCCCCACTGCTCCCAGCTGAGGTCGTGGTCCTCCTTGGCCTTGCTGGAGGCCTTCTTCTCCGCGTCGTGCCCGTCCAGCTCCAGGTGGCCCAGCTCGGTGTTGGGGACCAGCTCGCCGTCGACGAACAGGGCGCTGCCGATGCCGGTGCCGAAGGTGAGCAGGATGACGACGCCCTTACGGTCCCGGCCGGCGCCGAACTCCATCTCGGCCACGCCCGCCGCGTCCGCGTCGTTGACCACGGTCACCGGGAGGCCGCCGAGCCGCTCGCTGAACAGCGTGCGCGCGTCGGTGTCGATCCAGCTCTTGTCGACGTTCGCCGCCGTACGGATATGAGTACCGTCGGTGATCACGCCGGGGAAGGTGAGTCCGACCGGGCCGCTCCACCCGAAGTGGTCGACGACCTCCTTGACCCCGTCGGCGACGCTGTCGGGCGTCGCCGGGTGCGGGGTGAGCACCTTGCACCGCTCCTGGGCCAGGTCGCCCTTGTCCAGGTCCACGGGAGCGCCCTTGATCCCTGAACCACCGATGTCCACGCCGAAGATCTGCATGGCTCCACGTTACGTCGTACGACTGACAGTCACGACGTCGGGCGACCTCGCGATCACACAGTCGTACGACGCGTGATCACGCGGTCGTACGGCCGGCGTTCACTCCCCGGCGCCGCTGCCGCCGCGCTCGGCGACCAGGGTGGCGGCCTCTTCGCGCAGGTCACGGCGGAGTTCCTTGGGAAGCGAGAAGGTGATGGACTCCTCGGCCGCCTTGACGATCTCGACGTCGCCGTAGCCGCGCTCGGCCAGCCACTCCAGGACCTGCTCGACCAGCACCTCGGGCACCGAGGCGCCGGAGGTGACGCCGACGGTCGTCACGCCGTCCAGCCATGCGTCGTCGATCTCGCTGGCGAAGTCGACCAGGTAGGCGGCGCGGGAGCCGGCCAGCTTGGCGACCTCGACCAGGCGCTTGGAGTTGGAGGAGTTGCGGGAGCCGACCACGATGACCAGCTCGGCCTCGGCGCCCATCTGCTTCACGGCGAGCTGGCGGTTCTGCGTGGCGTAGCAGATGTCGTCGCTCGGCGGGGAGATGAGCTGGGGGAACTTCTCCTTGAGCGCGTCGACGGTCTCCATCGTCTCGTCGACGGAGAGCGTGGTCTGGGAGAGCCAGACGACCTTGGACTCGTCGCGGACCTCGACCTTGGCGACGTCCGCCGGGCCGTCGACCAGCTGGATGTGGTCGGGGGCCTCGCCGGAGGTGCCGATGACCTCCTCGTGGCCCTCGTGACCGATCAGGAGGATGTCGTAGTCGTCGTTGGCGAAGCGGACGGCTTCCTTGTGGACCTTGGTGACCAGCGGGCAGGTCGCGTCGATGGTGGCGAGGCGGCCGCGCTCGGCCTCCTCGTGGACGACGGGGGCGACGCCGTGCGCGGAGAACATCACGATGTTCCCGGGCGGGACCTCCTCGGTCCGCTCGACGAAGATCGCGCCCTTTCGCTCCAGGGTCTGCACGACGTACTTGTTGTGGACGATCTCGTGCCGGACATAGATCGGGGCCCCGTACTGCTCCAGGGCCTTCTCGACGGCGATCACGGCGCGGTCCACACCCGCGCAGTAGCCTCGGGGGGCGGCGAGCAGGACACGGCGGCCAGGCGAAGCAGTCATGGCACCCATCGTAAGGCCGCGATATGTCGCCCCCGCCGCCCCTACCCGTCCCGTCCTCCAGGGGGTGGGCCCCCTTCGACCGCCCGCTTCGGGGGCTGCCGCCCCCGGACCCCCGCTTCGGCCTTCGGCCTCGTCCTCAAACGCCGGACGGGCTGAGATGTGGCTCTCCTCCTCGAACGCCGGACGGGCTGAGATGTGGTTCTCCTCCTCGAACGCCGGATGGGCTGGGATGTGGTGCCGACCGGTCTTCGGCCTCAAACGCCGGATGGGCTGGGGGGTGGCTGTCGTCCTCAAACAGCGGACAGGCCGGTGGGGACGCTTGGCGGTGCTGTCAGTGCGCGCCGTTACTCTCGCCGCATGGCTATGAACACGTCTGCCGAGGCTCCCGTTCCCGTTGGGGAGGTGTCCCGGCTGATCGGGGGGTGGATCGATCGGCTCGGGGCGGTCTGGGTCGAGGGGCAGATCACTCAGCTGTCGCGGCGGCCGGGGGCGGGGGTCGTGTTTCTGACCTTGCGGGATCCGTCGTACGACATCTCGATCGGGGTCACCTGTTATCGGCAGGTGTTCGACGCCGTGGCGGACGTGGTCGGCGAGGGGGCCCGGGTCGTCGTGCACGCGAAGCCGGAGTGGTACGCACCGCGCGGGCAGCTGTCCCTGCGGGCGGCCGAGATAAGGCCGGTCGGGGTCGGGGAGCTGCTGGCGCGGCTGGAGATGCTGAAGAAGGCGCTGGCCGCGGAGGGGCTGTTCGCCGCCGCGCGGAAGAAACCGTTGCCGTTTCTGCCGCAGTTGATCGGGCTGGTGTGCGGAAGGGCCTCGGCGGCCGAGCGGGACGTGCTGGAGAACGCCCGGCATCGGTGGCCGGCGGTGCGGTTCGAGGTGCGGAACGTGCCGGTGCAGGGCGTGCACGCGGTGCCGCAGGTCGTGCAGGCCGTGAAGGAGCTCGACGCGATGGAGGAGGTGGATGTGATCATCGTCGCGCGCGGGGGCGGCAGCGTGGAGGATCTGCTGCCGTTCTCCGACGAGCAGCTGGTGCGGGCGGTCGCCGGGTGCCGTACGCCGGTCGTCTCCGCCATCGGGCACGAGCCCGACAATCCGCTGCTCGACTATGTCGCCGACCTGCGCGCCTCCACCCCTACCGATGCCGCCAAGAAGGTCGTCCCGGACGTCGGGGAAGAGCTGGAGCGGGTGCGGATGCTGCGGGACCGGGGGCGGCGGTGCGTCGACGCGCTGGTGGGCCGGGAGGAGCGGGGGCTGGCGCATGCGCTCGCGCGGCCGGCCATGGAGGATCCGCACCGGATGGTCGACGAGCGGGCCGATCACATCGCCTCGCTGGTCGATCGTTCGCGGCGCTGTCTCGGGCATCTGCTGGACCGCGCCGACTCCGAGCTGACGCACACGCACGCGCGCGTGGTGGCCCTCTCCCCCGCCGCCACGCTGAAGCGCGGTTACGCCGTGCTGCAGAAGGGCGACGGCCAGGTGGTGCGGGACAGCGCGGAGGTCGAGCCGGGCGAGGCGCTGCGGGCGCGGGTCGCGGACGGGGAGTTCACGGTGCGGGTGGACGGCTAGAACCATGTCGTACGGGCGGATGAGAGAGGTAAGCGCATGACCGGCAAGACGGAGGAGACGCTCTCCTACGAGCAGGCGCGGGACGAGCTGATCGAGACCGTGCGGCGGCTGGAGGCCGGCGGGACGAGCCTCGAGGAGTCGCTGGCGCTCTGGGAGCGGGGCGAGGAGCTGGCCAAGGTGTGCCGGCGGTGGCTGGAGGGGGCGCGGGCGCGGCTGGACGCGGCGCTGGCCGAGGAAGAGGAAGAGGGGGAGGGAGAGGACTGAGGGGGGCCGTCCGTGTGAGGCGGATCACCGTGGTCCGGTTTTGGTTGAAGGTTGAATATCCCCCCGCGTATGGTCGTGCCGTCAGCCTATCCGGACCGCGGTCCGGATGTGAATCGCGACGCGACCTCTAGGAAGTTCAACCATGTCTCTCGTTCTCGACCCCAACGCTCAGGACCTGCTGTTCCGCGAGGCCCGCACCGCCAACACCTTCACCGACGAGCCGGTGACCGACGAGCAGGTGCAGGCGATCTACGACCTGGTCAAGTTCGGCCCGACCTCCATGAACCAGTCGCCGCTGCGTGTTGTCCTGGTCCGCTCCCCCGAGGCCCGTGAGCGCCTGGTGAAGCACATGGCCGAGGGCAACCAGAAGAAGACCGCCACCGCCCCGCTGGTCGCGATCCTCGCCGCGGACAACGAGTTCCACGAGGAGCTGCCGGAGCTCTTCCCGCACTTCCCGCAGGCCAAGGACGCCATCTTCGGCGACCGCGCGGTGCGTGAGGGCAGCGCGGCCCTGAACGCCGCCCTCCAGGCCGCCTACTTCATCATCGGCATCCGCGCCGCCGGCCTCGCCGCCGGCCCGATGACCGGCGTCGACTTCGCGGGCATCCAGAAGGAGTTCCTGGACGACGACCACACCCCGTTCGTCGTCATCAACATCGGCAAGCCGGGCCCGGACGCCTGGTTCCCGCGCTCCCCGCGCCTCGCGTACGACGACGTCGTCACGACCGTCTGAGCCCGGCCGCAGAGCCGCGGGGTGGGCCCCCGCCAACCCCCCCGGGGCCCCCACGCCGGCCCCAACCGGCCCGGGCGGGAGGGCAAAATACAGGGCGCCGCCCGAATGGTCAGCGGGGTGTATGGGGGCCGGGCGGCCCCCACC
>NZ_JBSHBL010000056.1:66031-71329 GCF_053611985.1 Streptomyces sp. NPDC054770
CGCGGTCGTCACGTCCGTCTGCGCCGGGCCGCAGAGCCGCGTGGCGGCCCCCGGCAACGGCGCCGGGGGCCTCCTCGCGTCCGCATCGCGACGCGGGCGTCAGGACATCTTCAGTGCCGCCGCCATCTTCGTCAGCTGGGTGAAGGGGGCCGTGCCGGCCACCACCGTGGTCGAGCCGGAGGTGCCGTCCAGCACCAGCGCGTGGTAGCGGCCGCCGGTGTAGTGCGTCCAGGTGCGGTCGCCGATCTTCTCGGTCGTCTTCGTGGCCGACGCGCCCTGGCTGGCGTCGTCGATGAAGTCCGCGCGCTTCTGAGTGGACTGCTCGATCTGGACGTACTGACCGTCGGGGGCCTGGTAGCCGAGGTGCCAGCGGTCCCCGTCCTCGCCCTGGAAGCGGACCGAGGTCGCCTTCCAGGTG
This sequence comes from Streptomyces sp. NPDC054770, assembly GCF_053611985.1. NCBI lineage: Bacteria > Bacillati > Actinomycetota > Actinomycetes > Kitasatosporales > Streptomycetaceae > Streptomyces > Streptomyces sp. NPDC054770. The sequence goes on from NZ_JBSHBL010000056.1 coordinate 66,450, forward strand.
CCGGGCAGGCCCTCGGGCGCGGCCACCGGGTAGCTCGCCGCGCGCCGTGCCGTCAGCAGCTCGACCCGGTAGTCCACCCTCGGGAGGTCGGGAGCGTGATCGTCGTGCGGGACGAGAAGGTAGATGAAGCCCGCCGCGAGACCGATCAGGGCCAGGGAGAGAATCATGTCCCGGACCGTCTTCTGCTTGCCGTTGGTGCCTGCCACGTCCCCTATCGTCGCAGGTGCCCGCTGCGCTCATCCGTGGGGTCCCCTGCTCATTTTGTCAGCCTGGCGATAGAGTCGACGGGAACCCTCATCCGGCCGTCGTCGTATCAGAAAGGTGCGCTCCGATGACCGAGAATCATCATCACCTGCCGTCCGAGCTCGATGTCCCCTCCGAAGCCCCCGACCGCAACCTCGCCCTGGAGCTCGTCCGGGTGACCGAAGCCGCCGCGATGGCCGCGGGGCGCTGGGTGGGCCGCGGCGACAAGAACGGCGCCGACGGTGCCGCGGTGCGCGCGATGCGGACCCTCGTCTCCACCGTGTCGATGAACGGCGTGGTCGTCATCGGCGAGGGCGAGAAGGACGAGGCCCCGATGCTCTTCAACGGGGAACGCATCGGTGACGGCACCGGACCCGAGGTCGACATCGCCGTCGACCCGATCGACGGGACGACGCTGACCGCGAAGGGCATGCCCAACGCGATCGCCGTGCTGGCCGCGGCCGAGCGCGGGGCCATGTTCGACCCGTCCGCCGTGTTCTACATGGACAAGCTGGTCACGGGCCCGGAGGCGGCGGACTTCGTCGACATCAACGCGCCCGTGTCCGTCAACATCAGGCGGGTCGCCAAGGCGAAGCGGGCCACGCCGGAGGACGTGACCGTCGTCATCCTCGACCGGCCGCGGCACGAAGGGATCATCAAGGAGATCCGGGAGGCCGGCGCGCGCATCAAGCTGATCTCCGACGGTGACGTCGCCGGGTCGATCTACGCGCTGCGCGAGGGCACGGGCGTCGACATGCTGCTCGGGATCGGCGGCACGCCCGAGGGCATCATCTCGGCGTGCGCGGTGAAGTGCCTGGGCGGGACCATCCAGGGCAAGCTGTGGCCCAAGGACGCCGAGGAGCGGCAGCGGGCGATCGACGCCGGGCACGACCTGGACCGGGTCCTGACCACCGAGGACCTGGTGACCGGGGAGAACGTGTTCTTCGTCGCCACGGGTATCACGGACGGCGAGCTGCTGCGGGGCGTGCGGTATCGGTCGGAGACCGCGCTGACCGAGTCCATCGTGATGCGGTCCAAGTCGGGGACGGTGCGGCGGATCGACTCCGAGCATCGGCTGCGGAAGCTGCGGGCTTACAGCTCGGTCGATTTCGACAAGGCGAAGTAGCGCCCAGGGGGAGGGGCTGCCGGCCGTCGGCGACTGCGGGTGCGTCGTGGCCGGTCGCGCAGTTCCCCGCGCCCCTAGGGGGTTGCACCTGCGGCGTCATGAGATGCGGCCGGTCGCGCCCACACGGCGACAGCCGCACAACGGCACAGCCCCGCGCCCCTTACGGGGCGCTGCCCCGCGGGGCGTTGGACAAGGTACCCCCGGCAGTTTGAAAGGCGCCCTCGGTGCGGAGAGGGCGCCTTTTTGTCAGCCTGCCTGGGCTATGCGGTTGGCGGCTGCTGCCCGCGCCGCCTTCTTGAGTTCCATGTCGCGGCGCCTGCGGCGGGCCAGGACCACGCGGCGTTCCGCTGCGGTGAGGCCGCCCCAGACGCCGTAGGGCTCGGGCTGGAGCAGCGCGTGTTCGCGGCACTCGACCATCACGGGGCAGCGGGCACAGACCCGCTTGGCCGCCTCCTCCCGGGACAGCCGGGCGGCGGTTGGCTCCTTGGAGGGTGCGAAGAACAGGCCCGCCTCGTCGCGCCGGCACACCGCCTCGGTGTGCCAGGGGGCGTCTTGGTCCCTGTCCCGCACTGGCACCCGCTGGGCCGGAACGGCAGCTACCTGCGGGGACGAATGCGGCGGTTGCAGCACGGGTCTACTCCTGACGACGGCTTCGCGAGCGAGAGACGATGCAGCAAGGCCTACCCGCTGTGCGTGGGCCTATGCACAGCGTTCTCAACAGCCGTACCACGGCGGCTTGTTCACGACCCCTGAGGCCGCTGGGCAAGGAGTGATTCGCGACCGTCAACGGTCCAGGTGTTTGCGCAACTTCCTGTCGACCTTGTCCTGAACCCGGTCCAGGATGTCCTCGATGAGCTTTCCGCGCTTCGGCCGCGCCTCCACGTTGCCGAGGACGGCCCACCCGTCGACGTAGACGACCGGCGCGTCGGAGTCGACCGAATCCAGTGTGTCCGCCTCGAAGTTGCCGAGCACACCGCCGCCGGTGCCGCGCAGCGACACGTTCTCCGGGACGCGGATCTGGACGTCACCGAAGACCGAGACCGCCTTGATGACGACCTGCTGGTACTCGAAGATCGCCTCGGTGAGGTCGATCTCGATGGACCCGAAGACGGCGTAGGCGTGCAGCCGGCGGCCGGCCCGCCAGCGGCCGCGGCGGCGGGCGCTGCTGAAGACGGCCACCACGTTGCTGTCCGCCTCGACGGGGATCGCGCCGGGCGTCGGCCGGGGCGGTACCGGGGTGTAGGCCGGGCCGGCCGGGCGGGCGTGGGCCGCGGGCAGGTCCCGTATGAAGACCTCCAGCTCGCCCACCGTCTTGGCGTTCAGCACCCCCTCCACACGCTCGGCGTGTTCGTCGGCGGTCAGGCGCCCCTCGGCGAGGGCCTCCCGCAGGATGTCGGCGATGCGGTCACGGTCGGCGTCCGAGGCGCGCAGCTCGGCGACCGGCGCTCCGGCGGGCTCACGAGGGGGCTGCTTCTGAAGGTCCACGGCAGCAGGGTACCGAAACGCGATAGATCGCGACTAGGGGTGTGGACAACCCCGCGCGTCGCGAACTGAGCCTTACCTCACAAGCTCCGCGTCGGAGCCAGGTTCTACGCTGATAGGGCCCGCCGACGTCGACGGGCGGCCGTCCGTCAGAGTGAGGAATGGGCTGAGATGCCTGAGTTCGCGTACACCGATCTGCTCCCCCAGGGCGAGGACACCACCCCGTACCGGCTGGTGACCTCGGAGGGTGTCTCCACCGTCGAGGGACCGGACGGGCGGACGTTCCTCAGGGTGGAGCCGGAGGCGCTGCGCAAGCTCGCCGAGGAGGCGATCCACGACATCCAGCACTACCTGCGCCCGGCCCACCTCGCGCAGCTCCGCCGGATCATCGACGACCCGGAGGCGTCGGGCAACGACAAGTTCGTCGCGCTCGACCTGCTGAAGAACGCGAACATCGCGGCGGCCGGCGTGCTGCCCATGTGCCAGGACACCGGTACGGCGATCGTCATGGGCAAGCGCGGGCAGAACGTGCTCACCTCGGGCGAGGACGAGAAGCACCTCTCGCACGGCATCTACGACGCCTACACCAGGCTCAACCTGCGGTACTCGCAGATGGCTCCGCTCACCATGTGGGAGGAGAGGAACACCGGGTCGAACCTGCCGGCCCAGGTCGAGCTGTACGCCACCGACGGCGGCGCCTACAAGTTCCTCTTCATGGCGAAGGGCGGCGGCTCGGCCAACAAGTCGTTCCTCTACCAGGAGACGAAGGCCGTCCTGAACGAGGCCTCCATGATGAAGTTCCTGGAGGCGAAGATCCGTTCGCTGGGTACGGCCGCCTGCCCGCCGTACCACCTGGCGATCGTGGTGGGTGGTACGAGCGCCGAGTACGCGCTGAAGACCGCCAAGTACGCCTCCGCGCACTACCTGGACGAGATCCCGGCCGAGGGCTCCGAGCTCGGGCACGGCTTCCGGGACAAGGACCTGGAGCAGAAGGTCTTCGAGCTGACCCAGAAGATCGGCATCGGCGCGCAGTTCGGCGGCAAGTACTTCTGCCACGACGTGCGGGTGGTCCGGCTGCCGCGGCACGGCGCGTCCTGCCCGGTCGCCATCGCCGTCTCCTGCTCCGCCGACCGGCAGGCCGTCGCGAAGATCACCGCGGAGGGCGTCTTCCTGGAGCAGCTGGAGACGGACCCGGCGCGGTTCCTGCCGGAGACGACCGACGAGCACCTCGACGAGTCGTCCGACGTGGTGAAGATCGACCTGAACCAGCCGATGGACACGATCCTCGCCGAGCTGACCAAGTACCCGGTCAAGACCCGGCTCTCGCTCACCGGTCCGCTGGTCGTCGCGCGTGACATCGCGCACGCCAAGATCAAGGAGCGTCTCGACGCCGGTGAGGAGATGCCGCAGTACCTGAAGGACCACCCGGTGTACTACGCCGGCCCGGCGAAGACCCCCGAGGGGTACGCCTCCGGTTCCTTCGGCCCGACCACGGCCGGGCGCATGGACTCCTATGTCGAGCAGTTCCAGGCGGCCGGCGGGTCCAAGGTGATGCTCGCCAAGGGCAACCGCAGCAAGCAGGTCACCGACGCGTGTGATGCGCACGGCGGCTTCTACCTCGGTTCGATCGGCGGGCCGGCCGCGCGGCTCGCCCAGGACTGCATCAAGAAGGTCGAGGTCGTCGAGTACGAGGAGCTCGGCATGGAGGCGGTCTGGAAGATCGAGGTCGAGGACTTCCCGGCGTTCGTCGTCGTCGACGACAAGGGGAACGACTTCTTCCAGGATCCGGCGCCTCAGCCGACGTTCACGAGCATTCCGGTGCGGGGGCCGGGGCTGGCGTAGTGCCCGTGGGGCGGCGGGCGTGGGTTTTCTTCGCCCCCGCCGCCCCTACCCGTCCCGTCACTCCAGGGGGTGGGCCCCCTTTGACCGCCCGGTTCGGGGGCTGCCGCCCCCGGACCCCCGCTTCGGCCTTCGGCCTCGTCCTCAAACGCCGGACGGGCTGAGATGTGGTTCTCCTCCTCGAACGCCG
>NZ_JBSHBL010000057.1:0-67930 GCF_053611985.1 Streptomyces sp. NPDC054770
CCCCTGAAGGGGCGCCCGCCCCTGGTCTTTTAGGGGCGCGGGGAACTGCGCGACCAGCCCCCACCCACCGTCAGCCGACAACGAAACGCACTGTGGCCCAAACTCCGTCACCGGAGTTTGGGCCACAGGCCTTGGATCAACGTTTCTCACACGGTCCGGAACGCAAGGACCACGTTGTGGCCGCCGAACCCGAACGAGTCGTTCAGCGCGGCGATCCTGCCCTCGGGCAGCTGCCGTGCCTCACCCCGCACCACATCCGCGTTGACCTCGGGGTCGAGGTCGTCGAGGTTGATGGTCGGCGGAGCCGTCCGGTTCACCAGCGCCAGGATCGACGCGACGGTCTCGATACCGCCGGCACCGCCCAGCAGGTGACCGGTCATCGACTTGGTCGCGGAGATGGCCATGTGGTCGACATCGTCGCCGAACACCTTCCGCAGCGCCTTGATCTCGGCCACATCACCCTGCGGCGTCGACGTCGCGTGAGCATTCACGTGCACGATCTCGGCCGGCTTCAGATCCGTGTTGTCGAGCAGGTTCTGCAGCGCGTGCGCGATCCCGTTGCCCGACGGCTCCGGCTGCGTGATGTGGTGCGCGTCGGCCGAGATGCCCTGGCCGACCGCCTCGGCGTAGATGCGCGCCCCGCGCGCCTTCGCGTGCTCCTCGGACTCCAGCACGATCACGCCCGCGCCCTCACCGAGGACGAAGCCGTCACGGCCGGAGTCGTAGGGACGCGACGCGCCCTCGGGGTCGTCGTTGTTCTTGGACATCGCCATCATGTTGCCGAACGCGGCGATCGGCAGCGGGTGCACCGCGGCCTCCGTACCGCCGGCCACGACGACGTCCGCACGGCCGGTGCGGATCATCTCGATGGCGTACCCGATGGCCTCGGCGCCGGAGGCGCAGGCCGACACGGGGGTGTGCACACCGGCCCGCGCACCCAGCTCGATACCGACGTTGGCGGCCGGCGAGTTGGGCATCAGCATCGGCACGGTGTGCGGGGAGACACGGCGTACGCCCTTCTCCTTGAGCACGTCGTACTGGTCCAGCAGGGTCGTCACACCGCCGATGCCGGAGGCGATGACGGCACCGACCCGGTCGGGGTCGGCGGCCGCGTCCTCACCGGCCCTGGCGGTGAAACCGGCGTCCTTCCAGGCCTCCTTGGCGGCGATCAGCGCGAACTGCGCGGACCGGTCCAGCTTGCGGGCCTGCGGGCGGGGGATGATCTCGCCCGGTTCGACGGCGATCTGCGCCGCGATCCGGACGGGCAGGTCGGCCGCCCAGTCCTGCTCCAGGAGGCGGACGCCGGACTTGCCGGCGACCAGGGCCTCCCAGAACGAAGCTGCGTCGCCACCCAGCGGTGTGGTTGCGCCGATACCGGTGACGACCACGGTGCGATTGGTCGGGCTCACGGGAATTCTTTCTCCAACGGATACGGGATTCGACGGCGCCACCGCCGGGTGGCGGGGCATTGCAGCCGGAGGCTAGTTAACTGCCTCAGGCCTGGTGCTTGAGGATGTAGTCGGTCGCGTCGCCGACGGTCTTGAGGTTCTTGACGTCCTCGTCCGGGATCTTGACGTCGAAGCGCTCTTCAGCGGCGACGACGACCTCGACCATGGACAGCGAGTCGACGTCCAGGTCGTCGGTGAAGGACTTGTCCAGCTGGACGTCCTCAACCGGGATGCCGGCGATCTCGTTCACGATCTCGGCGAGACCTTCGACGATCTCTTCCTGAGTGGCGGCCATGTCAGGCGCTCCTTCTTAGATGTTCCAGACGGTTGCTGCGGTGTTGCAGTCGGCGTCCCGCTCCGGATGCATGATCCGGCACGGAGTGCCTAGGGGAGGGTAACGACAGTGGCGGCGTAGACGAGACCCGCCCCGAACCCGATGACGAGCGCGGTGTCGCCGCTCTTCGCCTCACCGGTCGCCAGGAGCCGCTCCATAGCGAGCGGGATCGAGGCGGCCGAGGTGTTGCCGGTGGTGCGGATGTCACGGGCGACCGTGACGTGCTCCGGCAGCTTGAGAGTCTTCACCATCGAGTCGATGATCCGCACATTGGCCTGGTGCGGGATGAAGACGTCCAGGTCGTCCGCGCTGATCCCGGCCGCGTCCAGCGCCTGCTGAGCGACCTTCGCCATCTCGAACACGGCCCAGCGGAAGACCGCCTGGCCCTCCTGCGTGATCGCCGGGAACTTGACGTTGCCCTGGCTGTCCAGCGGAAGTTCGGACACGTCGCCGATCCGGAAACGGTCCCACGGCACGGTCTGCTTGATGGTCTCGGACTTGTCGCCCTCCGAGCCCCAGACCGTCGGGCCGATCGCCGGGTCCTGCGAGGGACCGACCACGACCGCGCCCGCGCCGTCGCCGAACAGGAAGGCCGTGGCCCGGTCCTCCAGGTCGGTGAGGTCGCTCAGCCGCTCCACGCCGATGACGAGCACGTACTCGGCGGAACCTTCCACCACCATGCCCTTGGCGAGTGTCAGGCCGTAGCCGAAGCCCGCGCAGCCGGCGGAGATGTCGAAGGCGGCCGCCTTGTTCGTGCCGAGCTTGTCGGCGATCTCGGTGGCGACGGCCGGGGTCTGGCTGAAGTGCGAGACGGTCGAGACGACCACGGCGCCGATCTGCTCGGCGGAGATACCCGCATCGGCGATCGCCTTGCCGGAGGCCTCGATGGACATCGCGGCCACGGTCTCGTCCGGGCCCGCCCAGTGCCGGGTCTCGATGCCGGAGCGCGACCGGATCCACTCGTCGGACGAGTCGATCGTCTCCAGGATCACCTCGTTGGGCACCACGCGGGTCGGGCGGTAGCCGCCGACACCGAGGATGCGCGCATACGGGGCACCCTTGCTGGGCTTGATCTTCGACATCGCAGTGGGCTCCTAACTCAGCTGTGCTCGGCGATGAGCTCGCGGGCCGCGTCGAGGTCGTCGGGGGTCTTCAGGGCCAGCGTCTTCACGCCGGGCAGGGCGCGCTTGGCCAGGCCGGTCAGGGTGCCGCCGGGGCACACCTCCAGGAGGGCGGTCACGCCGAGCTCCTTGAACGTCTCCATGCACAGGTCCCAGCGGACCGGGTTGGCGACCTGGCCGACCAGCCGCGCCACGATCTCCTCGCCGGAGCCGACGGCCTGTCCGTCCTTGTTGGAGACGTAGGTGAACTTCGGGTCGAGGGGCGCGAGTTCCTCGGCGGCCTCGGCCAGCTTGTCGACCGCGGGGGCCATGTGGTGCGTGTGGAAGGCACCGGCGACCTTGAGGGCGACGACCTTGCGGACACCCTCGGGCTTGTCCTCGTCGAGCGCGGCGAGCTGCTCCAGGGTTCCGGCCGCGACGATCTGTCCCGCGCCGTTGATGTTCGCCGGGGTCAGACCGAGCTTCTCCAGGTGCGCGACGGAGACCTCCGGGTCGCCGCCGAGCAGCGCCGACATGCCGGTCCGGGTGATCGCGGCGGCCTCGGCCATCGCGAGCCCGCGCCTGCGCACCAGGGTCAGCGCGGCGGTGTCGTCCAGGACGCCCGCGAAGGCGGCGGCGGTGAACTCGCCGACGCTGTGCCCGGCGACCGCGCCCGGAGCGATGCCGGCGATGTCACCGAGTGCCGCGCCGGAGACGAGTCCCGCGGCGACGAGCAGCGGCTGGGCGACCGCGGTGTCGCGGATCTCGTCCGCGTCGGCGTCCGTGCCGTAGTGCACCAGATCGAGACCGATCGCGTCCGACCAGGCACGCAGACGGTCCTCGACACCGGGAAGGTCGAGCCAGGGGTTCAGGAAGCCAGGCGTCTGGGCGCCCTGGCCGGGAGCGACGAGTACGAGCACTCTCACACTCTCTCTTGGGGACGGCCACGGCCGCCCGTGGGGACAGGGACGAAGAACACGAGGGGGTTTTGTGGGGCCCCGACAAAATCCTATGGCTGGAGATCTCCATCGACCAGACGCCCCAGGATCAGCGCGATCCGCAGTGTGAAGGCGGATCGTACATCGGACGGTGACCACCCGGTGACGTCAGTCACACGTCGGAGCCGGTAGCGCACGGTGTTCGGGTGAACGAAGAGCATCCGGGCGGCACCCTCCAGGCTGCTCGCCTGTTCCAGATAGACGCTCAGCGTTTCCAGCAGCGCCGAACCGGCTTCTTCCAGCGGTCTGTAGATCTCCTCCACCAACTGCTCGCGCGCGCTCGGATCGCCCGCGATGGCGCGCTCCGGAAGGAGATCGTCCGCCAGCACCGGCCGCGGCGCGTCCTGCCAGGCGGAACAGGCCTTGAGCCCCGCGGCGGCGGCCTGCGCGGACCGCGTGGCGGCCAGCAGGTCGGGCACCACCGGCCCCGCGACGACCGGTCCCGCGGCGTACGGCCCGATCAGTGACTTGGCCACGGCCAGCGGATTGTCGTTGCCGCCGGCGATGACGACGAGCCGGTCCCCGAGCACCCCGGTCAGCACCTGGAGCTTGGCGTGCCGGGAGGCCCGCCGGATCGCCTCGACGGTCAGCTCGCTGTCCCCGTCGGGCGCGGTCCCGAGTACGACGCACACATGATCGGGCGAGTTCCACCCCAGAGCGGCGGCCCTGCTCACCGCCCCCTCGTCGGCCTCTCCGCTCAGCACGGCGTTGACGACCAGCGACTCCAGCCGGGCGTCCCAGGCACCGCGTGCCTCGGCGGCCTGGGCGTACACCTGAGCGGTGGCGAAGGCGATCTCACGGGCGTACACGAGCAGCGCCTCGCGCAGCACCCTCTCGTCCCCCGGAGCCGCGACCTCGTCGATCGCGCTCTCCATGACCTCGATGGTGGTCCGCACCATCTCCACCGTCTGCCGCAGCGTGATCGCCCGGGTCAGCTCCCGCGGCGCGGTCCCGAACACGTCCGTCGAGATCGCCTGCGGGGCGTCCGGATGCCGGAACCACTCGGTGAAGGCCGCGATGCCCGCCTGGGCGACGAGCCCGATCCAGGAGCGGTTCTCCGGGGGCATGGCCCGGTACCACGGCAGGGTCTCGTCCATGCGTGCGATGGCCTGGGCGGCGAGGCTGCCGGACGACTTCTCCAGCCGCTTCAGGGTCGCGGGGTGCGGGTGGACCTGCTGAGCCGAGGGGTCGGACTTGCGCGTTACGGGTTCGGGCACGGGGACAAGACTGCCTTATCCGGACGGGAGCCTGCGCCGCCGGGTGCCGACTGCGGTCTACCGTGGTGGCGTGATGGACGTCAGGCGCGCGGCGCAGCGCTACCCGGGAGGCGACCCGGCGGCCGGGATCGAGTCGTCGCACGCCTTCTCCTTCGGCCCGCACTACGACCCCGACAACCTGCGTTTCGCGGCGGTCATCGCCTGCAACGAGGAGCGGCTGGCGCCGGGCGCCGGCTTCGACGAGCATCCGCACAGCCACACCGAGATCGTGACGTGGGTGGTGGAGGGCGAGCTCACCCACCGCGACTCGGCGGGCAACGAGACGGTGGTGCGGCACGGGGACGTCCAGCGTCTCAGCGCGGCGGGCGGCGTCCGCCACGTGGAGCGCAACGACGGGTCAGGCCCGCTGACCTTCGTCCAGATGTGGCTGGCCCCGCTACGGCCCGGCGGCGAACCGTCGTACGAGATCGTCCGCGGCATCGCGGACTCGACCCCGTACGCACTCCCGGAGGCCGGCGCGATGCTGCACGTCCGCCGCCTGGGGGCGGGGGAGCGGACGGCGGTGCCGGACGGGGCGTATGTGTACGTGCACGTGGTGCGGGGGGATGTGCGGCTGGGGGGCGAGGAGTTGGGGCCCGGGGATTCAGCACGGCTGGTGGAAGCGAAGGATCTGGCGGCGGAGGGGCTGACGCCGACGGAGCTGCTGATGTGGGAGATGGCGGGGTAGCCGCGGCCGTCCGTTGCCTGCGGGCCGGTGGGGGTTGCCCGCGCAGTTCCCCGCGCCCCTGAAAACCTGACTGCGGGCAGTCCTGCCGCTGGGGCGGCACGGGTGGGCGCAGCGGCACCCTGCCGGCGCCGGTAAGCGTCCCCCCCCGCCCCAGCCGACCTCAGCCGCGCAGCTCCGCCAGCACCGCGTCCGTGAACACCGGCCACGCCTCGACCGCCCAAGGGCCGAACGCCCGGTCCGTCAGCGCGACACACGCCGACCCCACCTCGGGGTCCACCCACAGGAACGTCCCCGCCTGCCCGAAGTGCCCGAACGTCCGAGGCGAGGACGAGGAACCCGTCCAGTGCGGAGCCTTGCCGTCCCGGATATCGAAGCCCAGCCCCCAGTCGTTCGGGTTCTGGTGCCCGTACCCCGGCAGCACCCCCTTCGTCCCCGGGTACTGGACGGTCAGCGTCGCCTCCGCCACCGTCCGCGGATCCAGCAGCCTCGGCGCCTGCAACTCGGCCGCGAAGCGGAGCAGGTCGGACACCGACGACACGCCGTCCTTCGCCGGCGACCCCTCCAGCGACGTCGACGTCATGCCCAGCGGCTCCAGCACCGCCTGCCGGGCGTACTCGGCGAACGGCATCTCCGTCGCCTTGGCGACATGCTCCCCGAGCACCTCGAACCCGGCGTTGGAGTACAGCCGCCGCTCCCCGGGCGGCGCCGTCACCCGGTGTTCGTCGAAGGCCAGCCCCGAGGTGTGCGCGAGCAGATGCCGTACCGTCGCCCCCTCGGGCCCCGCCGGCTCGTCGAGTTCGACCGCCCCCTCCTCGTACGCGACGAGCACCGCGTACGCCGCGAGCGGCTTGGTGACGGAGGCCAGCGGGAAGCGCTGTCCGACCGGCCCGTGAGTACCGAGGACCGTCCCGTCGGTGCGTACGACACCCGCCGCGGCGGTGGGGACGGGCCAGTTCTCGATCGACGCGAGGCTGTTCAAGGACATGCCTACGACCCTAAGCGGCTCAGAGCCGCAGGCTCATCGTGGGGTCCGGCTTGTGGGCGAAGCCGAGGGCGGCGTAGAGGGGCTCGGCCTCGGCGGACGCGGTCAGCATGACCTGCCCCGCGCCCCGCTCACGGAACCAGGCCAGCAGCTCCGTCATGCACGCGCGCGCGTACCCGCGCCGGCGGGCGTCCGGGTCGGTGGCCACGCTGAAGACGTACCCGGAGCGGCCGTGCGGGTTGTGCGCCTTGCCGATCCGGTAGTCGACGGTCCCGGCCACCAGCGCGGCCAGCGCCCCCGGCCGGTCCGGATGGTCGACGACGAACGCGGCGAAGTCCCCGTCGGGTTCGCCCAGCTTCTCCTCCAGCACCGACCGCGCCTGGGTGTGCCACCCTGTGGAGGTGTCCCCACCGGGCAGCGCGTCGATCATCACCTGGCGCAGACGCAGCACTTCCGCGGCGTCCTCGGTCGTGGCACGGCGTACGAGACTCATGCTCCGCACGCTAGCCACCGCCCGCCCCGCTCGTCGCGGGTTTTCTTACTCGGTTCCGCTTGCTTCGAGTGCACTCCAAGGCCATAGCTTTGGCGTATGACGGTGATGCAGACCACGACCGCGGCCCCCACCCAGCAGCCCGACCGCGCGCCCGCCGACATCTGTTCCGCCCCACCCCGGCGGCATCCGCGTCCCGAGGGCCAGGACCGCTACACGATCAGCGAGGTCGTCGCCTTCACCGGCCTGACCGCCCACACCCTGCGCTGGTACGAGCGGATCGGCCTGATGTCCCACATCGACCGCTCCCACACCGGCCAGCGCCGCTACAGCAACCGCGACCTGGACTGGCTGGACTTCGTGACCAAGCTCCGCCTGACCGGCATGCCGGTGGCGGACATGGTGCGATACGCGGAACTGGTGCGAGAGGGCGAGACGACCTACTCCGACCGCCGGGAGCTGCTGGAGCAGACCCGCAGGGACGTCGTGTCGAGAATCGCCGAACTGCACGACACCTTGTCCGTGCTGGACCGGAAGATCAGTTTCTATGAGACGGGCGGCAGCTGAAGCGCCCCTCACGATGGCGCCCCTTCAGGGGCGCGAGGAACTGCGCGAGCAACCCACCACCACCCGCACCCGACAACGCACCCTCAAAGCTCCGCCAACAACTCCGCCTTCTTCGCGGCGAACTCCTCATCGGTGACCAGCCCCGCCTGATGCAGCTCTCCCAGATGACGAATCCGCTCGGCGATGTCGGCGGGATCCCGCCGCCCCGCCTGCACCGGCACCGCAGCGCCCCCCTTGGCCCGCAGGGCCTCCAGCACGGCCGCCGCGAACGGCAGTGACTCGTGCACCGGGCCGTACCCGAGCCCGAACACCACGGCCGCCGGATCCTGATCCGCCGGTACCGCCGGCGTCGCCCCCGCGAGGTCCCGCCGCAGCAGTCGCAGATGCCCCTCGAAGACCTCCGGCGACCGCCACTCCACCCCCGCGAGGTCGGCGACGGCGAAACTCTGGTCGCCGGCCTTCCACTTCGCCGTGGACGCGCCCGTCCACGACCACCGGAAGTGCACGGCCCTGCCGTCGAAGCCCGCCTTCCCGTCGTACGCCTTGAACTGCCGGGGCCCCTCGGGCGCGGCCACCAGAAACCTTTCGGCCGGGCCGGAGGCGGTGAGCAGCGGCCGCAGCTCGTCGGCGTAGTACTCGGCGAGGGTCGCCCGCTCGGCCGGGAGCACCAGACGGTAGGGGTCGCTGCCGTCCTTCAGCTGTCCGGCCGCCGCCTCGATCAGCGGATCCGCGCCGGGGCGCGGCTCGGCCCGGAGTACGACCGTGCCCCGCTTCCCGGGCGTGAGCGTCACGCCCTCCAGCGCGGCCAGCGGCACCCGGCGTTCACCCAGGCTCTGGAACAGCTTGGGTGTTCGAATCCCCCGTTCGTAGCGGATGAGCACGGAGTCGGACTCGAACTCCCAGGCGGCATGAAATCCGGCCAGTACGTCACCCATGCGGCTCATCGTATGTGGCACGTGCTTCCCAGTCCCATCCCCGCGCGTACCGCACTTCCTGCTGTCTCTACGCGCGTCCGGCCATCAACGTGCCGGACAAACCCGCCCGGCACCCGTCATCGTCGTGGGCGCAGGTCACCGCGCCGTATGCGCCGACCCCGACGTCGGCGAGGTTGCGCAGGCTGTCCGTGCCCGGCTCGAAGTAGCCGGCGTGTCCCTGGGCGTCGCGCGCCGACAGCACCCGGGCGCCGAAGCCGGAGGAGACGGGGTCGGCGCCGTGGCCGAGTCCGCCGAGCTCCAGATAAGGGACGTCCTGGATCCAGTCGGTGGCGTCCCGCATCGCCCACACCCGGGCCGCGGTGCCCAGGTGGGAGGCGCTCTCGACGCGCATCCCGGGGCTCGCGGCCACCGCTATGTCCGCCACCCGGTCCGGCATGGCGTGCGCGGCCACCCCGCAGACCACCGAGCCGTAGCTGTGGCAGAACATCGACACCGGCGCGTCGCCGGGCAGCGCGCGCAGCAGCGCGTTGAGGCGTACGGCGCCCTGCTCGGCGGCCATTCCGGTCGCCGCGTCCACGCCGAGGCCGTCGGGCGCGGTGTAGTCGGCCCAGGCGATCACCGCCGTGCGGGTGGTGGGGCTCGCCGTGCGCTCCGCCTTGTACAGCGCCTTGGCCATGCCGACCGGCGCGGTGTACTGGCGGTACGTCTTCTGGAAGGTGAGCAGGTCGGTGTCGACGCCGGGGACCACGACGGAGATCCGCTCGGCCCGGTCGAGGTCGCCGAACACCTCCGCGACCCGGCCGCTGCCGTCCGGGTCGAAGGCGAGGATCTGCCGGCCCTTGGCCAGCAGCGCCTCGTAGCGGTGCATACGACGGCCGGCGTCCTGTTGCCCGGCCGTGCTGAGCCGGGGGTCGTGCATGCGTTTCTTCTCGACGGCGCGCTGCCGGCCGAGGGCGATGTCGTTGGCCTGGTAGCGCAGTTCGACCGGGGCGCCGTTCATGTTGCCCACGGCCAGCGGGTAATGGTGCGCGAGCCGGTCGCGCTCCTGCGCGGTCAGCGAGGCGAAGAACCGGGTGAGCCGCGCGGGCGAGGCCTCCGGGTCCGGCAGGTGCAGGCCGTGGACACTGCCGTGCTCCCACTTGTCGAGGGAGGCCTGGAGGGCGGTGGTCTCGCGGTGCGTGCGCATGGCGGTCCAGCCGGTGGTCGCGAGCATCACGAACACCACGGCCAGGGCGAGCAGTGCGCGCCAGACGTTGAGTGGCGGGGAGGCGTCGAAGGAAGTCACTGGGAGGACACACTAGGAGAACGAAGGGGTCTCGCGGTAACTGAGTGACAGTTATCACGTTTCGGCAAAGGTGAGGTCGATCTCAGGCCCGTGTGGCAGGTGTTCGGACGGTTCAGCCCTCGCGCCAGTTCCCGGTGAGCGCCGGTCCCACCTGATCGAGGTAGGACGCGGTGAGTTCACGGATCGCCGCGACGCTGAAGTCCTCGCCGACCGACCAGTGCCGCTCGGTGACCCGGATGACCGCGCCGAACACGGCGACCACGAGCCGCGGCCGGGGATCGGTGTCCGGGTCGACGCCCTCCCGCTCGGCGACGATCCGGGCGATCGCCTCCTCCGTCTCCGCATGGCGACGCAGATGGGCGGCGAACAGGGCCGGGGTCGCCTCGATCATCTTGTACGTGCGCAGGAACAGCTCGACCGGGACGTACTGCTCGATCGCCTGCTCGATGGTGTCCCAGCTGTCCATGACCGACCGGCGCAGCGCCTCCAGCGGGGCCTCCTCGGGCGGGCGGCGGCGCACCGCCTCGACGTAGTGCTCCTCGGTGAGCCGCGGCACGAAGAAGGCCGCGTCCTCCTTGCTGGCGAAGTAACGGAAGAAGGTGCGCTGCGAGACGTCGACGCGGGCGGCGATCTCGTCGACGGTGGTGTGCTCGTAGCCCTGGGTCACGAACAGTTCGAGCGCGGCGCGCAGCAGCGCGTCCCGGGTGCGCTGTTTCTTGCGTTCGCGCAACGTTTCCATGCCTGACAGTTACTGACTAGTGAATTTGTCTGTCAACTGTCAGAGGCTGTCACTAGCCTCGAACGCATGACTAGTCAGACCACGATCGACACGGCGGGGTCGGGGGACAAGGCAGCAGCAGCCCTGCCGGACCAACCACCGGCCTCCGGCCTGCGCGGCCACCCCTGGTTCACCCTGATAACCGTCGCCGTCGGGGTCATGATGGTCGCCCTCGACGGCACCATCGTGGCCATCGCCAACCCGGCGATCCAGAAGGACCTCGGCGCCACCTTCGCCCAGGTGGAGTGGATCACCAACGGCTACTTCCTGGCCCTCGCGGTCTCCCTGATCACCGCGGGCAAGCTCGGCGACCGCTTCGGCCACCGCCAGACCTTCCTGATCGGTGTCGTCGGCTTCGCCGCCGCCTCCGGTGCCATCGGCCTGTCCGACAGCATCGGCCTGGTCGTCACCTTCCGGGTCTTCCAGGGCCTGTTCGGCGCGCTGCTGATGCCGGCCGCGCTCGGCCTGCTGCGGGCCACCTTCCCGGCCGAGAAGCTCAACATGGCGATCGGCATCTGGGGCATGGTGATCGGCGCCTCCACCGCGGGCGGCCCGATCCTCGGCGGTGTGCTGGTGCAGCACGTCAGCTGGCAGTCGGTGTTCTTCATCAACGTGCCGGTCGGCCTGACCGCCCTCGTCCTCGGCGTGCTGATCCTGCGCGACCACCGCGCCGAGAACGCCCCGCGCTCCTTCGACCTGCTCGGCATCGGCCTGCTCTCCGGCGCGATGTTCTGCCTGGTCTGGGCGCTCATCAAGGCGCCGAGCTGGGGCTGGGGCGACGGCAAGACCTGGACCTTCATCGCCGCGTCCGTCCTCGGCTTCGCCCTCTTCTCCTTCTGGGAGACCAGGGTCAAGGAGCCGCTGATCCCGCTCGGCCTGTTCCGCTCCGTGCCGCTGTCGGCGGGCGTGGTCCTGATGGTCCTGATGGCCATCGCCTTCATGGGCGGCCTGTTCTTCGTGACGTTCTACCTCCAGAACGTGCACGGCATGGACCCCGTCGACGCCGGCCTCCACCTGCTCCCGCTCACCGGCATGATGATCGTCGGCTCCCCGCTGGCCGGTGCCGCGATCACCAAGCTCGGCCCGCGCATCCCGCTGGCCGGCGGCATGGCGGCCACCGCGATCGCCATGTACGGCATGTCCACGTTGAAGGCGGACACCGGCAGCGCGCTCATGTCCCTCTGGTTCGCCCTGCTCGGCCTCGGCCTCGCGCCGGTCATGGTCGGCGCCACCGAGGTCATCGTCGGCAACGCCCCGATGGAGCTCTCCGGTGTGGCCGGCGGTCTCCAGCAGGCCGCGATGCAGATCGGCGGCAGCCTCGGTACGGCCGTCCTCGGCGCCGTGATGGCCTCCAAGGTCGACAGCGACCTGCCGGGCAACTGGGCCGCCGCGGGGCTGCCGAAGCTGACCGACGCGCAGCTGGCGCAGGCCTCGGAAGCCGTCCAGGTCGGTGTCGCGCCGGTCGCCAAGGGCACGCCCGCGGAGGTCGCCGCGAAGATCGCCGACGTCGCCCACGACACGTTCATCTCCGGCATGAGCCTCGCCTCGCTCGTCGCGGCGGGGGTGGCGGCGGTCGCGATCCTGGTCGCGCTGCTCACCAAGCGCGGCGAGAACGCGGGCGCTGACGCCGGCGTGGGCCACATCTGAGGCATCCATGGGCGGAGTTCACCTATCAGGGTGACTCCGCTAAAGATTCCTCGCCCTCGGCACGCGCCGCAGGTCACAGTGGGTCAAGTCCTCCGCAGGGCATGGGGGGACGGCGGGCCGCGGCGCGCTGCTGGAGGGGGGCAGCGCGCGGGCAGGTCTGCGGAGGCGGAACGGGGGTACCCGGTCATCAACCCGAACAGTCCATGGAGACGGAGGAGTTGATGATGGCGAGCTTCGGGCAACGAACCCGCGGGTACCCCCGTTCACGCGGCCGCACAGGTCCGCGGAGCGGGCTGGACCGCGACACGCTGGGCATCATCGGCATGATCTGCGCGATCGCCGGCTTCTTCACGCTGG
Source organism: Streptomyces sp. NPDC054770 (assembly GCF_053611985.1). Classification (NCBI taxonomy): domain Bacteria; kingdom Bacillati; phylum Actinomycetota; class Actinomycetes; order Kitasatosporales; family Streptomycetaceae; genus Streptomyces; species Streptomyces sp. NPDC054770. Next base: position 12,866 of record NZ_JBSHBL010000057.1, read on the forward strand.
GGATCGTGCTGGGGCCGGCGGCACTGGCGTGCGGCTGGCTCTCCATGGACCGGGCATGGAACCCGAAGAGCTCGATACCGGCGCTGGTGGCGGTGGTGCTGGGAGCGATCGACACGCTGCTGGCGCTGCTGTTGCTGGGTGGCGTATCGCTCTAGCGTGCGACCCGGCGGGGGCTGCTCGCGCAGTTCCCCGCGCCCCTGAAGACTCAACTGCGGGCAGTCGTGCCGCTGGGGCGGCACGGGTGGGCGCAGCGGCACCCGGCCAGCGCCGGTGAGCGCACCCCGCCCCCCGCCACCACCCCCTCGCGCAGAGCCAGCACCTCGGCCCGCAGTGCCCGCACTTCATCGGTCAGCAAGGCGATCGCCTCCGTCTGCCGCCGCTCCTCCACGTCGTCCTTCTCGAACCGCGCGATGAACCAGGTCGCGATGTTCGCCGTCACCACACCCAGCAGGGCGATCCCGGAGAGCATCAGGCCCACCGCGATCATCCGGCCCAGCCCCGTCGTCGGCGCGTGGTCCCCGTACCCCACCGTCGTCATCGTCGTGAACGACCACCACAGCGCGTCACCCAGCGTCCGGATGTTCCCGTTCGGCGAGTCGCGTTCCACCGACAGCACGGCCAGCGACCCGAACATCAGCAACCCGATCACCGTGCCCACGACATACGTGGTCAGCCGGATCTGCGAGGCCATCCGCGCCCGCCGCCCCACCAGCATCAGCGTCGCGACGAGCCGCAGCAGCCGCAGCGGCTGGAGCAGCGGCAGCACCACCGCGCACAGGTCTATCCAGTGCGTCCGCACGAACTCCCGGCGCCGCGGCGCCACCGCGAGCCGGACGAGGTAGTCGACGGCGAAGGAACCCCACACCGCCCACTCCGCCACCGTGCACGCGGCGGTGAGGACGTGCCCGGCGGAACGGTCCACGATCGGCAGCGCGTAGGCGACGGCGAAGGCCACCGCGAGTGCCAGCAACGGCCGTTGAGTGACCTGCTCCCAACGCGCCTGTGCGGACTGTTCCTTCATGTGCGCATCGTAAAGAAACCGCAAGGGCGGCGGAGACCACGGCTCCGCCGCCCTTGACCCGTCCGCCCGTCAGGCGCTACGCGTCGCCGCCCGCCGCACCCGGGTGCGCCGCCGTGACGTCCAGCAGCTGGTACCGGTCGATGGCCTGCTTGAGCACCGAGCGGTCGAGCTTGCCCTCGCGGGCCAGTTCGGTCAGCACCGCGACCACGATCGACTGCGCGTCGATGTGGAAGAAACGGCGCGCCGCCCCCCGCGTGTCGGCGAAGCCGAACCCGTCGGCGCCCAGCGACTGGTACGTGCCCGGCACCCAGCGTGCGATCTGGTCCGGAACCGATCGCATCCAGTCGGACACGGCCACGAAAGGACCCTCGGCGCCGCTCAGCTTCTGCGTCACCCACGGCACCCGCTGCTCCTCCTCCGGATGCAGCAGGTTGTGCTCCTCGCAGGCCACGGCCTCGCGGCGCAGCTCGTTCCAGGAGGTGGCGGACCAGACGTCGGCCTTGACGTTCCAGTCCTCGGCGAGGATCTTCTGGGCCTCGATCGCCCACGGCACCGCCACGCCCGACGCCATGATCTGCGCCGCGACCGTGCCCGCCGTGCCCGCGCTGATCCGGTGCACGCCCTTGAGGATGCCCTCGACGTCGACGTCGGCCGGCTCGGCCGGGTGCTGGATCGGCTCGTTGTAGACGGTCAGGTAGTAGAAGACGTCCTCGCCGTGCGGGTGCTCCGCGTCGCCGCCGTACATGCGGCGCAGGCCGTCCTGGACGATGTGCGCGATCTCGTACGCGTACGCCGGGTCGTAGGCCACGCATCCCGGGTTCGTCGAGGCCAGCAGCTGGGAGTGGCCGTCCGCGTGCTGGAGGCCCTCGCCGGTCAGGGTCGTACGGCCGGCGGTCGCGCCCAGGACGAAACCGCGCGCCAGCTGGTCGGCCATCTGCCAGAACTGGTCGCCGGTGCGCTGGAAACCGAACATCGAGTAGAAGACGTAGACCGGGATGAGCGGCTCGCCGTGCGTGGCGTAGGCCGAGCCGGCCGCGATGAGCGAGGCCGTGCAGCCCGCCTCCGAGATGCCGTCGTGCAGCATCTGGCCGGTCGGCGACTCCTTGTAGGCGAGCAGCAGATCGCGGTCGACCGCCTCGTACTGCTGGCCGAGCGGGTTGTAGATCTTCGCGCTCGGGAAGAAGGAGTCCATGCCGAAGGTGCGGTACTCGTCCGGCGCGATCAGTACGAAGCGGCGGCCGAGCTCCTTGTCCCGCATGAGGTCCTTGAGGAGACGGACGAAGGCCATGGTGGTCGCGATGGACTGCTGGCCGGTGCCCTTCTTCACGGTCGCGTACGTCTTGTCGTCCGGCAGGGCGAGCGGCTTGGAGCGTACGACGCGGGTCGGGACGTAGCCGCCGAGGCCCTTGCGCCGGTCGTGCATGTACTGGATCTCCTCCGAGTTCCGGCCCGGGTGGTAGTACGGCGGCAGGCCGGACTCCAGCTCCCGGTCGGAGATCGGCAGGTGCAGGCGGTCCCGGAAGCCCTTGAGGTCGGCGACCGTCAGCTTCTTCATCTGGTGCGTGGCGTTGCGGCCCTCGAAGTTCGGGCCCAGCGTCCAGCCCTTGATCGTCTTGGCCAGGATGACCGTCGGCTGGCCCCGGTGCTCGGTGGCCGCCTTGAACGCCGCGTAGATCTTGCGGTGGTCGTGGCCGCCGCGGCCCAGGTGCAGGATCTGGTCGTCGCTCATGTGCTCGACCATCGCGCGCAGCCGCTGGTCGTCACCGAAGAAGTGGTCGCGGATGTACGCGCCGGACTCGGTGGCGTAGGTCTGGAACTGACCGTCCGGGGTCGTGTTCATCTTGTTGACCAGGACGCCGTCGCGGTCCTGGGCGAGCAGCGGGTCCCAGGTGCGGTCCCAGACCAGCTTGATCACGTTCCAGCCGGCGCCCCGGAAGACCGACTCCAGCTCCTGGATGATCTTGCCGTTGCCGCGTACCGGGCCGTCCAGCCGCTGGAGGTTGCAGTTGACGACGAAGGTCAGGTTGTCCAGGCCCTCGCGGGCGGCGATGGACAGCTGGCCGAGCGACTCCGGCTCGTCCATCTCGCCGTCGCCGAGGAACGCCCAGACGTGCGACTTCGACGTGTCGGCGATCCCGCGCGCGTGCATGTAGCGGTTCATCCGCGCCTGGTAGATCGCGCCGATCGGGCCGAGGCCCATCGACACCGTCGGGAACTCCCAGAAGCCCGGCATCGAGCGCGGGTGCGGGTAGCTGGAGAGGCCGTCCGGGTACTTCGACTTCTCCTGGCGGAAGCCGTCCAGCTGGGCCTCGTCGAGCCGGTCGAGCAGGAACGCGCGGGCGTAGATGCCGGGGGAGGCGTGGCCCTGGAAGAAGACCTGGTCGCCGCCGAGGCCGTCGTCCTTGCCCCGGAAGAAGTGGTTGAAGCCGACGTCGTAGAGGGAGGCCGAGGAGGCGAAGGTGGCGATGTGGCCGCCGACACCGATGCCCGGACGCTGGGCGCGGGAGACCATCACCGCGGCGTTCCAGCGGGTCGCGTTGAGGACCTTGCGCTCGATCTCCTCGTTGCCCGGGAAGAACGGCTCCGCCCGGGTCGGGATCGTGTTCACGTAGTCCGTGCTGCGCATCTCGGGCACCGCCACGCGCCGCTCGCGCGCGCGCTCGATCAGGCGGAGCATCAGATAGCGGGCCCGCTCCCGGCCGCGCTCGTCCACGGCGGCGTCGAGCGAGTCGAGCCACTCCTGGGTTTCCTCGGGATCGAAGTCAGGAACCTGACTCGGAAGGCCGCCAATGATGATCGGGTTGCGATCGGATCCGGAAGCCACGCTGTTCCTTACCTGTCAGAGGGGCACTGATTCCCTGTTTTTCCCTGTTTTCACTGTTTCCCTGCGCTTGGCCTGCACCGCTGTCCATCGTCCACCCCGGGGCAGCGCACGTCATCTCTACCGTGAGGTAACTCGCGACCGGCCAAAACGCAACGATACGCCCGGGGTGTGACGCGCTTGGCAAACTCGTTCGACCGCCGTATGTGAGGATGATTCCGAAAGGGACATTGCGGGCAAAAGGGAGTGGTGTGTGTCACATGGGTCCGCGATACGGTGCCGGGAGTTGCGGCGACACGGCCGGGATCGTCACCGTTTCGGCGGTCTGAACGGCCGGGTACTTGCGCGATCCGTCCCGCCCGTGTGGACTACGGCCAATGCTTCGCGCACGCGCGTGGCTGAGTTCATCACCAAGACATGATCAGGAGGCAACCCGTGAGCGCGACCGCGGACCACGCGGAGGAGCGGACCCTTGCCGCCAGGCTGGGGTTCCAGCCGGCGCAGGTGGTCCAGGAGATCGGCTACGACGACGACGTCGACCAGGAGCTCCGCGAGTCCATTGAAGAGGCCACCGGGACCGAGCTGGTGGACGAGGACTACGACGACGTGGCCGACGCCGTGGTGCTGTGGTTCCGCGACGAGGACGGTGACCTGACGGATGCGCTGGTCGACGCCCTCAGCTACCTGGAAGAGGGTGGCGCGATCCTGCTGCTGACACCGAAGACCGGCCGCGACGGCTACATCGAGCCGAGCGACATCGGTGACGCGGTGACCACCGCCGGCCTCTCGCAGACCAAGAGCGTCAGCGTGGGCAAGGACTGGAACGGCAGCCGGCTGAGCACGCCGAAGGCCGCGGCCAAGAAGCGCTGAGCCCCGTTCGGTGGACGGACCGGGTCACGGTCCGTCCACCGGCATGCCGTGATGGCCGCGCAGGGGCTGCCGCATAGGGTGTTCTCACCCGAACAGCCCCTGACGATGGGATGCAGGACGATGGCGATCCAGGTCGGCGACAAGGCACCCGACTTCGAGCTCAAGGACAACCACGGCCGGACCGTGCGGCTGTCCGACTTCCGTGGCGAGAAGAACGTGGTGGTGCTCTTCTACCCGTTCGCCTTCACGGGTGTGTGCACCGGCGAGCTGTGCGAGCTGCGCGACAACCTGCCGAAGTTCGAGGACCGCGGTACCCAGCTGCTGGCCGTGTCCAACGACTCCATCCACACCCTGCGCGTCTTCGCCGAGCAGGAGGGCCTGGAGTACCCGCTGCTGAGCGACTTCTGGCCGCACGGCGAGACCTCGCGCGCCTACGGCGTCTTCGACGAGGCCAAGGGCTGCGCCGTCCGCGGCACCTTCGTCATCGACAAGGAGGGTGTCGTGCGGTGGACCGTGGTCAACGGGCTGCCGGACGCCCGGGACCTGAACGACTACGTGACGGCGCTCGACGCGCTGTGACCCCCGCCTCCGCCCCCGAGCCGGCCGTCCGGTGACCGCCGCGCCGGGTCCCCTAGGGGGCGGTACGGCCGACACCCCGTGATTCTTCGGGGTCCAGGGCCTGCGTGCGACGGGAACCCGTCACTAGGATCGAATCGTTGATCCGGTATCCGAAGCACGACGGGGCACCCCGCCCCTGGACACACCTGGGAGGACCCGTGGGAGTCAGCCTCAGCAAGGGCGGCAACGTGTCGCTGACGAAGGAGGCCCCCGGCCTGACCGCGGTCCTCGTCGGTCTGGGCTGGGACGTCCGGACCACCACCGGCACCGATTTCGACCTGGACGCCAGCGCACTGCTGCTGAACTCGGCGGGCAAGGTCGGCAGCGACCAGAACTTCGTCTTCTTCAACAACCTCAAGAGCCCGGAGGGCTCGGTCGAGCACACCGGCGACAACCTCACCGGCGAGGGCGAGGGCGACGACGAGGTGATCAAGGTCAACCTGGCCACGGTCCCCGCCGACGTCGACAAGATCGTCTTCCCGGTGTCGATCTACGACGCCGACAACCGCCAGCAGTCCTTCGGGCAGGTCCGCAACGCGTTCATCCGCGTGGTCAACCAGGCCGGCGGCGCCGAGATCGCCCGCTACGACCTGTCCGAGGACGCCTCGACCGAGACCGCGATGGTCTTCGGCGAGCTGTACCGCAACGGCGCGGAGTGGAAGTTCCGTGCCATCGGCCAGGGCTACGCCTCCGGCCTGCGCGGCATCGCCCAGGACTTCGGCGTCAACGTCTGAGTCATGCGAACGCCACGGGGCGTTCGAAAGTCCGCTCTGTCCGGCGCCGAACCGTTTACGGTCGGCGCCGGACGCGCAGGACAACCGGAGAAGCATTGCTAGGGGAGGACCAGCATCATGGGCGTCACGCTCGCCAAGGGGGGCAATGTCTCCCTCTCGAAGGCCGCACCGAACCTCACCAACGTCATGATCGGACTCGGCTGGGACGCCCGCTCCACCACCGGCGCCCCCTTCGACCTGGATGCCAGCGCACTGCTGTGCCAGGGCGGCCGGGTCCTCGGCGACGAGTGGTTCGTCTTCTACAACCAGCTCAAGAGCCCGGAAGGCTCGGTGGAGCACACCGGCGACAACCTCACCGGTGAGGGCGAGGGCGACGACGAATCGATTCTGGTCGACCTGCCCAAGGTGCCGGCCAACTGCGACAAGATCGTGTTCCCGGTCTCGATCCACATGGCCGACGAGCGCGGCCAGACCTTCGGCCAGGTCTCCAACGCCTTCATCCGGGTGGTCAACCAGGCCGACGGCCAGGAGCTCGCCCGCTACGACCTGTCCGAGGACGCCTCCACCGAGACCGCCATGATCTTCGGCGAGCTCTACCGCTACCAGAGCGAGTGGAAGTTCCGGGCCGTCGGCCAGGGGTACGCGTCCGGTCTGCGCGGCATCGCACTCGACTTCGGTGTGAACGTCTCATAGGACCTTCACCCCGATTTGGGGGCCGACCGAGCCGTAGGACACCGGCGCCCTCTAGACTCCGTGGTCAACAGTGAGTAAAGCCGAGTACGGCGCGAGCGAGACCCGTACACACACGATTGGGTAGCCAGTGCTTCTGAAAACCTTCGGCTGGTCGTTCGCGATCACCGCGCTCGGACTGGTCGCCGCGGTCTTCTACGGGGGGTGGGAGGCCTTCGGCATCGTGGCGATCCTCGCCGTCCTCGAGATCTCCCTGTCGTTCGACAACGCGGTCGTCAACGCCGGAATCCTGAAGAAGATGAACGCCTTCTGGCAGAAGATCTTCCTCACGGTCGGCGTCCTCATCGCGGTCTTCGGTATGCGGCTGGTCTTCCCCGTCGTCATCGTCGCGATCACCGCCAAGATGGGTCCCATCCAGGCCGTCGACCTCGCGCTCAACAACAAGGACCGTTACCAGGAGCTGGTCACCGACGCCCACCCGGCGATCGCCGCCTTCGGTGGCATGTTCCTGCTGATGATCTTCCTGGACTTCATCTTCGAGGACCGGGACATCCAGTGGCTGCGCTGGATCGAACGCCCGCTCGCCAAGCTCGGCAAGGTCGACATGCTGGCGGTCTGCATCGCCCTGATCGTCCTGCTGATCACCTCCTTCACCTTCGCCACCCACGCCCACCAGCACGGCGGCGGCCATGTCGACAAGGCGCAGACGGTGCTGATCGCCGGCATCGCCGGCCTGATCACATACATGATCGTCGGTGGTCTCTCCGGCTTCTTCGAGGACCGGCTGGAGGCCGAGGAGGAGCGCGAGCACGAGGAGGAGGAAGAGGCCGAGCGCAGCGGCAAGAAGAAGTCGCCGGTGCTGCTGGCCGGCCAGGCCGCGTTCTTCATGTTCCTCTACCTGGAGGTCCTGGACGCGTCCTTCTCCTTCGACGGCGTGATCGGCGCCTTCGCCATCACCAACGACATCGTGCTGATGGCTCTCGGCCTCGGCATCGGCGCGATGTACGTCCGGTCGCTCACCGTGTACCTGGTCCGCCAGGGCACCCTGGACGACTACGTCTACCTGGAGCACGGCGCCCACTACGCGATCGGCGCGCTGGCCGTGATCCTGATGGTCACCATCCAGTACGAGATCAACGAGGTCATCACCGGCCTCGTCGGTGTCGTCCTGATCGGCTGGTCGTTCTGGTCCTCCGTACGGCGCAACCAGCGACTCGCGGAAGCCGAGGGAAAAGCGGGGTCGGACGAGAGGGCTGAGGTCTCGTCCGGGGTCTGAGCCGGCTCGCCGGGCCGAAAACGGAGGGTGTGACGCCCTCCTGGACGAGGAACGCTCTGATGGGGGCGGCCGACCGGTCGGCCGCCCCCTGGGCGTCGGCAGCAGTTAGTGGGGGCGGGAATGGGTTTCTTCGACGGACTGCTGGGCGGGCGGGCGGCCGAGTTCGACTCGGGCAGCGCCGCGTCCAACGCCATCGAGCTCACCAGGCGGCACCAGCAGGTGTCCCTCACCAAGCAGGGCGCGGCCACCGGCAACCTCCGGGTCAACCTCGCCTGGCGGATGCGGACGTCCGACTTCGACGGCGAACAGCGCACGAGTCTGTTCCGGCACCCCTTCAGGGCGCTCAAGCCGCCGGAGGTGATGGGGCACGGGCAGAGCATGGTCAACGTCGACCTCGACCTCGGGGCGCTGTACGAGCTGGCCGACGGGAGCAAGGGGGTCGTCCAGCCGCTCGGCGGCCTGCTCGGGGACGTGAACGCACCGCCGTACGTCAAGCTCAGCGGCGACGACCGGTTCGGGTCGGCGTCCGGCGAGACGATGTACGTGAACCTCGATCACCGGGACGACATCAAGCGGCTGCTGGTGTTCGTCTACATCTATGACCAGACGCCGGCGTTCGACCGCACCCACGCGATCGTCACGCTGTACCCGAGCAACGGGCCGCGCATCGAGATAGGCCTCGACGAGCGGCATCCGCAGGCGCGGTCCTGTGCGGTGGTGATGATCGAGAACGTGAAGGGCGAGCTGATCGTCCGGCGCGAGGTGAAGTTCGTGTACGGGTTCCAGGGGGAGCTGGACCGGCTGTACGGGTGGGGGTTGCAGTGGGGGCGGGGTTATAAGACGAAGGTGGAGAAGTAGTTCGCCCACCGGGGTGGGTTGTGCGGTGGGTGCGCGACTGCTGCGCCGTCGTGGCTGGTCGCGCAGTTCCCCGCGCCCCTGAAAGCATCCAGCTAGCGTCCGATGAATTGTGGCCCTTGCGGAGGCAGCCTGAAGTCCGAGTTCGGGACCGTCGCCACCGGGATCGGGGCCGGCGGGGGATAGCCGTAGCCCGACTGGGGTGGCTGCTGGGTGTAGGCGGGCTGGGGGTAGCCGTAGGCCGGCTGGGTGGGTACTGAGGTGGGCTGCTCGGGCGGGAGGGGCATGGAGGCCGACGGCTCCTCCATCGGTTCCGACTCGTCCACCGAGATGCCGAAGTCCGTGGCCAGGCCCCTGAGGCCGTTGCTGTAGCCCTCGCCCAGCGCGCGGAACTTCCAGCCGTCGCCCCTGCGGTACAGCTCGCCGCAGATCAGGGCCGTCTCGGCGCCGGTCTCCGGCTTGATGTCGAAGTGGGCCAGCGCCTCGGCGTCGGGCGCCGCGGCGTCGTACAGCAGGATGCGCAGGGCGGGTACGTGTTCGAACGGCACGCCGTCCGCCGATGCGACCAGCAGGATTCGGCCGACGTTGGGCTCGACACCGGGGAGATCTGTCTGGATCGTGTCGGTGAGGCCTTCGGCCACCCGCTTCTTGCCGAGCCGCCAGACCTTCCCGGAGGGGTGCCGGGGCTGGTTGTAGAAGACGAAGTCCTCGTCGGAGCGCACACGTCCGTCGGGGCCGAGGAGCAGCGCCGAGGCGTCGACGTCCGGAACTCCCTGCCCGGGCGTCCAGCGCAGCACGGCCCGGACCGTGGTGGCTTCCACCGGGACGTTGGACCCCTTCAGCATCGCGTGCGTCATGCGGTCATCCTGCCCTCTCGGTCCTGGTCACGACAACGCGGGGGGCCTCGCGACCGACATGGGCGGGTTACCTGAAATTCATGCCCGGCGGGAACCCCGGACATGGCTTTGTACGTACTATTACCGGCCACCCTTTACCAATTTCACAGGATCGGCCCACGCCACGGGGGAGTTCTATGCGTCATTTCGGGCACATCGCACCTGAGGTGCGGCAGCGCCTCTTCCATCAGGAGCCGTGCGAGTTCACCGCCGACTCCCCGTCCCGGCTGCTCTCCGCGGCCCTGGGAGCCACGCTGTACAGCCCGGCCACCCGGCCGCGGCTCGCCGACGACATCGTCAAGCAGGCGGCGCTCGGCGTGGTCTCGATGGTGCTGTGCCTGGAGGACTCCATCGGCGACGAGGACGTGGCGGCCGGCGAGGAGAACCTCGTCCGGCAGTTCGCCGACCTGGCCGAGCGCGACCGGGCCGGCGTGGAGCTGCCGCTGCTCTTCATCCGGGTGCGGGAGCCCGAGCAGATCCCCGACCTGGTACGACGGCTGGGCGCGAGCGTGTCGCTGCTGTCCGGATTCGTGTTCCCGAAGTTCACCGAGGAACGCGGCATCCCCTTCCTCCAGGCCCTGGACGGCGCCGCGCTGGACAGCGGGCGCCGGCTGTTCGGCATGCCGGTGCTTGAGACGCCCGAGCTGATGTACCGCGAGACGCGGGTGGAGGCCCTGGAGGGCATCGCCCGCGCCGTCGACAAGTACCGTGACAAGGTGCTGGCGCTGCGCCTCGGGGTCACCGACTTCTGCTCGTCCTACGGGCTGCGGCGGGCCCCCGACATGACCGCCTACGACGTGCAGATCATCGCCTCCGTCATCGCCGACGTGGTGAACATGCTGGGCCGGGCCGACGGCACCGGTTTCACGGTGACCGGGCCGGTCTGGGAGTACTTCCGGGTCCCCGAGCGCATGTTCAAGCCGATGCTGCGGCAGAGCCCCTTCCTGGCGGAGCAGGCGGTGGAGCTGCGCGAGCGGCTCATCGAGCACGCCATGGACGGACTGCTCAGGGAGATCTCCCTGGACCAGGCCAACGGGCTGCTCGGCAAGACCTGCATCCACCCGTCCCACGTCATCCCCGTGCACGCGCTGTCCGTCGTCAGTCACGAGGAGTTCTGCGACGCCCAGGACATCCTGCGGCCGGAACGGGGCGGCGGGGGTGTACTTCGCTCGGCCTACACGAACAAGATGAACGAGGTGAAGCCGCACCGCGCCTGGGCCGAGCGGACCATGCTCCGCGCCGAGGTGTTCGGCGTGGCCAACGAGGACGTCGGCTTCGTGGAGCTGCTCGCCGCCGGGATACCGGGTTGACGGGCTCCGAGGGACGACACAGGGAACGTATGAACATCGCAGCGAACAACGGGGTCTGGTCCGGCAGCTGGGTCGCCGAGCGGCTCGGCGTCGAACTGGTGGGCGACGACGGTCTGACGGCCCTCCTCGGCCTCGCCCTGCGCCGCAACCCCAGACGGGCCCACCTGCTGGTCTCCAACGTGCTCGGCAAGCACGTACCGCAGTCGCCGTCGGTGGTGTACGGGCATGGCTTCGCCCTCGGCCGACGGGTACGGGATCTGCTCGGCGAGCGGGAGGCCCAGCAGGCCGTCGTCCTGGGGTATGCCGAGACGGCGACCGGCCTCGGCCACTCCGTCGCCGACGGCATCGGCCTCGCCCCGTACCTGCACTCCACGCGCCGGCCGGTCGCCGGGGTGGTGCCTGCGGGGGGCTTCGAGGAGTCCCACTCGCACGCGACCTCGCATCTGCTGCTTCCCGAGGACCCGGCCCTCCTGTCCGGCGACGGCCCGCTGGTCCTGGTCGACGACGAGTTCTCCACCGGCAACACGGTCCTGAACACGATCCGCGACCTGCATGCCCGTTATCCACGGAAACGTTACGTCGTGGTGGCTCTGGTCGATATGCGGTCACCGGAGGACGCGGGGCGACTGACGTCGTTCGCCGGGGAGATCCACGCGCGGGTGGACCTGGTGGCGGCGGCTTCGGGGACGGTGAAGCTGCCCGAGGGCGTGCTGGAAAAGGGCCAGGAACTGGTGGCTCAGTACGAAGAGAGTGCCGCGGCAGGCCGTGAGCCGTCCGCGGCGCCGTCGGGGCTGAGCGCGCAGTTCCCCGCGCCCCTTGAGGGCGTTGCCCTTGAAGCCGACCACCAGTCCACCTACCCAGGGGCGCGGGGAACTGCGCGAACGGCCCCCACCGGCCCGCAGGCGACCGACAACCGCACCACCCCCCACATCACCCACCTCACCCGCATCGACCTGCACTGGCCGCAAGGCCTCCCCGACGGCGGGCGGCACGGCTTCACCCCGGCCCACCGCATACGCCTCGAAACGGCGCTCCCCCTGATAGCGGCCCGGGTCGCCGAAGCGCTCCCCGTCGATGCCCGCCGCGTGCTCACCCTCGGCTTCGAAGAGCTGATGTACGCGCCCCTCCGCATCGCCCGCGAGCTGGAGGCCCTGGTCCCCGCCGAGGTGCGGTACTCCACCACCACCCGCTCGCCCGTCCTGGCCGTCGACGACCCCGGCTACGCCATCCGCAGCCGCCTCGTCTTCCCGGCCCACGACAACCCCGCCGACGGCCCCGGCGAGCGCTACGCGTACAACGTGGCGGGCGCCGGCTTCGACGCCGTCGTCCTGTTCGTCGACTCGGCCGGCGACACCCCCGAACTGCACGCCCCCGGCGGCCTGCTTGACCGGCTCGGCGCGCATGCCCCGCACGTCCTGCTGGCGGTTGTACCGTCGTACGTCCCCGCGCTGACCGAAGAGAGCCCCGCCATGCTGCCCGAGCCCCTCCGCGGCCCCGCCTTCTCCTCGTACCCGGCGGAGGACGTCGGCTGGCTGCTCCAGGACCTCTCGGACGTCACGCTGGAGGCGCCGACCGAGGAGCGCGAGGAGGCGATCCAGAGCGGCGGCGCGCACTACGCCGAGTCGCTGCCGGTGGAGTACCAGCCGAGCGAGCAGTACCAGGCGCTGTTCCACGCCGCCCTGGACACCTCGGCGGCGCGGATCGCGCAGGCGGTCGGGGTGGTCACCGAGACCGTGCTGGCCGAGCGGTCGCCGCGGCCGGTGCTGGTGTCGCTGGCCCGGGCCGGCACCCCGGTGGGCGTGCTGATGCGCCGCTGGGCGCGGTTCCGGTACGGCCTGGACCTGCCGCACTACGCGGTGTCGATCGTGCGCGGCCGCGGCATCGACGCCAACGCGCTGCGCTGGCTGGCCGCCCACCACGACCCGCGGGACGTGGTGTTCGTGGACGGCTGGACGGGCAAGGGCGCGATCACCCGGGAACTGGCCGACGCGGTCGAGGAGTTCGAGGAGCGGGCGGGTGTCTCCGGGTTCGACCCGGAGATCGCGGTGCTCGCGGACCCCGGGTCGTGCGTGCGGACGTACGGCACCCGGGAGGACTTCCTGATCCCCTCCGCCTGCCTCAACTCGACCGTCTCCGGGCTGATCTCGCGGACCGTGCTGCGGGCCGACCTGGTGGGTCCCGACGACTTCCACGGCGCGAAGTTCTACCGCGAGCTGGCCGGCGCCGACGTGTCGGTGGCCTTCCTGGACGCCGTCGTGGCACGGTTCGCCGAGGTGGTCGACTCCGTGGACGCGACCGTGAAGGAGCTGGCCGTCGCCGACCGCACGCCGACCTGGGAGGGCTGGGCGGCCGTCGAGCGGATCAGCGAGGAGTACGGCATCCACGACGTGAACCTGGTCAAGCCGGGCGTCGGCGAGACCACCCGGGTGCTGCTGCGCCGGGTGCCCTGGAAGATCCTGGCGCGGGCCGGGGCGGGCGCCGACCTGGACCATGTGCGGCTGCTTGCGGAGCAGAGAGGGGTACCGGTGGAGGAGGTCGGCGAACTGCCGTACACCTGTGTCGGGCTGATCCATCCCAGGTACACGCGCGGGGCGACCGGCGCCGACGGCAGGGCGGTGAACGTCTGATGGCGGTGCTGGTGGCGAGCGACCTCGACCGCACGCTGATCTACTCCTCGGCCGCGCTGGCGCTGACCATGCCGGACGCGCGGGCGCCCCGGCTGCTCTGCGTCGAGGTGCACGAGAGCAGGCCGCTGTCGTACATGACGGAGACGGCCGGGCAGTTGCTGACCGAGCTGGGGGACGCGGCGGTCTTCGTGCCGACCACGACCCGGACCCGCAAGCAGTACGAGCGGATCAACCTGCCGGGGCCCGCGCCGCGGTACGCCATCTGTGCCAACGGCGGGCATCTGCTGGTCGACGGGGTGACCGACGCGGACTGGCACGCGCGGGTGCTGGCGCGGCTGGCCGACGAGTGCGCGCCGCTGGACGAGGTGCGGGCGTATCTGGCGGAGCAGGCCGATCCGGCGTGGCTGCGCAAGCACCGGGTCGCCGAGGACCTGTTCGCCTACCTGGTCGTGGAGCGGGAGCTGCTGCCCGAGGAGTGGGTGAAGAGCCTCGCGGTGTGGGCGGAGAACCGCGGCTGGACGGTGTCCTTGCAGGGCCGGAAGATCTACGCCGTGCCGAAGCCGCTGACGAAGAGCGCGGCGATGCGGGAGGTCGCGCGCCGGACCGGGACCGAGCTGACCGTGGCCGCGGGGGACTCGTTGCTGGACGCCGACCTGTTGCTGGCCGCCGACCGCGGCTGGCGGCCGGGGCACGGGGAGTTGGCCGACGCCGGGTGGACCGGGCCGGCCATCACCGCACTGCCGGAGCGAGGGGTGCTCGCCGGTGAGCGAATCCTGCGCGAGTTCCTGAAGACGGTCCGTACCGGGAGCTAGCCGCAGCAGCCGCCGCCGCAGCAGCCCCCGCCCGAGCCGGAGGGGGCTGCGGGCCGGGCGGCGGACGCGGCCGCCGTACCCCCCACCGCCACCGTCGACAGGAGCTTCACCGTGTCTTGGTGCCCTTCCGGGCATGCTGCCGGAGCCGATGACTCGGCCATGGGGCGGGACAGTTCGAAGGTGTCGCCGCAGGTGCGGCAGCGGTACTCGTAACGGGGCATGAGGAACAGGCTAGCCGCAGTGACGCGACAGTGACGGGCGTCGGGGCGCAGCGCCGAGGCACATGGACCCGTTTTCTACCGCACCTGAGTCTCTGCTCCGGCCCGCTGCTCCGCCTCGGGGTGGCGGGCCCGCCAGTACGGGTTGTCGTGCGGCAGGTTCGTGCTGACCCTGCCGTACATCCCGAACACCATCAGCACCAAGCCCACCACGAAGCTGAACAGCACGTTCTGGATCTTGAAGGCCAGGAAGTCCGAGTCCGTGTCGAGCAGGCCCAGGAACAGGAAGCCGTTCAGGATGAAGAGCACGCCGAGCACCATGTTCAGCGTGGACGCGAAGTTCCCGCCGATCACCATGCCGACGAAGAGCAGCAGCCCGACGCAGATCGACAGCACGCTCAGCGCGCCGTTGGTGTTCAGGCCGATCGCGGTGTTCCCGCCGGTGTCGAAGAAGCCGATGTTGTCGGTGAGCCCGAGGATGCCGAAGGCCAGCAGGAACAGGCCCATCAGGCCGGCCCCGATCCGGTAGATCCTGTTCAGCCGGTGGTCGACGGGCAGCGCCTCATCGAAGTTGATCTTCTTCGGCCGAGTCCCCGAGTGTGTGACGTGCGAGGCCATCTCCGCCTCCTGGTATCGAATGCGGGTCCTACCCAATATCCGCCCGGGACCGCTCCTCGGCAAACGCCTCAGTGGCCGGTGCCGCGGTCCTCCCGGATCTGACCCACCACCCGCGCGACCGACTGCCGTACCGCTTCCGTCTCCGTCAGGAAGTGCCAGTAGTCGGGATGACGTCCCTCCAGCGACCCGGCCGCCCGCTCCAGCCGCGCCACCGCGTCGTCCAGCGGCCGCGCGTGCCGTGGATCCGGGCTCGTCCGCCCGGCCATCGCCAGCCGCTGCGCGTCCCGGATCGCGAACCGGGTCCGCTCGATCTCGGCCTGCGGATCCTTCTGCGCGGTGTTCAGCCGGGCCAGCCGGTCACCGGCCGCCGACACCGCCTCGTCGGTGCTGTTCAGCAGCGCCCGCACGGTGGACAGCAGCGAGGTGGCGTCCGCCCACTTCTGCGCGTCCCGCGCGGCCTGCGCCTCCCGCAGCTTCTGCTCGGCCTGCCGGACGTTCTGGGCGGCCTGCTCGGGCACCTGCTGGAGATCCTGCCAGCAGGCGGCCGAGAACCGCCGCCGCAGCTCGCTGAGGACCGGGTCGACCTGCCCGGCCCGGGTGGTCAGCGCCTGCGCGCGCGTCCGCAGACTCACCAGCCGGTGATCGATCTCGGCGGCCTTCTCCGGCAGCCGCTCGGCCTCGACCCGTATCGCCTCGGCTTCCCGCTGCACCCGCCCGGCCCGCTCCAGCGTGGCCTGCGCACCATGCTGCCCGGCCCCCTGGTTGAGCTTGGTCAGCTCAGGAGAGAGGGCGGCCAGCCGAGCCGCGAGATCGTCCGCCCGCAGCTGCGTCTTCCGTACGGCGTCCAGCGCGTTGCTGGCCGCCAGCAGCGCCTGCCGGGCCCGCTCCACGGCGGGCGCGAGCCGGGCCAGCTGGGTCTCGGCCTTGCCGAGCAGCGGTCCGAGCGACTCCCCGAACCGGTCCAGCTCCCGCTTGACGCCGACGAGTTCGTCCTTGGCGCGGGTGATGTCCACCCGGGCCCGCGACGCGACGGCGGCCTCCAGATCGTCCCGGTCCAGGTCGTAGGCGTCGATGGCCTGGATGTACCGGTCACTGGCCTCGTCGATCCGCCGCCCCAGCGCCGCGAAGTCGGACACGGCGCGACGGGCGGCCGGCGAGTCGTCTACGGCGGAGATGGTCTCTATGGAGATCCGCAGATCCCGCTGGGCGGTGTCCAGCTCGTAGAAGGCGGCCGCGGCGGCGTCCTTGGCCGCCTGAGCCTCGGCCCGCTGGCCCTCGGCCCGTCCCCCGAACCACCGCCGGGTCCCCCCGCCGGCGAACGCCGCGGGCACCACGAGCACGGCCGCCAGCGGCAGACTCATGAGGACGAGGGCGTCCCGGAGGGCGGCGGCGGTACCGCGCCGGGGCGGTGCGGGAGGCGCATACGACTGCCCGGGTGTCGTCGTTGTCGCCGTCACATCCCTCTCCCGTGCCGCGGTAGGCCCTGTGCTGTGGGGGCCACATCATTCTCCCACCCGTGAAAGACGAACACACGGGTCGGTCAGTTCGCGGTTCGCGTGATCATTTGGTCGGCCGGGGGCGACGGTTCGCCTCCCGCTCCCGACTCCGCTCAAACGGAATTGCGGGACAGTGCCAGGGACGATGTAGGCTGTCGAATCGTCTCGGGTGCGTAGCTCAGGGGTAGAGCGCCTGCCTTACAAGCAGGATGTCGGCGGTTCGAAACCGTCCGCGCCCACTTCGAGGAAGACCCCGGCCGGATCGGCCGGGGTCTTCTCGCGTTCTCAGTCCTCCTCGTGTGCGTGCTTGAGGCGGCTTCGGGCGTCCATGCGGTCCGGTGCCGTTATCTCCGCCCAGAAGCGGTGGCCGCTGACGAACACCGCGAGCTCGTGTTCGCGGCGGCGCAGCTTCTCCACTTCGGCCTGTTGGTCCTCGGTCCAGCCCGGCGAGGCGGGACGCTCCACCTTGCGCCAGCCGCTGTCGTCGCTGTATCCGTCCAGCGGCACGACCGACCAGGGGAGCCGCTTCAGCAGGGCCGACAGCTCGGCCCGGACCTGATGCAGCTCCTCCTGACCGGCGAGAAGGTCACTCGGAAAGTCATAGGTCGCAGCCACGCGGCAATGGTACGCCTGTTCGAATTTGAGTGGCGAGCTCGTTCGTGGGGTTCATGTGTTCGAGTGTGGCCGGGTGGCCGGGGACCAGTGCTGATCCCCGGCGCCTCGCGGGCGCGGGCCCGGCGGTCCTACTTCTGCTTCTGGGCGTTGCAGTCGTAGAGGGTGAAGCTGCCGCCGGCGCTGCGGCCGTAGGCGGCGGGCTGGACACGGGTGCAGTGGGACTTCACCCAGGTGGTGACCGCGGTGGTGGGGCGCTGGGTGGTGAGCAGCGCATAGCGCAGCTGGTGGGCGGCGACGAGGCTGCCGAGCTGCCGGGCGGTGGGGAAGGGGGTGTTGCCGGTGAAGCCGCCCATGACGAGGATGGGTTCGGACTTCGCACGCAGCAGGGGCTCGGCGCCGTAGGCGGCCTGGGTGGCCAGCAGGTACTTCTCGCCGTTGCGGTGCTCGGTGAGGTAGTCGAGCAGGGCGGTGTCGCGGGCGCTGGGCTGGTCGAGGCCTATCCGCTGCGGAGCGTGGTGCTGACGGACGCTGTCGTAGTACGCGTTGCCGACCGGACCGGCTATCGGCGCGGTGGCGGCGCCCGCGTAGAGCGAGTCGAGGCTGGAGGCGGCCCAGCCGGCCGGTGCGACCAGGGTGGCCGCGATTCCGGCGGCGAGGGCCGCGTGGACCATCCGCGAGGAGGTGCGCGGGCCACGGGCCCACAGCCCCACCACGCCGCACAGCGCGAGCATCACGGCGACCGGCAGCAGCCAGGAGACGAATAGGGTGGGCCAGTCGAGCACCAGCGCCCAGGCCGCCGTCAGCACGATCGCCGCCGGCAGCGCCAGGTGCCGTCGGCCGCCCGACTCGGCCTCGGACCGGGGTTCCGGTTCGTGCGCCGGCCCGGGCTCGGATTCGTACGGTGACACGTGCGGTGACCAGCCCTGCGAACCGTACGCCGACAGGTACGGCGACCAAGGCTCCGGCTCGTGCTCAGGCTCGTGGTCCGGTCCGTGCTCCGATCCCTGCTCCGGCTCGTACTCCGATCCGTGTTCCGGTTCGTGCTCCGTCCCGTCCTTCGGCGCGTACGCCGACTCGTACTCCGACCGGAAGAGCGCGAGCCCGCCGCCGGCCAGCGCGGCGAGCGCCGGGGCGATGACGGCCATGTAGTAGGCGTGGTTGCCGTTGGAGGCGCTGAACACCAGGGCGTGCACGGCCAGCCAGCCGCCCCACAGCAGAAATCCCGCCCGCACCATGTCGGTTCGCGGCTGACCGGCGCGCCAGACGACACCGAGGACCGCGGCGAGCACGGCGAGCGGCAGGAACCAGGCGACCTGGGGACCGACCGTCTGGTTGATCAGCATGTCCCAGCCGGTGTTGCCGGTGGTGCGGCTGGTGGCGGTGCCCGCGACGGCACCGAACGCGGTCGAGTCGCTGCTGAAGCGGCTCAGGCCGTTGTATCCGAAGACCAGGGCGAACGGATTGTTGTCGGACGTTCCGTCGAGGTAGGGGCGGGAGGACGCCGGCGTCGCCCAGGCGATCAGCAGCCAGAAGCAGGAGACCGTCAGGGCGACCACACCGGCCAGCAGGACGCGCAGAGCCCGCTTCAACGGCGTTCCGGGCGCGACGACCAGGTACACCGCGGCGAAGACCGGCAGCACCAGCCACGCCTGCAGCATCTTCGCCTGGAAGGCGAGCCCGACCCAGATCCCGCAGGTGATCAGCGGCAGCAGCCGCTCGGTGCGCACCGCCTTCTGCAGCGCCCCGGCGGCCGCCACCAGGAGCAGGGTGAGCGCGGTGTCCGGGATGGTGGCCCGGTTGAGGGCCACGGTGACCGGGGTGACGGTGAGCGCCAGCGCGGCGATCAGCGCGGCGAACGGCCCGGCCCAGGCCCGTACGATCCGGTGCAGCAGCCATACGGTGAGCACGCCCTCGACGACCTGCGGAAGAGCGGCCGCCCAGGTGTGCGGGCCGAAGAGCCAGACGGAGACGGCGTCGGGCCACAGGGCGCCGGGCAGCTTGTCGATGCTGACCGAACCGCTGACGTCGAGCCCGCCGAAGAAGAAGGACCGCCAGCTGCCGGCCATCGACCGTATCGCCGCACCGTAGAAGGGGTGGAGCGCGGCGTGCCCGATGCCCCAGGAGTACAGCAGCGTGGCGACGGCCAGCACCGCGGCGAGCGCCGGGCGCTCCCAGCGCGGGGCGTCTTCCGGCAGGCCGGATCGGCGGTTCGCCGCCCGGCGGCCTCGGTGCGCTCCGGTGGGCCGGGCGGCGGGGATGGCGGTCATGGCAGTGGTCCTTGGATCAGCAGGTCAGGTGGAGCCGCGGTGCACTGGCGGCGTGATCACAGGCGGCGGGCCGACCGGAAGCCGCGGGCGTAGAAGTCGGTGCCGTCCAGTAGCGAGCGGCCCGACAGGTCGCCCAGGGTGGGGCCGTTGGCGGCGGAGCGGCTGGAGTAGAAGCGGTGCCTGCCCTGGTCGTCGAGGCCCATGTACATGCCGCAGTGGTCGATGAAGTCCGGCCGGTCCTTGATGATGGCGAAGAACACCAGATCGCCGGGTTGCAGGATGCCCAGGTCGGTGGCCTGCTTCGTGCCGGTGTGCGGGATCACCAGGCGGCCGGGACCGTAGGCGGCGATGGCGAAGGCGCGGCGCGGCAGACCGGTGCCCTTGGTGTTGGTGTTGTGCAGGGGGATGCCCATGCGGTAGCCCCACACCAGACGCTGGAAGCCGGAGCAGTCGACGTCGCCGTAGCGGGCCTGCTCCGGCTGCACGCTGGAGCCGTCCGGGAAGGTCCAGGGAACGCCCAGGTAGTCGTAGAAGTCGGACTGTTCGTCGTGGTAGGCGAAGTCCAACGGGTTGTTGACCTCGGAATTGCGCGGGCCGAAGTGCGCGGTGCCCGCGTAGCGCACGCCCTTGGCGTTGTGCTTGTCGGGCGCCCCGGCGCTGCTGTACTGGAACGCCACCGCGAAGACGTCCGGGCTGGTGTCGCCGAGCGTCTTGTCGAACCAGCTGGTGAACCAGGCGGACTTCTCCATGCCCTGCTGCCATGTGTGCGGCAGCACCCGCACCCAGGCGTCCGTGGTCACCTTGGCCTCGGTGGTCCGCGGCTCGCTGAAGCTGCGGGTGCGCCCGGTGAGCACGGCCGTACGGGCTCCGTCGGTGAACGTGGCGAGGGTGCCGCCGTCGGCGGCACGGACCACGGTGCGGTCGGGCCCGGACAGCCGCTCGAAGGTCCGCTTCCCGGTGCTCGAACCGGTGCCCGTGCCGTCGGCGGCCGTGCCGTCGCCGTCGTCGCCGCTGCCGTGCCCGAGGCGGCTCCAGGCGTACCCGCCCGTCACCCCGGCGGCCGCCACGCCCGCGATCGTCCCGAGCAGAGCGCGGCGATTCGGGCGGCTGCCTCTGCCGGCGGAGTGGGAGTGCATGGCCGATCCTCCTGGAATACGGGGTGTGAGGGTGGTGGGCAGGTCACCCGGTGGGCAGGACGCCGATCAGCAGACCGGAGACCAGCACCACGTACGTGGCCAGCGTCACGGCCGTGGTCGAGATGACCGTGGCCGCCATCGGCTGACGGACCATCTGGTAGGAGACCAGACCGGGGACGATGAAGCCAAGGGTCTGTGACGTGTACAGCAGCGGGAACTCGTGGCTGAGGGCGAGCATCACGGTGGTCTGGATCAGCACCGCGCTCAGCACCACGGCGGCGAACAGCCGCTTGCCGTAGAGAATCACGGTGCGCTGCAGCAGCCTCGTCGTGAAGTACGTGAGTGCCGCTACACCGACCATCAGCCCGGCCATCTGCACGTCGGTGACGAGCGTGAGGGCGATCCAGCCGGGGGTGATCATCCCTCCGGGGGAGAGATTGGTGGTCAGATAGCAGACGAGCGAGAAGACCAGCCCGAGGGCGATCCCGAGTGCGGCGGTCTGGGCGGTGAGGTTGGCGGGGATCACGGGTTCCTCGTGGACTGGGGCTGATCGTAGGAGTAGCGCGGGTCCTCTGTGGCGCTCTGGCTGTCGGGCCGGCCGTGGCGGGCGGCGAACTGGCGGGCGAGTTCCCGCTGATTGGGGATGTGGAAGCTGTGGGTCGTCTCCAGCGGTGCCACCCAGCTGTACGGCTCCGGCTCGGGCGGTCGGCCCATCGCGACCTGCGGCCGGACCAGCGCGATCTGCATGGTCTCCTGGTCCAGGCCGTCGCCCTGGGGAACGGCGGCGAACGGATCCTCGGAGTCGTCCAGCGGCAGCCCGGCGAGGCATTCCAGGAACAGCTCGCCCTGGCCGTGGATGTTGCCGATCGCCACCATCGAGGAGGCCGGGCCGAGTTCCGCGAGGATCGCCTCGGTCACCTCCTCGGGGTCCCGGCGGTCGCCGCCGAGATCCACCACCCGCCCGGTGAAGGCGGCCGGGATCGCGTCGCGGGCGCTCTTGGTCGGGTGGCCGATCAGGAACACCGTCTCGGCGGCGAGATCGGGGACGATCGCGCCCATCTGGCCGTTGCGCTCCACCCGGTCCGGGCGGCAGTTGATGACCACGTTGAGAGGCCGTCTGATCGCGCCCAGATCCTCCAGCTGCTGGACGTTCATCAGCGTCGACTCGGGGTCGTTGGCCGCGAAGACGTTGGCGAACCGCAATTGCTTGCCCTCGGGGGTGACGTAGCGTTCCACCGACAGCACGCCCGGGTCGGGCGGCGCGTCCCACATGCCCTGCATCGCGGTCTGCCGTTCCACGCCGAGCAGTTCGGCCACGGCCAGCGCGATCGCCACGTTCTCCTTGAAGGTGAACCAGCTGAAGCCGCGCAGCTCGGCGTCGGTCACCGACTCGGGATCGACCGCGATCAGACGGCAGTTCCGCTTGTCGGCCTCCTCCTGGAGGATGTGCAGGCGGTCCTTCTCCGCCGTCACGCACACCCCGCCCACCGGCATCGAGCGGGAGAGCGAGCGGGCGACGTCGTCCAGGGTCGGTCCCATCTCCTCCAGATGGTCCTCGCGGACATTGCACAGCACGCCGATCGTGGAACGGATCAGCTTCTCCTGGTTGATCTCCTGCAGCGCGGGCATCACCGCCATGCACTCGATCACCAGCGCGTCCGGCCGGTAGGTCGCCGCCCGCCGCACGATGCCGATCTGCTCGACGATGTTGGACAGCCCGAACTTGCGGTAGATCGGCTCCTCGGTGGCATCCGGATGGATGAACCGGGCCGCGGTGCCGGTGGTCTTGGCCACCGTGACCAGGTCGCCGCCGCGCAGCGCGCCCGCGCACAGCCGGGTGATCGAACTCTTGCCGCGGATGCCGTTGACCAGCACCCGCGTCGGTATCTGCTCCAGCGAGGCGAAGTGCCGCCGCTGCTCCACGATTCCGGCGATCCACAGCCCGGCGCAGCACAGCAGGACTATGACATAGAGGAAAAGCACGCCGATTCCGTCCTTCTACCGCTGGAGGGTGGTCTGAGGCAGGGACGGGGAGGGCCCGGCGGTCTGGCCGGATCTGGCCGCCCGGTCGCGTTCCGCCAGGGCCTGGCGGATCAGTTCCAGGCTGCGGGTGACCGAGCCGATCTCGTCGTGGTTGACCGGGTGCAGCACGGTGCGGCGGTCTCCGCCGGCGAGCCGCTCGACGAGCACCGCGACCGAGCGCAGCGGCCGGACCACCACGACATGCAGCCAGCCCAGGCAGGCAGCGCCCAGGGTGAGGCCGAGGATCCCCGCGAGCATGGTGCGCTGCTCGGCCTGCACCGCGGGAATCTGGAGCGCTGCCGCGGGTTCCGCGGTCACCACGTGCCAGCCGAGGCGGGCCGTCGGACCGCTCTGCGCCAGCGGCGCGGCACCGTCGACCGATGGACCGGAGGACGTGCGGAGCACCTGCGAGGTCGCGGTGCCCGCGGTCCCCGGGGCGCCCTGGGTGGCGCGGGCGAGACGGCTCAGACCGGAGTCGGGCAGCGACTGGAAGGCGCGGTAGCCCACGTTCGCCGCCAGCACCTTGTCGTCGCTGTCCGTCACCCAGACGCTGCCCAGCTTCGGTCTGGACAGAATGGAGTTGAGTGCCTTCACGTCGATCTCGCCGAACAGGACCACGCCGGCCGCCGGGGTCTTGCCCTTGACGGTCCGGACCTGGGTGTAGGCGGCGATCGCCGGGATCCGGCCCGAGGTGTTGACGGTGGTGATCCCGCCGCCGCCGGGCACGTGGACGATGGTGCGCAGCGGTGACCCGCCCACGCGCAGCGTGATGCCGCCCGAGCTGTCCAGGAGATACAGCGAGCGGAACTGCTTGTGGTCGGCGAGGGTGCGCCGCAGCACCTCGGTCTGGGCGGCCCGGTCGCTGCCCGGCAGGCTCGCGGCCGCGTCACTCAGGTCGGTGTACAGCTGGTCGAGGGACTGCCGGACCCGGTTCGACGCGATCTCGGTGCGGGTCTGCTGGACGGCGAGGACCGAAGCCGGCACCGCGGTCGCGGTGTCCGCCCGGTTCAGCACGAAGACCATCGGTGCCGCCCAGCAGACCAGCACCAGCACGCCGACCCCGGCCAGCGCCCGGTAGCCCGGTCCGCGCCGGACCGGGAACTCCTGCGGGCCCTCGCCGAGCAGCTGCCGGCGCAGCGACTCCAGCGCCCGCCCGATCCGGGCCAGTTCCCCGAAGCCGTTCACCGGCACCGGCCGGGACAGCTCCTCCCATGCGGCCGGCCCGTCCTCGGTCGCGCCCCGGGCCAGGCGGCCGGCGGACAGGTAGAGCAACAGCAGCGGCCGCTGCAGGAAGAAGTGCAGCGCCAGCCCGAGCAGCAGCGCGAGCACGACCAGCGCCCCCGCGGCCTGGAGCGCGAAGCCCGAGTAGTCGACGGCGGTGGTGGTGGCGGGCACCGCGCGGAAGGTGAGCACCACCAGACCGAGGTCGTCGGTGTCGCCAGGACCGGTCGTCGAAGCGACCTGGGCCCAGCCGGCCACCGTGTGCCGGTTGCCCGTGGCGGCGCCCTGCAGGCTTCCCGAGGCGTCGGTGTCATGCCCCGACCCCTTCGCCGCGCTGGCCGCCGCCGAGGGCAGACCGCTGTCGGCGGCGGCCGGCGACGCCGTGCCGTGGGACGCGGTGGCGAGCGCGGTGCCGCTCGCGTCCAGCACCTCGGCGGTGCGCCCGTCGCCGTACGCCGTGGGGGCGGGGAGCGCCTCGGAGACCACCAGCAGCCACTGCCGGTCGGGCCCGCTGGGGACCTGGTTCTGGTCCTGGTTGGCGTCCTCCTGCTGCGCGGGCAGCGTGATCTTGGCGAAGTACAGCAGTTGCCGCGTGCCGTCCGACGTCACCAGCCGGGGCGGGATCGACCCGTGCCCGGATGCCGTCTTGGCGACGTCCACCCCGGCCAGCTGCACCGTCTTGCCGCCGGCTGCCAGCAGTTTGCCGGTCTTCGGGTCGAGCAGCGCGCTGCCGAGGATCCCCTTCCTGGCAGAAGTCAGTGCTTTGAGCGTGGTCGCGGGGGTCGATGTGCTCGTCGCCGGGTACGCCTTGGCCGCACGGCGTACCGTGCTCGCCTCGGCGTCGATCGTGGTGCGCATCGACAGCGCGGTGTCGGCGGCGATCTGCTGCTCCCCGTCCGACACCGCCTGCGGCACACCCGCGGAATGGATGCCGTCGAGGCCGATCATGGTCAGGGCGGCGACCACCAGCAGGAGTACGACGAGTGAGGCGATCGGCGGGCGCACCCCGCCGAGCATCGGCATATCGGCGCGGCGGCGGGTGCGGTGTCGGCGCGGCGCCCGAGGGGCGGAGGGCAGGGCAGCAGATCCTTTGTCAATTGGCGCCGGGCGCCCGAATGTTCTACAGACCGAACACTCTAGCGTCAGGCGATTACATAACCATCACACTTTCACGCCTGTTTCGTACGTGTGAACTGGACCACCGGGTGACGGTCGACGCATACGGGTCCACGGCGAGCCGAGGGGCGGGCCCACGAGCAGGACCCGCCCCTCGGATGTCCGGACAGCTGTCCGGCCGGCTGTTCGATCAGGGGACGAAAGAGATCTCCGGGTACTTGCTGCTGGACCCGTCGAGCAGGGTGCTGTGCTGCTTGCGCAGCTCCTGGTCGAAGAAGGCCGCCAGATAGACGCGCTGGACCGCGATCGCGCGGTCCGGGTCGATCGTGCCGTACTGCTGCTGGATCTGCGCCTGAGAGAGCCCGAGCAGGCGCGCCTCCTGGGGGATCATCCACTCGTTGTCGCTGAAGGACAGGTGGGCCGCGCCCTTGAGCTTGATGTCGACCTTGTAGCCCTTCAGGTGCGACCACAGCGTGCGCCACGAGGAGTCGTTGCTGCGGTTGTGGCTGCCGGAGCTGAAGAGCATGAAGGGGCGCTTCAGGTCCTTGCTCGGAGCCGTGCCGAAGAACTGGCCGTCCAGGTTGGCACCGGCGGCGATACGGCTGTCGAGCTGCATGGCGGTGTCGACCGCCGCGCCGCCCAGCGACCAGCCGAACATCCCGATCTTCGACATGTCGACCGACTTCGTCAGCCCGACGGGCAGGGTGGCCTTGCCGGCGTCCGGGTTGCCGCCCTTGCTGAGCGTGGAGAGCTGGTTGATGACGAACTTGATGTCGGCCGCGCGCACCTTGAGCGTGTCGGACGAGTGGGCGCCCGCCGGCATCTTGTTGACCTCGAGCCGGTTGCCGGGGAACTGCACCTCGTTGGCGTCGTGGGTGTGGTCGACGGTGACGACGAGGTAGCCGCGGCTGGCGAGATCCTGGACGAGCGCGGTGCCCATCGCGCGGTCCGAGTGCAGCCCGGTCGAGTACAGCAGGACGGGCAGCTTGCCGAGCTTGGTGTTCACCGGGGCGAGAACATGGCCCGCCGTGGTCGGCAGGGTCACCAGCTGCGGCGACAGCCCGCGCGTGGCGAGGAAGTGGGCGCCGGAGATCGACGGCATCCACGGCGCCTGGTAGTGCCCGGACGTCGAGGTGGCCGGATACCAGAGCGACACCATCAGCTCACGGGACTTGCTGCCGGACACGTAGGGGTCCGTACGGGACTTGTCGACGAGGTGCAGGCCGACCATGCCCACGCTGTACTTCCCGCTGGGTGCGGGCATGTTGAGCTGCAGAGCGGACGCCTTGCGGCCGGCCGAGAGGGTCTGAGGGTGTACGGCGGCCTTCTGGTGGCCCAGCGGCTTCTCGTCGTTCTCGGGCGCCCAGGGCGTGCTCGTGGCGGACGAGGACGCGGTGGGCGCAGGCGTGGCGGACGACGTCCCGGTGGCCATCGCCGAGGTCAGCCCCACACCCAGTGCAACGGCCAGCGCACCCGCAGAGCCGACCGCTACGGCGATCATTCTGCGACGGTGGCGCAGGCGGCGGTGATTCATGAAACCCCCTCGTGGGTCAGCGATCACAGAACGGGCGATCGACTGCCGCACACCGTACCGCGACAGCCGCCTGCCGACCCACGCGCCCCGGACGACCCCGTGGTGACCTCACGTACCGGATGCCGAGCGCTGTCGCGGTCCGCTGATCCGGCGCTCCACGGCACCGGCCGCGCCCCTGCGGTGCGGCCGGGCACACCCGTCAAGTCGAGGCGCCCGGCGGCAGGTTGACTCGGTTGCCGGCGTCGGCGGACACACCGGGAACGGTGGTCTGACGACCTGCCGGTTCGCGGGCCCGCACCGCGCGGCGCGCACGGCCCCGGGCCCGCAATGAGAGCCTGGGGGGCGACGGCACGACCACGTTCCCGCCGGGCGGGAGAACGGAGCAGGGGACGGATGAGCGGGCAACGGCAGCCGACGTTCGTGAAGGTGTGCGGGCTCACCCAGGAGCAGCAGATCGACTGGGCCGTCGAGCTGGGATACGACGCCGTCGGGATCGTCGTGACCCCCAGGAGCAAGCGGTACTGCCCGCCCGAACGGGCCGTGGCGCTCGCCGACCACGCCCGGGGACGGATCACCGTCTTCGCCGTGGCCCTGACCCACGCCGAGACGGCGGCCGTCGCCGAGCACGTCGACATCATCCAGATCTACGAGCCGGCCGACATCCCGAACCTCGCCCTCGCCTCCGGCACCCCGCCCGAGAAGCCGGAGGCCCTGCGGTACTTCTTCTACGACGCCAGCGCGGGCAGCGGCGTGTTCGAGGACATCCCCGGCTGGGTCGGTCAGGTGCCGGGGAAGGTGGTGATCGCCGGCGGCCTCGACGAGCACAACGTGGCTGCTGTCATCGAGGAGTTCGGGCCCTACGGCGTGGACGTCTCCAGCAGTGTCGAGACCGCGCCGGGGGTCAAGAGCCGCGAGAGGATGGCCGCCTTCGTCGCCGCCGCCCGCACCCCCGGGCGGCACGGCCGCTAGCGGCCGGCCTCGCGCAACTCCCTGACGATGCGGGCCGTCACCGGTACGGGTACGCCGTGCCGGTCCGCCGCGCGCAGCAACGCGCCCCCGATCGCGTCGAGTTCGAGGGGACGGCCGGCCTCCGCGTCGCGTTGCATCGAGGACCTGGTTGCGGGTGGGAAGGCGTCGTACCGGGCCAGGGCCTGGGCCGGGTCGACGGGGGCGCCGCAGGCGCGGCTGACCGCCGCCGTCTCCGCCACGAGGGAGGCCAGTTCCTCGCGGTGCCGGGTGCGGGCCTCGCCGAGGGGGAGGGCGTAGCGGGTGGTGAGGAGGGCGAGCGGGGCGAGGAACGCCATCTTCGCCCAGAGCGCCGTGGTTTCGTCGTCCAGGACGCGGGTGGCCGGGCCCGCGGCGGTGAGGGTTTCGGCCAGGGCCGTCAGGCGGGGGTGGGGGACCTTGGCGCCGGTCAGGTCGATCTCCGCGAAGGGGCTGGTGTGTTCGACCCGGCCGGGGGCCGTGCGGGTCGACTCGACGCGGATCACGGACGGTGCCACGCGGTCGGGGGCGTAGCGGGCGCGCAGCAGCGCGGGGTGTTCCACGCCGTTCAGGAACGGTACGAGGAGGGCGTCGCCGAGGGCCGCGGGCGGGACCCGGGTGAGGGCCGCGTCCAGCGCGGTGGCCTTGACGGTCACCAGGCAGGCATCGACCGGTTCGCGCAGAGCCGTGTCGGCCTCGACGGGGGCCGTGAAGTCGCCGAACAGGGGGCTGCGGACCTGGATGCCGGTGGTACGGAGCGTGTGTGCCGTCTCCTCGCCCGCGAGGCAGAGGACGCGGTGGCCGGAGCGGGAGAGCAGGGCGGCGAGGAGGCCGCCGACGCCGCCGGGGCCGAGGACGGCGACGGTGAGGTGGCGGCCGGGGGTGTCCGGGCTGTTCGGCATGGAGTTGTCCTCTCTTCGGTCGGCCCCGGGAGTGGTGGCCGCCTCGGGAAGATCTTCGCAGGAAGGAGGGTGTCTGCGGGAGACTGGGGACATGTGCCGGAGTATCAAGACCCTGCGTCCGCCTCAGCTGGCCGAGGAGGCCACGGAGGAGGAGATCCGTGCTGCCGCGTTGCAGTACGTGCGGAAGGTGTCCGGGTTCCGGGCGCCGGCCGCGCACAACCGGGAGGTGTTCGAGCGGGCGGTGGATGCGGTTGCGGAGGCCACCGCGGCGTTGTTGGGGGGACTGGAGGTGCGAGGGCAGACCGCTGCGCCAGGGGCCGTGGGTGGGGGCTGAGGTGGGGGGTGGGGACGCTCACCGGCGCTGGCCGGGTGCCGCCCGCGCCCACCCGTGCCGCCTGGGGGCACCTCCCACGCCCTTAAGGCGCTGGGGGAGGCACGACTGCCCGCGGCTGAGTAACTGCGACGCTGCCAGCGGTTGTATGAGCTGACACGGCTGTCTGCGGCTGGATGAGGTGACGGGTCAGGCAGGGCGTCTTCGCATCAGGTAGCCCGCGCCCGCTCCTGCGGCGAACAGTGCTGCGACCGATACCGCCGTCGCCATCCAGGTCGCGCCCAGCCACTGGGCGCCCAGCCAGCCGAGGGTGACGCTGTAGATCGCCCAGGTCAGGCCTGCCAGGGCGGACCAGGGGAGGAAGTCGCGGACGCTGCGGTGGGTCGCGCCCGCGCCGAGGGAGACGATCGAGCGGCCGGCCGGGGCGAAACGGGCCAGTACCACCAGCGCGCCGCCGCCTCGGGAGAGCGCCTCGCCGAGACGTTCCTGCGCGCTGCTCAGCCGCCGGGAGCGGGCGATCGCGCGGTCCAGGCGGGCGCCGCCGCGCCGGGCCAGCCGGTAGGCGACCAGGTCGCCGAGGACCGACGCGGTGGCCGCGCAGAGGGTCAGCGCCAGGAAGTCGGGCAGGACGTGCGGCGGAACCTGTCCGGCCGATGCTCCGGTGCCCGCCGCCGCAGCCGTGGCCGCGGTGATGACCAGCACCCCGCTAGGCAGGACCGGCAGGAACACGTCGAGCAGCACGGAGAGGGCCACCATGGCGTATATCCATGGCCCGGCCTCCAGCGACCCCATGCTTTCCCACACGACGGTTCCCCCGTGATTGTCCTGTTGCGCCCCCCGACGACAGCCATACAGCGTACGCGTGGGGTGTGACAGGAGTGTCACGGGGGGCTCGTATGTTCGGCAAAGGGTTATCGGTCAAGGGTCATGCGGCTTCATCCGGCTTCATACCGTGACCGGCGTGTTCCGTTCGGCCGCCGTCGGTGGCTGCGGGGCCGGCTGTAGGGCCGTTTCCGCTTCGGCCGCCGCCGTCCGCAGGACCGCCCGCGCGATCGCGTCCGCGTCCGACAGGGTCACCGAGTCCACGCCCGGCCGGGCCCCCGCCGCGGTCACCCAGTGCACCCCCTCCGTGGGCACCCCGAAGGCGAACCGGCGTGGGTGCGGGCGGCCGTGACGGCCGATGAGACGGTACGGGCGCGGTGTCACGTCGACGCCGCCGGTCTCGTGGCCGTCCACCACGTGCGGCCGGCACGCGCCCTCGCGGACCAGGCCGGCCAGTAGTTCGTCGGCGGTGCGGCGCAGGTCCGGCTCCGGGAGGCGGGCCTCTATGAGGGCGGTCACCCGGACCTCCGAGCCGGGGACCTCGGGCGAGCGGGCCACCCAGGCGCCGTCCCCGCGGTCCACCTCCAGTCCGGGGCCGAGCACCTCCACCACGCCCGCCGCCAGCAGCGCGGCGAGTTCCTCGATCCGGCGGCGGGGCGGGCCGATGGACAGGAACGCGTTGAGCGGGGTGTACCAGCCGTCCAGGTGGGCCCGCCGGGAGGCACCGGCCAGGCCCCCGTGGTCGACGATCAGCCGTATCTCGTTGCGCAGGTCGCGCAGCACGTCCAGGGCGGCCTTGTGCGGGCCGTGCACATTGCCGAGGGCCGCCTGTGCCGCGTCCGCGCGCAGGTACTCCAGGAGCCAGGCCCGCCACTGCGCGGGATCGGTGAACTCCCGCTCCCCGTAAGGATGCTGGAGGCGCCGCCAGGACCAGCGGTCCGGCTCCGGTACGCCGTGGGCGTCGAGTACGGCCGTCTCCGCGGGCCGGCCGTCGGCCGCGAGGAAGCGCCCGGTGAACCCCGGATCGCCGGTCAGGGCCGCGTAGTAGACCGTCTCCACCTCCTTCGCGACCAGTGGCCAGATCTCCGCCAGGAAGTCGGGCGCCGCGCCGGAGTCCGCGCGTGCACGGAAGCCCGCGATCGCTTCGGGGGTGAGCAGGAGCGGGGTGTGGCGGCCGTACGGTCCCTTCGCGTTGTCGCCGCGGGCCTGGTACGGGACACCGCGCCGGGAGCCGGCGTACAGGCGGGGCTCGCGGCCGGACGGGGTGTAGCGCAGGGCGGTGCCGTCGGGTGTGCGGGTGAAACGGCCGCCCCGGCCGGTGGTCAGCAGGGCCAGGTGGTCGAAGAAGTTGAGGCCCAGGCCGCGCAGCAGTACCGGTTCGCCGGGCGCCAGCGGGGTGAGGTCGACGTCGGCCGGGTTGGCGGGCGGGATGTGCCGGAGGCCGTGCCGGGCGGCGTGCGCGCGGTGGCGACGGTCCACGGGGGCCGCCGCGACCGGGAGGTGGCCCTGGGCCAGCACCACCGCCGCCAGGCCCGGCAGGGTGCGGCCGTCGTCGAGAGTGAGCGTCTGACGACGGCCGCCGGGGTCGTCGTCGAGCCGTACGGCACGGGCGCGGTGGGTCTCGACGCGGACCGCCGCCGGTGCCCGGGAGACCGTCCGCGCGAACACCCACTCCAGGTAGCGGCCGTAGTGGGCGCGGGTCGGGTAGTCGTCGGGGTCCAGCTCACCGCCGGCCCACGCGTGCAGGCTGGGGCCGGGCCGGACGGGGCCCGCGCAGTCCACGCTGTCGTCGGTGAACAGGGTGACCTGGCTCGCCACGGTGTTCATCAGCAGCTCCGCCGACTGCGTCGTACGCCAGACCCGGCCGGGGCCCGGTGCGGCCGGGTCGATCACATGGACCGTGAGGCGCCGTCCCGGAGGCAGCAGTTCGGGGGCGGAGGCGCAGAGGCGTTCCAGGACGCTGGTGCCGCGCGGACCGGCGCCGACCAGGGCGACGGAGACCGGCACGGAGTCGTGGACGGACTCCTGGACGGATTCCTGGACGGCCTCGTGGGGGGAGGAGGACAAGGACGTGACTCCCGGGCGGGTGGGGGCGCAGGGCAGTGACGCCGTCCGCACGGGATCGGAAGCGGACGGTCCGCCTCATCATGCCGTCGCGGTTAACAGTTGCCAACGCGCGCCCCACGCGGCCCAGTTGTTCCCGGGTTGTCCTTCATGGGGTGGTGAGGACGGACTCCTCCACGGTTTCCAGGGTCCCGTCCCGCCGGGCCCGCTCCAGTCTGAGCCGGGCCGAACGGCCGTGCAGTGTCAGCGTCATGAGCTGGTTGCCGAACCACGGGCCGCCCTTCTTCCGCCAGGTCACGGGCGGGTGCGCACAGCGCCCGTGCCGGGCGAACCGGCGTCCGAGGAACCGGGCGAGGGCGCTCCAGCCGAACCGGAAGCCGATCCGCATCGTCGGCGGCACGGAGTTGTGGACGGGGGAGCAGGTGAGTTGCAGCACACGGGAGTCGGGTGCGGCTCCGGCGGGCCACGCGGCCTCGGCGACGTAGGCGTGGTGGACGTCTCCGGACAGGACGCAGACGGAGGCGGGCGCCCCGGAGCCGGAGCCGGTCCGGGCGAACAGGCCGGCCAGGTCGGCGAAGGACGCGGGGAAGGCCGCCCAGTGCTCCAGGTCGGCCGCGCGGCGCAGCCGTTCCCCGAACTCCGCCCAGCGGGGGCCGCGTTCGCCCCGGCACAGCGCCGCGTCCCAGGCCTCGACGTCGTGTATCAGGTGCGGCAGCAGCCAGGGCAGCGAGCTGCCGACCAGGAGGTGGTCGTACGACTCCCGGTCGTCCAGGGCCTGTTCGCGCAGCCACTCGGCCTCGCCGGGGTCGAGCATGGCGCGATTCTGTTCGTCCAGCACCCGGGCCGCCCGGGTGTCCACCATCAGCAGCCGCACCCGCCCGAGGTCACGCCGGTAACTCCAGCGCACCGAGGCGGGATCGGCGTCGGCCCCGGCGGCGAAGGCGCGCAGTTCGTCGGTGCCGTCGGGGGCCGAGCACACGGCCGCGTACACCGGGTCGGCGGCCAGTTCGGCCGGTGAGAGGTTGCCCAGGTGCTGATGGACCCAGTACGACATCAGCCCGCTGAGCAGCCGCTCCTGCCACCAGGGCGTGGCGCGCAGGTCGGCCAGCCAGGCCGCGGAGGTGTTCCAGTCGTCGATCACGTCGTGGTCGTCGAAGATCATGAAACTGGGCACGGTGGACAGCAGCCAGCGCACCTCCGGGTCCAGCCAGGACTCGTAGTAGAGGCGGGTGTACTCCTCGTAGTCCGCGACCTCGGCGCCGGGCGGGTCCGCGAGGTCGCGGCGGGCGGCCAGCCAGCGCCGGGTGGCCGCGGAGGTCTCGTCGGCGTACACCTGGTCGCCCAGCAGCAGCAGTACGTCGGGGCGCCGGCCACCGGCGGCGAGGCGCGCGGCCAGGCTGTCCAGGGCGTCGGGGCCGACCGGGTCGCGGCCGGCGGCCGGGGGAGCGGCCCAGCGGCAGGAGCCGAAGACGACGTCGAGACCGTCACCGGCGGCCCGGGTGCGGATCACCGAGGGCGGGAACCGGGAGCCGGGCAACGGCCACACGCGGGTGCCGTCCAGGAGGACGTCGTACGACGGTGACGTCCCCGGAGTCAGCCCGGTGACCGGGATCAGGGCGTAGTGGTGGCCGGCCACCTGGAAGGTGTGCGCGGTGCCGCCGGCGCCGTCCGCGCAGCGCACCTCGGCGGTGCACGGACGGCTCGCCTCGACCCAGACGGTCGCCGACGAGCCGTCGGTGTACCTCAGCAGCGGTCCCAGGCGCAGTCCGGCCACGATCGCCCCGCCCTCTTCCTCGGTCGGTTCGCCTCTGTCGCCCCGTACGGTACGGAACGACAGAGGTCGGCGGGGAGGCTCCGACGCGGGAAAGAGAGCCGGGGAGGGTTCAGCAGGCGGAGAGGTAGCTGGTGAGCGCGCTCTTCTCGGCGGAGTCCACCGAGAGGTTGTAGTAGTACTTCACCTGGACCCAGGCGCGGACGTAGGTGCAGCGGTACGAGGTGAGGGACGGCATCCAGGTGGCCGGGTCCTGGTCGCCCTTGGACTGGTTCACGTTGTCCGTGACGGCGAGGAGCTGCGGGCGGGTGACGTCGTTGGCGAAGGCCTCGCGCTGGGCGGTGGTCCAGTTGCGGGCACCGGAGTCCCAGGCCTCGGCCAGCGGCACGAGGTGGTCGATGTCGACGTCGGAGGCGGCGGTCCAGGTGGCACCGTCGTAGGGGGAGTACCAGCTGCCGCTGGTGGCGGTGCAGGCGGAGTTGGTGACGACGTTCGTACCGTCGCGCTTGAGGATCCACTCACGGGTGTTGCAGGTGCCGCTGATGGTGTCCCAGGTCGGGAACAGGTCGCGCTCGTAGCCGGTCCTGACCTCGGTCGCCACGGTGAGGGAGGCGAGGTAGGTGCGGGCGGTGGACGCGCTGACCGGGGTGGGCAGGGCGGCGGAGGCGCTCGGGGAGTTGAACAGTGCGGCGGAGGCTATGAGTCCGGTGAAAGACGCGAGTATGCTGAGCCGTCGACGCGCGTAGAACTTCGGCATGCGAACTCCCTTGTGGGGTGGGGGTGTTGGAGCGCGAGCGAGGGAATGCTCGCGCGGCCGTGTTGCCGATGGGTGAGTGTTCGGTAAGAAACTAGTGACGTGTGCATGACACGACAAGATGTGCGACGTGACTCACAGGCGGGAGCTCCGCCCTTGGGATCGATGGCGGAGTCACGTACTCTTGACGGCGTTGAAGGGGAGTAGCTCTTCGCCGGACCGTCGACATACTGCTCAGCCCGTCTGAGCCGGCGCCCGGAGGCGGATCCCGGCCATCTCGGCCGGAGGCCGCCAGCGAGACCTTCGGCAAGCAGTGCATACCCGTGCCGTACGGCACGGGTGACCGTGTGCGCTGCCGTGCCGAGGTGTTCGACTGCGAAGTGCGGTGCTCTCGGCGGGGTGGCCCCGACCGATTGAGGACCCTTGATCAGCATCACCGTGACGGCGCTCGTCTTCGGCGTCATCTTCCTCGCCGAACTGCCCGACAAGACCGCGCTCGCCGGCCTCGTCCTGGGTACGCGCTACCGGGCGTCGTACGTCTTCGCCGGTGTCGCCGCGGCCTTCCTGCTGCATGTCGTGCTCGCCGTCGCGGCCGGCAGTGTCCTGACCCTGCTCCCGCAGCAGATCGTGCACGCGCTGACCGGTGTGCTCTTCCTCGGCGGCGCGGCCGTGCTGCTGCTGAAGAAGGGCGAGGAGGAAGAGGAGATCCGCAAGCCGGCCGACCAGTCCTTCTGGAAGGTCGCCGGCACCGGGTTCATGCTCATCCTGGTCGCCGAGTTCGGGGACCTCACGCAGATCATGACGGCGAACCTCGCGGCGCGCTACGACGACCCGCTCTCCGTCGGCCTCGGCGCGGTGCTCGGCCTGTGGGCGGTGGCCGGGCTCGGCATCGTCGGCGGCAAGGCGCTGATGAAGAAGGTGCCGCTGCGGCTGATCACGCAGATCGCGGCGGTGCTGATGCTGGCGCTGGGCGTGTGGAGCCTGTGGGAGGCGGTCGCGGGCTGAGCGGCCCGGGGCTCTCCGCGGCTCCCCGAGGTTCACCCGGTCGAGCTGAAGAGTCGGTGAACGGTCGGCGACGACGGTGGCGGGATCGGCGTTCTGTTTTGTACCGTGGGGGAACAAAGTGGCTCCCGCCCGTTTTCCCTGACCGGCGGGCGGGGCCGCCTTGTTCTTCCAGGCCTGCTTTCGGCCTGTGTTCGGCCTGTGCACTAGGAGCTACCCGATGACGGCCACCGTCCTCACCGCCCGCGCCCTCCTGCTCGACATGGACGGCACCCTCGTCAACTCCGACGCCGTCGTGGAACGCGTCTGGCGGCGCTGGTCCGAGCGGCACGGGCTGGACGGCGACGAGGTCATGAAGGTCGTCCACGGGCGCCAGGGGCATGCGTCCATGGCGGTGCTGCTGCCGGACCGGCCGGTGAAGCAGAACCTCGCGGACAACGCGCGGATGCTCGCGGAGGAGACGGCCGACACGGACGGCGTGGTGGAGGTACCGGGCGCCGCGGCCTTCCTCGCCTCCCTCCAGGGGCTGCCGCACGCTCTGGTGACCTCGGCGGACGTGGCGCTGTCGACGGCACGGATGGCCGCCGCCGGGCTGCCGCTGCCGGCGGTGCGGGTGACCGCGGAGTCGGTGGGCGCCAGCAAGCCGGACCCCGAGGGCTTTCTGAAGGGGGCGGCGGAGCTGGGGATCGCCCCGGCCGACTGCGTGGTGTTCGAGGACTCCGGCGCGGGGATCGCGGCGGGGCGGGCGGCGGGGATGCGGGTCGTGGGTGTCGGGGCGCGGGCGGGCGTGCACGGGCCGGATGCGGTGGTGCGGGATCTGACGGGGGTGCGGGTGGAGGCGACCGGGGACGGATCGGTCCGGGTGACCGTGAGCGGGGGCTGAGGTGGGGGGCGGGAACGCTCACCGGCGCTGGCCGGGTGCCGCTGCGCCCACCCGTGCCGCCCTGCGGCACCCCTGCCCGCAGCTGGGCGGCTGAAGAGGAGCGGCCGGACAGCGCCCCGGCCCCGCCCGGGCGGGGGCGGGGCGCCGCCGCCCCCCCCGGCCCCCCCCCGCCGCACCCCGCCGCGCCGGGGGGCGGCAGCAGCGCCGCCCCCCCCCCCCCCCCCGGCCCGCCCCCTACGGCTCCGTCGTCTCCGACTCCAGTGCCGTGCGCGTGGCCGTTCCGTAGACCCCCGACTCGTCGGTGAGGATCCCCCGCGACAGCTGGTACGTCCGTACCGCGTCCTCGGTCTTGCGGTCGTAGTGGCCGTCGGCCTTCCCCGTGTAGAGGTCGAGCTGGGCCAGCCGCTGCTGGAGTTCCGTCACCTCCGCCCCGGTGTCACCGAGGCGCAGGACCGGCGGCGAGGTGGGCTGGACGGAGGCCGCCGCGCCGGTCGTCGAGGCCGACTCGGCCGGCGAGGCCGAGCGGGAGGGGGACGGGGACGGGCTGGCGCTGGACGGCGCCGGGGACGCGGAGTGCGACACGCTCGGGCTCGCGGAGCCGGACGGTGTGGCCGGCGCCGAGGATCCCGGCGAGGTCACCGGCGCCGCGGCCGACGGCGACGCCGTGCTCGGGGTCACGTCCGGGACGCTCTCCCGTACGTCCTTCGGTGCCGCCTCGTCCCGCGTCGGCGTCGCATGGGCGAACAGCCCGCTCGCGAACCCCGCCACGGCGAGGATCCCGATCACCGCCCCGGCGATCGACAGGAGCAGCGCCCAGCGGGGACCCCGGCGAGGCGCTTCCGCGGCATCCGGCGCTTCCAGGGCTTCCGGGGCCGGGCCGGGGACGTCGGCGGGCACCGCCCGCAGCGGCACGGTCGCCCCGGCGGCGACCGGCACGGCCGTCACCGGCAGCACCTCGGTCTCCCCGCCGTCGGCGTAGCCGTCGGCGTCGGCGTCGGCGTCGCGCTCGATGGCGACGTACGGCCGTATCCGCAGCGGGTCGAAGTCCTCGGCCGCCGCCTGTTCGGCCGTACGCGCGTCGCGCAGCGCGTCGGAGGCCCGCTGGTTGCAGTCGCAGGAGGGGGAGCCGTCCGGCCCCTTCGGCGTCCCGCACTGCGGGCACTGGTGGCCCTCGCTCCCGGTCGTCTCCGTCACAGCGGCCCTCCCTCCCCTCAAGAACTCCACAGATTATGCAGAGCTCCCACACGTACGTTCGCCGGCACCCCTCGCCTCAGAGGCACCCAAAAGGACTCGACGGGCCATACCGGGCGACACCCTCCACGATGGAAGATGGTCGAAAGCCCCGGGAGGTCGCCATGGCCCTGCAAGCGACGCAGACTCCGGCGAAGGACGCGGAGCGCGTACCCGGCAATGTGCTGGTCCCGATCGGGGCACTGCTGCTCGGACTGCTGCTGGCCGCGCTGGACCAGACGATCGTGTCGACGGCCCTGCCGACCATCGTCAGCGACCTCGGCGGGCTCGAACACCTGTCGTGGGTGGTCACCGCCTACCTGCTGGCCTCCACCGCCGCCACCCCGCTGTGGGGCAAGCTCGGCGACCAGTACGGGCGCAAGCGGCTCTTCCAGCTCGCGATCGTGATCTTCCTCATCGGGTCGGCGCTGTGCGGGATGGCGCAGAACATGGGCGAGCTGATCGGCTTCCGCGCGTTGCAGGGGCTGGGCGGCGGGGGGCTCATCGTGCTGTCGATGGCGATCGTGGGGGACCTCGTGCCGCCGCGTGAACGGGGGCGCTACCAAGGGCTGTTCGGTGCCGTCTTCGGTGCCACCAGCGTGCTCGGGCCGCTGCTCGGCGGGGTGCTCACCGAGCAGCTGAGCTGGCGCTGGGTGTTCTACGTCAACCTGCCCGTCGGCATCGTCGCGCTCGCCGTGATCGCCGCCGCACTGCACATCCCGCGCCGCAGCGCCCACCATGTCATCGACTACCTCGGCACCTTCCTGATCGCCGCCGTCGCCACCTGCCTGGTGCTGGTGGCCTCGCTGGGCGGGACGACCTGGCGCTGGGGCTCGCCGCAGATCATCGGGCTCGCGGTGCTCGGGGTCGTCCTCGCCGTGGCCTTCGTGGCCGTCGAACGGCGGGCCGCCGAACCCGTGCTCCCGCTGAAGCTCTTCGGCATCCGCACCTTCACCCTCGCCGCGCTGATCAGCTTCATCGTCGGGTTCGCGATGTTCGGCGCGATGACCTACCTGCCGACCTTCCTCCAGGTCGTGCACGGCATCTCGCCGACCCTGTCGGGCGTGCACATGCTGCCGATGGTGATCGGCCTGCTGCTGTCGTCGACCCTCTCCGGGCAGATCGTCAGCCGCACCGGGCGCTGGAAGGTGTTCCCGGTCGCCGGCACCGGCGTGACCACCATCGGGCTGCTGCTGCTCCACCGGCTCGACGAGCACAGCTCCACCGCCCAGATGAGCGGCTACTTCTTCGTCTTCGGCCTGGGCCTCGGCCTGGTCATGCAGGTGCTGGTGCTGATCGTGCAGAACTCCGTGTCGTACGAGGACCTCGGCGTCGCCACCTCCGGCGCAACCTTCTTCCGCTCCATCGGGGCCTCCTTCGGTGTCGCCATCTTCGGTTCGGTCTTCGCGAGCCGGCTCGCCGACAAGCTCGCCGACGCCTTCCGGGGCGTCCGGCTCCCGCCCGGCGCCACCCCGGGCTCCCTCAAGGCCGACCCGCGGGGCATCGCCGCGCTGCCGCCCGCGCTGCGTCCGGCGGCCCTGCACGCGTACGCGTCCTCGATCACCGACGTCTTCCTGTACGCCGCTCCGGTCGCCCTCCTCGGCTTCGTCCTCGCCTGGTTCCTGAAGGAGGACCGGCTGCGCGGCTCGGTCACCGCGCCGGACGTGTCCGAGACCATCCCGCCCAACCCGGTCCAGCGGTCGTCGTACGACGAGTGCTCCCGGGCGCTGTCCCTGCTCGGCACCCGGGAGGGGCGCCGGCCGGTCTACCGGAAGATCAACGCCCGGGCGGGGTACGACGACCTGCTGCCCGCCTCCGGCTGGCTGCTGCTGCGGATCCGGAAGTACGGCTCGGTGGAGCCGGGCCGGCTCGCCGAGCGCGGCCCGGTCCCGATGAACGTCGTCCTGGAGGGCGCCCGCCAGCTGGAGGAGCGGCACCTCGCCGACCGCCTGGGCCTCGACCTGACCCTCACCGGCGAGGGCCGCGAGGTCGCCGAACGGCTCGCCGGGGCCCGCGAGGAGTCCCTCGCCGAACTCCTCGGCGACTGGTGGACCCCGGACCGGCCGACCGCCCTGGACCGCCTGGTGCGGGAGCTGACCGACGAACTCTGCGGCACCGAACGCGAACAGCCGCAGCACCCGGCGACCCGGCGGATCAACTGACGAGTTCCTTGCGGAACCAGTGCCCGGCGTAGACGTCGTCGTTGTGCGGCTCGGTCTCGGTGTAGCCGAGCCGTGCGTACAGGGCGCGGGCCTCGACCAGGTCGGTGCGGGTGTCCAGGACGATCCGTGCGGCCCCGAGGGCCCGGGCCGCGTCCTCGGCCGCCGTGACGAGCAGCGCGGCGCCGCCCCTGCCGCGCAGCCCCGCGCGCACGAAGACCCGGGTGAGTTCGGCGGTGGCCGGGTCCAGGATCCGTACGCCCGCGCTGCCGGCCGGCTCGCCGTCGTACCGCGCGATCAGCAACCGTCCGGTGGGCGGGGCCAGTTCGGAGCCCGGCCGGGCGGCGATCTCCCGCTCCAGCTCGGCCGGGTCGGTGCGGCGGCCCTCGTGGAGCAGGTACCAGCGGTCGCTGACCTCCGTGTAGTACGCCCGCCACAGGGCGCGGGCGGTGTCGGAGTCCGGGAGGTCCGGGGCGATCGTCCAGGAGGTCATGGGCCGTAGTCTCCGCCGGGCCGGGGTGGCCCGCGCAACCGGATATCGGCGGCCCGGGGCCGGCTCCGTCCCGCCGGGCTGTTTGGGGCCCGCCGCGCGGGTCACCCGGAGGAGGAGACGGCCCGTCGGGCCGAGACACCGGAAGGCAACCATGTCCACAGGCTTGATCATCGCAATCGTGATCGTGGCCGCCGTGGTCGTAGTCGCGGCCGTACTGGCCGTGCGCTCCAAGGGCAGCAGCCCGCACGGTCTGAAGCGGCGCTTCGGGCCGGAGTACGAGCGGACGGTGGCCCAGCACGGCGGCGACACCAAGGCGGCCGAGCAGGAACTCACCGAGCGCGTCCAGCGCCACGGCGGACTGCACGAGCGCGACCTGGACCCGGCGGAACGCGAACGCTACGCGGCCCGCTGGACCACCGCACAGGAACACTTCGTCGACTCGCCGCGGCAGTCCGTGACCGAGATCGACCGGCTGCTCGCCGAACTGGCCGCCGACCGCGGCTTCCCGGCCGGTGCCGAGTACGAGGACCAGGTGGCCGCGCTCTCCGTGCACCACGCCGACCACGTCGACGGCTACCGCCGTGTGCACCGCGCCGCCGAGGCGCCCGCGGACGGGTCGCCGCAGAGCCAGGCCGGCACCGAGGAGATGCGGGCGGCCGTGATCGAGGCCCGCTTCCTCTTCGACGACCTGGTCACCACCTCGTCCCGCGAGTCCGGCCGCCACCGCGCCGGTGTCGGTGCCGACACCGGCGGCCACCTGCCCTGGTCGACCAACCAGAGCCGTCCGAAGGAGAGTTGACCGACATGACCGACGCCAGGACCGGATCCGGCCGCCGTCCCACCGACGGTGACGCGTATCCCGCCGGCACAGCGATGCCGGGCCGCGAGGAGAAGACGACCGACTGGGGCGACGCCCCGGCGGGCGATGTCACCCCGGGACAGGAGGAAACCGAGGAGCGCATGGACGACCGGGGCGCCCGGGAGGCGCCCGGGCAGGCGGTCCTGGTGGCCGGCGAGGGCGCCGGCCACGAGAAGGACGCGGGCCGCGGTGAGCGGCTGGACGCCGGCCGCGGCGAGCGGCTGATGCCGAACGAGGAGTGCGGGCAGCTGGAGCGGCGCTTGGAGCACGCGGTCACCGGGTTCGTCGACGAGCCGCGCACGGCCGTCGAGGAGGCCGACCGGGCCGTCGAGGAGATCAGCGCCCGCTTCACCGACGCCGTCGACCGGCGCCGCCGTACCCTGCGCGGCAGCTGGCAGTCCGCCGACGCGGACCGCCCCGGCACCGCGGACACCGAGCAGCTCCGGCTGGCCCTGCGCGACTACCGCGAACTGGCCGACCGGCTGCTGCACATGTGAGTCACCCCGGCACGTCCGGTTCCGGTTCAGTCCCGGCCGCCGTCCGGCGCTCCCGCCACTCGCGTACGACCTCTTCGACGTCGTACGGCTTCTTGCCCAGCGGGGGCCCGGGCGGCGGCTTGAACATCATCTCGCGGATCCTGACGTTGACTTCCTCGATGATCCTGCGGACGATCCGCTCCGAAGGCGCCGCGTAGGCGGCCGCCAGCGCGTCCTCGGCCTCCTTGCGCAGGGCGAGCGACGGCGGCAGCATCGCCAGACCCTCCCGGGCCATCTTCCTTTTGATCCACCACATTTCGTCGTACGACGTGTCCAGCCCGGCGGGCAACGGCTCGCCCAGGCCCGGCAGTTGATCGAACTCGCCGCGCCGCTGCGCGTCCCCGATCTGCTTGTCGACCCAGGACTCGAACGGTACCCCGGGTGGCTTTCGCTCGGTCATGACTCCATTGTGCCGGACGCGGCCCGGCCGGGCGTTTTATCATGCGCCGGAGATCCAACAAGGATTCAGGAAACCGCGCAGGGGGAACGCACGTGCTCGAACTCACCATGGCCTCCGTGTCCGGAGAAGCGGGCGAGACGGCCGGAATGCTCATGGCCGACGCGCCCAGCGAACCGGGCGCCGTGCTGCGGGTGGGCCGCGACGCCTCCGCCTGCCGGCTCACCACTCCCGACGACTGGCTGTTCGTCTCCCGGGTGCACCTGGAGTTCCTGTGCGGGCCCGAGGGCGGCTGGCAGGTCAGCTGGCTGCGCGGCTCCCAGGACGAGCCGTCCTCCGAGGTGCTGCTGAAGGTCGGGGAGTACGCCCAGGGCATCGCGTACGGCGGTACCGTCGCGCTGCCCCGGGGCGGCTCCGGCGAGATCGTCATCCGGGACCGCACCGCCCCGCGCAGCGTCAACGTGGGCTTCTATCACGAGGGTTGAGAAGGGCTTTCCCGGCCGGCCGGGTCAGTCGAGCACCCGCGCCAGCGCGAAGCCGTCGTAGCCCTTGCTGCCGACCGTCTGGATCGCCGTGCCGGTCAGCCTCGGGTGGGCACCGATCAGTTCGATCGCGGCGCGGGTGCCGACCACGTCCGGCTCGCGGCTCCCGCCGTCGACGACCCGGCCGCCGCGCACCACGTTGTCGACGACGATCAGGCTGCCGGTGCGGGTGAGCCGGAGCGCCCACTCCACGTAGTGCGGGTTGTTGGCCTTGTCGGCGTCGATGAAGACCAGGTCGAAGGGGGCCGGGTTCTCGTCGGCGAGCTTGGGCAGCGACTCCAGGGCGGGGCCCACCCGCACCTCGACGATCTTCTCCAGGCCCGCGCGGGCGATGTTGCGGACCGCGACCTCGGCGTGCCGGGCGCTGTACTCCAGCGAGATCAGCCTGCCGTCGGCGGGCAGCGCGCGGGCCAGCCAGATGGTGCTGTAGCCGCCCAGGGTGCCGATCTCCAGGATGTTCCGGGCGTCCTGGATCTGCGCGAGGAGCTGGAGCAGTTTGCCCTGGCTGGCGGTGACGCTGACGTGCGGGAGCTCGTTCGCCTCGCTTTCCCGCAGGGTCGCCTGGAGCGCCTCGTCGTCCGGTGACAGGTGGCTGGTGAAGTAGAAGTCGACGTCGTCCCAGAGCTGAGAGCCGCTCATGCGTCCGCTGCCTTTCGCCTATTCAGATGGCTGTCCGCTGACAGCTACCTGGATAGCACTACTGAGGCGGCCGCCACGCCGGTGATCCACCGCCCCGGTGCCGGACGGAACTCAGCCGATCGGCGCAGGGGGCGTCGGCGGTCCCGCGGGCGGGGGCGGCGGCTGCGTCGGCGGGGGCGGCGGGGGTGGCAGGACCGGGTGCCGGGAACGCCGTACGGCCGTCAGGGAGGCGACCGTGACGAGCAGCAGCAGCCCGGTGCCGACCGTCAGCAGCCACGCCGGGACCCCGGCCACCTCGCGCAGCCGGTCCGTGTAGACGACCTGCTGGAACGGGGTGTCCGCGGACGCCTGCCGCAGCAGGTGGTCGGCGGAGATCCGGGACGGGTACGGGAACTCCTGGCCGATCGCCGTCAGGTACGGGGTGCCGGCGGCGAGCTCGGCCAGCTCGCCGGTCGGGTGGCTGAGACGGCCGGCGTAGACGACCCGCGGGGGGTCGCCGCCGATCGCCGAGCGGGGCTCCATGCGGTGCGCGGCGAGGACGTACAGGCCGAGCGACTGCGGGGTGGCGGCGAGCCGCGACAGCCGCATCGGGTAGACCGGGCGTTCGCTGGCGAAGGCGAGGCGGAGCGGGTCGAGGGCGCCGTGCAGCGCGGTGTCCGTGGTGTCGGGGGCGAGTCTGACCGCGACGTACTCCCAGTGGTCCGTGACGTAGGGCTGGAGCGCGGTGTTCAGGCGGGCCGGGAAGGGGAAGCCGTTGCTGCGCAGCCAGCCGTCCAGGGCGCCGGAGTCGGTGGCGGTCAGCTGGGCCACGTCGAACGGGCCGAGCCGCTGGCGGGCGACGACGCCGACGCCGGGGGCGGTGACGCCGGCGCGGGGTGGGCCGGTGCCGGTGGCGTTGCCGCTGGTGAGCGGCCAGTCGCCGTCCTCGGGCCAGAAGTGGAGGCGGGTGCGGTGCACCGGGGCGGTGAGGGTGTGCAGCTGGTCGAAGAGGGCCGGGTCGGTGAGGGTGACGGTGGCGCGGTGCGGGACCGGCATGATCCAGGCGGCGCGGTCGGCGTCGCCGTCCACCGTCATGCGCATCACGATCTGTTCGCGGGTGCCGTCCCAGCGCAGGACGGATTCCTCGCGGCCGACGGTGACCTGCCGGCCGGCGTCGGGGACGAGGGCGCCGCAGGCGCAGGCGAAGGCGGGGGCGGCGAGCCAGGCGAGCTGGATGCCGAGGAGTGTGAGCAGGACCGCGAGAACGCGTGCGCGCCCGACCATGAACCGATGCCCTCCGCCTGTGTGTGGATCACCGACTACAGACGGTATAGCGGAGGGCATGGTTCCTGGGCCTGTTCCGGACAGCCACCGTCTGTCTACCGACGGTACGCACGGGGGGTGCGGATCGTTCGAACGGTGCAGGTGGGTGGGGGCCGGGGAGGGGGGCTGACCGTTGTCGGTCGGCCGCGGGTGCGTGGGGGCTTGTCGCGCCCGCGCGGCGGAGCCGCATATCGATACAGCCCCGCGCCCCTTGCGGGGCGCTTCTACTGGGGCGCTTCCACCGAAGGCGCCGAGCCCGGAAGGGGTTTGCCCGCCGTCTCCGCCATGCGCCAGACCGCGAAGCCGCCGATCACTGCTGCGGCCATCATGTAGTAGGCGGGCATCATGAGGTTCCCCGTCGCTCCGATCAGGGCCGTCACCGCCAGGGGGGTGGTGCCGCCGAAGAGGGAGACCGAGATGTTGAAGCCGATCGACAGGGA
This sequence comes from Streptomyces sp. NPDC054770, assembly GCF_053611985.1. Classification (NCBI taxonomy): domain Bacteria; kingdom Bacillati; phylum Actinomycetota; class Actinomycetes; order Kitasatosporales; family Streptomycetaceae; genus Streptomyces; species Streptomyces sp. NPDC054770. The sequence goes on from NZ_JBSHBL010000057.1 coordinate 57,749, forward strand.
GCCGTAGCGGACCCGGGTCGGGAAGAGGGCCGGGAGGGCGGCAGGCATCGCTGCCGTGAAGCAGACCAGGAGGAGGCCCAGGGCGCCCATGCCGAGGGCGACCGCGAGCAGGCTGCCCTGGCGGATCAGGAGCAGGGCGGGGACGGAGAGGGCCAGGAAGCCCGCGCAGCCCGCCGCGATCACCGGACGGCGGCCGACGCGGTCGGTCAGGGCCCCGGCGAACGGCTGGACGATCATCATCAGCGCCATCACGCCGAGGACGACCAGCAGGCCGTGCGTCTCGTCGTACTTCAGCTCACTGGTGAGATAGCTGGGCATGTACGACAGCAGCATGTAGTCCGTGACGTTGAAGACCAGGACCAGGGCCATGCACAGGAGCAGCGCCCGCCACTGGCCGGTGATCATCTCCCGGAGGGGGACCTTCGGGCGGGACTGCTCCGACTTCGCCACCTCCGCCGCGAACGCCGGGGTCTCCTCCAGGCGCATCCGCAGGTAGAGGCCGATGATGCCCATCGGGCCCGCGATCAGGAACGGGATCCGCCAGCCCCAGGACGTCAGGTCGTCCGAGGAGAGCAGCGCCGTCATCAGGGTCACCAGACCCGCGCCGCCGATGTAGCCCGCCAGCGTGCCGAACTCCAGCCAGCTGCCGAAGAAGCCGCGCTTCTTGTCCGGCGCGTACTCGGCGATGAACGTGGACGCGCCCGCGTACTCGCCGCCGGTCGAGAAGCCCTGCACCAGGCGGGCGGCGAGGAGGAGGAGCGGGGCGCCGACGCCGATCGTCGCGTAGGACGGGATCAGGCCGATTGCGAAGGTGCCCGCGGCCATCATGATCATGGTGACGGCGAGGACCTTCTGGCGGCCCACGCGGTCGCCGAGCGGGCCGAAGACCATGCCGCCGAGCGGGCGGACCAGGAAGGCCGCGGCGAAGGCGCCGAACGTGGACAGCAGCTGGGCGGTCGGGCTGCCGGACGGGAAGAAGACCTTGCCCAGGGTCACCGCGATGTAGCTGTAGACGCCGAAGTCGAACCACTCCATGGCGTTGCCGAGCGCGGCCGCCTTCACGGCGCGCTTCACCAGCGCGGGGTCGGTGACGGTGGGCGCGGGGGCCGGGGCGGTGGCCGTACGGGGGGACGGGGTGACGGCTGTGGCGGTCGCCAAAACGGGGCTCGCCTACCTTTCGTGGGGGACGGGGGTGCGGTCCCGTACGGCGGTGGACGGGCCGAAAAGCGACGATAGGAGCACTTGGGGGCGTTACGTCGCGTACGCACTTACCTGCACAGTGCAGCCAAACGTGCTGTGTACAGGGACGTCTGCCCGCTCCCGCCCCGGTATGCGGGCCGCGCACTGTGATCCTTGTCGCGCTCCGTGGACGCAACCACACCGCCCGCGCACTGTCGTCTTCGTCGTCTTCCGGACAAAAGATCGGCGGATGTCAGGTGAAGAGGGGGTTGCCTGCGTCTGTGCACAGAGAGTGGTGGGAGCCTCTTAGGGTTCTCAGAACGACGTGCGGGACGCGGCGGGAGGCCGGCGAGGCGTGGCGAACGTGGAGCACAGCGGGCGACCGGGAGAGGCTTTCGGCGGGGCGGAGGCCGGGGCGCGGTTCAGAATGGTCCGGCTCGGCCTGTGGGCGGTGGCCGCGATCCTGGTCGTACGGCAGCTGGCCGTCGTCCTCGGCACGCCGAGCGGGCAGCGGCTGACGGACCTGGAGACCTGGGTCGGCCCGGAAGGCGTCCTGCACGTCAAGGGGTCCCTGTACGACTCGACGCAGTTCACCGGCACCCCCTTCGGCGGGCTGGTGCTCAAGCCGCTCACCAGAGCCGCCGAGCAGGCCCTCGGCTGGGGCTGGACCTTCGGCACGCTGCTGCTGGTGGTCGCCCTCGGCCTGGTCGCCGCCCGCGCGCTGCCCCAGCCGGTGAGCCGCCGCACCTCGCTCCTCGCCGCACCGGTCGCCATCAGCCTGCTGATGCTCTCGCTGCCGGTCCGCAACGCCCTCTGGCTCGGCCAGACCAGCATCATCCCGGTCCTGCTGGTGCTGCTCGGCTGCTTCGCCGCCCGCGGGCAGCGCGACAGCGGGCTGTGCATCGGCCTGGCCGCCGCCCTCCAGCCGGCCCTGCTGCTGTTCGCGCCGCTGCTCTGGTTCACCGGCCGCCGCCGGGCCGCCGTCACCACGGGCGCGACCTTCGCCGTGTGCACGGTGCTGGCCTGGGCGGCGATGCCGCACGACTCGAACACCTACTGGATCCACCACACGGCCGGCGTGGGCCTCGGCGGCGCGGCCGACGCGCTCGCCAACCAGTCGCTGCACGGCGCCCTGCTGCGGTTCGGGCTGACCGGGCCGCTGGAGATCGCCCTGTTCCTGGCGCTCGCCGCGGCCGTGGCCACCCTCGCGCTGCGCCGCGCGGTGCGCTACGCCCGGGATGGGCAGCTGCTGCTCGCGGTCGCGATCACCGGCTGTGCGGTGGTGGCGGTGTCACCGGCCGCCTGGCAGCACCAGCTGCTGTGGGTGCTGCTCGCGGTGGTCGGCCGGGCCGGGCGGCGCGCCGCCGACCGGACGGTGTGGCCGGTCGTGGTCGTCCTCGTGATGACGCTGCCCGCCAAGGCGATGCTGCCGAACCAGTCGCTCTTCGTGCCCGTGCGCGACAACACGGTCCTGCTCGCCGCCCTGGCCGCGGCCATGGTCGTGCCCTTCCTGTCCCGCACCGCCCCGGAGTTCGCCCGCCCGGTCCCGACGGACTACGCGCAGCCGGTCCCGGCCCGCTTCCGGCAGGTCCCGCTGGCCCCCTCGCTGCGCCGGGTGCTGACCCGCCCCAACCTCTTCCTCGAACTGGTCGCGATGCGGCTGGTCTACTTCGTCTACCAGCAGATCCGGCTCGCCGCCGCCGGGGACGGCGACGGCACCTCCGGGCGGGCCCTCGCCGAGCGCCACGGGCACCGGATCCACGACATCGAGCGGTTCCTGCACATCGACATCGAGCACTGGGCCAACCACACCGTGTACGGCATCGGCTGGCTGCGGAGCTTCCTCGACTTCTACTACGAGTCCTTCCACTTCGTCGTCCCGCTGACCGTCCTCGCGGTCCTCTACGTCCGCCGCCCGGTCGACTACCGCTGGGCCCGCACCGCCCTCGGCTTCGCCACCGCGTTCGCCCTGATCGGCTTCTGGCTCTACCCGCTGGCCCCGCCCCGCCTGATGCCTGGCCTCGGCATCGTCGACACCGTGCACGGCCCGCAGGACTTCGCCAAGCCGGACTACGGCACGCTCACCCAGCTGACCAACCAGTACGCGGCGATGCCCTCGCTGCACTTCGGCTGGGCGCTGTGGTGCGGGATCGTCATAGCCGTCGTCGCCCCGAGGTGGTGGCTGAAGGTGTTCGGCCTGATCCACCCCCTCTTCACCCTCTCGGCGATCATCGGCACCGGCAACCACTGGGTGCTCGACGCGGCGGGCGGGGCGGCGGTGGTCGGCGCGGGCTTCGGCGTCGGCTACCTGCTGCAGGGGCCGCGGGCGCGGACAGCGCCCCGAAGGGGCGCGGGGAACTGCGCGACCGGCCACGACGGCGCTGCGGACGAACGGCGGCGGATCGCGGCATTTCCAGCTGACCGCTCAGAGCCGCCGCCCGGAGCCGCTTCTACAGCCGCTGGATGATCGTCCCGGTCGCCAGGCCGCCGCCCGCGCACATCGTGATGAGGGCGAACTCCTTGTCCGTGCGCTCCAGTTCGTGCAGGGCAGTGGTGATGAGGCGGGCGCCGGTGGACCCCACCGGATGGCCGAGGGCGATCGCGCCGCCGTTGACGTTGACCTTGTCCAGGTTCTGTTCGAAGACCTGGGCCCAGCTGAGCACCACCGACGCGAACGCCTCGTTGATCTCGACGAGGTCGATGTCCTTCAGGGACATGCCGGCCTTGCCGAGCACGGCCCGGGTCGCGTCGATCGGGCCGTCGAGGTGGAAGTGCGGGTCGGCGCCGACCAGGGCCTGGGCGACGATCCGGGCCCGGGGGCGGAGCTTCAGCGCGCGGGCCATCCGCTTCGACGCCCACATGATGGCGGCCGCGCCGTCCGAGATCTGGGACGAGTTGCCCGCCGTGTGGACCGCCGTCGGCATCACCGGCTTCAGGCCCGCCAGTGCCTCCGCCGACGTGTCCCGCAGCCCCTCGTCCCGGTCGACCAGGCGCCACATGCCCTGCCCGGCGTGCTGCTCCTCCTCTGTCGTCGGCACCTGCACGGCGAAGGTCTCGCGCTTGAAGCGTTCCTCGGCCCAGGCATGCGCCGCCCGCTGCTGCGAGAGCAGCCCGAGCGCGTCGACGTTCTCCCTGGTCAGGCCTCGGTTGCGGGCGATGCGCTCGGCGGCCTCGAACTGGTTGGGCAGGTCGACGTTCCACTCGTCGGGGAACGGCTTGCCCGGCCCGTGCTTGGAGCCGGAGCCCAGCGGCACCCGCGACATCGCCTCGACCCCGCAGCTGATCCCGACGTCGATGACCCCGGCGGCGATCATGTTGGCGGTCATGTGCGAGGCCTGCTGCGAGGAGCCGCACTGGCAGTCGACGGTGGTGGCCGCGGTCTCGTACGGCAGCCCCATGGTCAGCCAGGCCGTACGCGCGGGGTTCATGGACTGCTCGCCGGCGTGGGTCACCGTGCCGCCGACGATCTGCTCGACCGCGTCGGCGGGGATGCCGGTGCGGCCGAGGAGTTCACGGTAGGTCTCGCCCAGGAGGTAGGCGGGATGGAGGTTGGCGAGCGCGCCACCGCGCTTGCCGATGGGGGTGCGTACGGCTTCGACGATCACGGGTTCCGCGGCCATGGGGGCTCGGTCCTCTCCTCGGTCACCCGCGCGGCGCAGGGGCGTCCCGGCCCGGCCCGCCACGCAGAACTAGAACGCGTACTAGTTCTGTGTGCAGTTTGCTGACACCCCGTCCACAACCGCAAGGGGGGTGCATGCAATTGGGGTGACCGTGCCCCTTGCGAGTTGTAGAACCCGTTATTACCTTCACGGCAACCGGTCATTTCTGATGGTCCGTCAGAACATCTGTCTCCACGCATCCAGGCCAGTCACACGGTGGGAGTGAGTCGCTCATGCCCTGTCCCGCGCTGCCCGACGGGTTCGACCTCACCGACCCCGACCTGCTCCATCACCGGGTGCCGCTCCCGGAGTTCGCCGAACTGCGGCAGGCGGAACCGGTCCGCTGGATCGAACAGCCGCACGGCCTCGCCGGCTTCCAGGACGACGGCTACTGGGCCGTCACCCGGCACGCGGACGTCAAGTACGTCTCCACGCACCCCGAGATCTTCTCGTCCTGGCTCAACACCGCGATCATCCGCTTCGGCGAGCACATGCAGCGGGACGCGATCGACGCCCAGCGGCTGATCCTGCTGAACATGGACCCGCCCGAGCACACCCGGGTCCGCCAGATCATCCAGCGCGGTTTCACGCCCCGGTCGATCCGTGCGCTGGAGGAGCGGCTGCGCACCCGCGCCGGGGCGATCGTCGAGGCGGCCCGTGCCCGTTCCGGTCCCTTCGACTTCGTCACCGAGGTCGCCTGCGAGCTGCCCCTCCAGGCGATCGCGGAGCTGATCGGCATCCCGCAGGACGACCGGGCCAAGATCTTCGACTGGTCCAACAAGATGATCTCGTACGACGACCCGGAGTACGCGATCACCGAGGCGGTGGGCGCCGAGTCCGCCACCGAGCTGATCGCCTACGCGATGAACATGGCCGCCGACCGCAAGCAGTGCCCGGCCAAGGACATCGTCTCCACGCTGGTCGCCGCGGAGGACGAGGGCAACCTCAACTCCGACGAGTTCGGCTTCTTCGTGCTGATGCTCGCGGTGGCCGGCAACGAGACCACCCGCAACGCCATCACCCACGGCATGCACGCCTTCCTGACCCACCCCGAGGCCTGGGACCTCTACAAGCGCGAGCGCCCGTCGACGACGGCCGAGGAGATCGTCCGCTGGGCCACCCCGGTCAACTCCTTCCAGCGCACCGCCACCCAGGACACCGAACTGGGCGGCAAGCTGATCCGCAAGGGCGACCGGGTCGGCGTCTTCTACGCCTCCGCCAACCACGACCCCGAGGTCTTCACCGACCCCGACACCTTCGACATCACCCGCGACCCCAACCCCCACCTCGGCTTCGGAGGCGGCGGCCCGCACTACTGCCTCGGCAAGTCCCTTGCCGTCCTCGAGATCGACCTGATCTTCAACGCGATCGCCGACGCGATGCCGGGCCTCCGGCTGGTCAGCGACCCGGACCGGCTCCGCTCGGCATGGATCAACGGCGTGAAGCACCTCCGGGTCAGCACGTCGTAACCCCCTCAGGACGCGGGCCGACGGCTCCCGGCGCCGCCGGCCCGTTCAGCACCCCCGGTGCCCCATGACGTCGACGAGGAGCAGGGCCACCCACAGTTCCAGCGGACGTTCGCCCGTGGGCACCGGCGATCACCGGAAGCGCGTTCTGGGCGTCGGCGGTCTCGAACAGGCCCATCGTCAGGTCCGCCATCAACGTGTTGGCCACCGCCTCCGCGACGGTGAACGGCTGTCCAGCATGGTGATCCGGGCGGCGTGGTGGTGGCCCGCCGCGCCGGCGAGCCGCTGGACCGCACCCGCGACCGGAACCATGCCGCTGTTCATCTCCAGGCACCAGAAGACGGCCGCCTCGGAGGCGACGATGAAGTCACCCGGCAACGCCAGTCCGAAGCCGCCGCCCCGCCCAGGGAGAAGTCCGCTCCCTCGGCCCGTACCAGCAGGGCCCGGATGCGGCTCTCACCGGCCTGGTGCACGGCTTCCCGCAGATCGTCGGCGTACTGGCGGGACACGCGGTTCGGCGGGTCGCAGAGCACGATCGATCCGACGTCCCCGTCCTGTTCGAACCGAACCACGTTCATGCTGCCTCCTGTGCGCTCTCGATGTTTCAGCGTCACCCTGGCAGGGGACGGCCTTCGCGCTCTTGCCCGGATTCACCGAGTTCCGCCACGAGAGTTGCGCACTGTGCACAACGCCCGGCTCGCGGGCCGGCTCATTCCCGGCCGGACGCGGCCGCCGCGAGCACGCCGGACACCGCCGCCGCGACGAGCAGCGGCACCCCCGGGCTGTGGTGGAGGATCAGTACGGCGCCCAGGACCGCGCCGGCGAGCAGTGCGGTGACCGCGGCCGCGCGGCGCGGGGAGCGGTGGCTGGTGCCGTCGCCGAGGCCGGACTCGGAGAGGAGTCCGGTCAGGGTGGTGGTGAGGACCGTGGTCGCCGTGAGGTCGGGCACGCCCAGCTTGCGGACGTTCGCGTTGCGCAGGCCCATGGCGAAGGCGGTCAGCGCGATCAGGACGTACCTGGTCGCCGCCGCGCCGGCCTCGGTGAAGGCCACCACGGCCGACACGGCCAGCAGGGCCGCCTCCACGGCCAGGGTCACCCGCATCCACCGGCGGCGGGAGCCGGCGGCGAACCGGGCCGCGACCCGGCCGCCCGCCGCCGCGCCCAGCATGAAGGCGGCCAGGGAGGTCGCCGAGTGGGGGACGGAGAAGCCGGGCGCCCCGGCGGCGGCGAAGCCGAGGATCACCACGTTGCCGGTCATGTTGGCGGTGAAGACATGGCCCAGGCCGAGATAGCTGACGGCGTCGATCAGGCCGCTCACCAGCATCAGCGCCAGCAGCACGGCCACCAGCCGCACTCCGCGGGCCTCGGGGTCGCGGGGCGGGGTGGCCGTCGTCATCGTTCCTCCGGCGGTCCGGCGGGTGGGCTGGCTCCGGCCCAGTGCACCACGGCCGGACATACGTCGGCATTACGGCCGGACATACGTCGGCACCCTCGCCCGGGAGGAGGGGGCGAGGGTGCCGGGGTTCAGGGGCGCGCGGTGCCGGGGATCAGCGGCGGCTGCGCGGCTCGGCCGCGATCGACCGCGGGCGCGCGCGGTTCGGCCGGCTCAGTACCAGCCGTTGGCCTGCCAGAAGCTCCAGGCGGCGGTCGGGCTGCCGTAGCGCGAGTTCATGTAGTCCAGACCCCACTTGATCTGGGTGGCCGGGTTGGTCTTCCAGTCGGAGCCGGCGGACGCCATCTTCGAACCGGGCAGGGCCTGGACCAGGCCGTAGGCACCGGAGGACGAGTTGGTGGCGGAGATGTTCCAGCCGCTCTCGTGCGACACGATCTTGCTGAACGCGTTGAACTGCGCGGCGTCCGGAATCATCTTGTGCGCGATCGCCTGGGTGGAGGAGGCGGACGTGGTGGCGGCCTGGGCCGGCGCCGCGCTCAGGGCCATACCGGCGGCGGCAGCGGCCACGGCGGCGGTGGTGAGGGCCTTCTTCGGGGAAGCGATGCGGCGGATGAAGGACACGGACACGGAGAACCTCGTTCGTCGGGGACAGGGAGTCGCCGTGCTCCGGAACCACCCGTGAGGGCCGTCCGTGTGCGTCGGCGCCGCGGCCCGCTGTGGGCTCGTGGTGCCTGGCGACGTCGTCCAGAGAAGCAGGCCGGAAACCCGTCCGCAATCACCCCATTTACTAGTTGTGGTCGCATAGGCGGGGATGGTCCGTTGTGTGGCGTGGCTCTCAAACCGCAGGTCAGCGAGGGTCGCGAAACGGACATAGCGGAAAAGCCTGACTACTGTTCCGGATCGTAGGTGACGTGCGTCATGTGGGGTGCTTCACCGGTCCCGTCACCACGCGCGTACGACGCCTCACGCCCCGGGGCCGTCGAATGTGACCGCGGTCTCGAAGGCGGCCCGCCGGGTGGCCCGGCGCAGCGCCCGCAGCAGCGCCGGACCGAGGAGCAGGGTGAGGACGACCGTGCACAGCGCCCGGCCCAGGTTCCAGCCCATGGCGGTGGCCAGGCTGTAGGCGAGGAAACGGGCCAGGTTGGCGGCGGGCCCGGCGTGCGGGTCGAAGGCGAGGTTCGAGGCGTTGCCGGCCAGCAGCGGCCAGCCGGCCAGATCGACGACCGTGCCGTAGGCGAACGCGGCGACGAAGCCGTAGCCCGCCAGCAGTGCCAGCTCGCCACGGCCGCGCAGCCGCCCCGCGCCCGGCAGCAGACCGGCCCCCATGGTGAACCAGCCCATCGCCAGCATCTGGAACGGCAGCCACGGCCCCACCCCGCCGGTGAGCAGCGCGGACGCGAACATGGTGAGCGAGCCCAGGGTGAACCCGAAGCCCGGTCCTAGCACCCGCCCGCTCAGCACCATCAGGAAGAACATCGGCTCGATCCCGGCGGTGCCGGCGCCGACCGGCCGCAGCGCCGCCCCGGTCGCGGCCAGCACGCCCAGCATGGCGACCGCCTTCGGACCGAGCCCCGACTCGGCGATCGTCGCCGCCAGCACGGCGACCAGCAGCACCAGCAGGCCCGCGAAGAGCCACGGCGCGTCCTGGGCGTGCGAGGCGATCCGGGAGGACGGCGGGGCGAGGAAGGGCCAGCCGACGGCGACCACCCCGACGGCACTGACCAGGAGCAGGGCGGCGAGGGAGCGGGGGCCGAGCCGCACCGGGCCGGTCATGCCAGCGCCTCGCGGACCTGGGCCACGGTGAGCCACCGCTCGGGCGCGAGGATCTTCGTCACCTGCGGGGCGAAGGACGGCGAGGAGACGACGATGTCGTCGGTCGGCCCGTCCGCGATGACCTCCCCCTCTGCGAGCAGCACCACCCGGTGCGCGAGCTCCGCGGCCAGCTCCACGTCGTGCGTGGCCAGCACGATCGCGTGCCCGTCGGCGGCGAGCCCGCGCAACACGTCCACCAGCCGGGCCTTCGCCGCGTAGTCCAGACCCCGGGTCGGCTCGTCGAGCAGGAGCAGCGGCGGCCGGGCGGCGAGCACGACGGCGAGCGCGAGGGCGAGCCGCTGCCCCTCGGAGAGATCACGGGGGTGCGTGTCGTCCGCGACCCCGGGAAGCAGCCCGGACACCAGCCGGCGACAGGTCCCCGCCGCCGCCCCCGCGTCCCGGTCGGCCGCCGTGCACTCGGCACCGACCGTGTCGGCGTACAGCAGGTCCCGGGGTTCCTGCGGGACCAGCCCGACGAGGCGTACGAGGTCACGCGGGCGGGTGCGGTGCGGGACCGCGCCGCCGACCCGCACCGCGCCGGAGCCCGGCTCGACGAGCCCGACCAGGGCGCCCAGCAGCGTGGACTTCCCGGCGCCGTTGCGCCCCATGAGCGCGACGGTCTCCCCGGGTGAGACCGTGAGATCGACTCCGCGCTGCGAGTCGACCCGGCCCC
>NZ_JBSHBL010000058.1:0-67828 GCF_053611985.1 Streptomyces sp. NPDC054770
CTCGACGACCCGGCCGTGGTCGAGCACCACGATCCGGGTGGCGTCGCGGACGGCGGCCGGCTGGTGCGAGACGACCACGGTGGTCCGCCCGGCCATGAGCCGGCGCAGCGGTTCCATGACCCGCCGCGCCGAGCGGGCGTCGAGTCCGGCGGTCGGCTCGTCCAGGAGCAGCACCGGCGCGTCCCGGATCATCGCCCGGGCGATCGCCAGCCGCCGGCACTGTCCGCCGGAGAGTGTCCGGCCGCGCTGTCCGACGAGCGTGGCGTAGCCGTCCGGGAGCCGCTCGATGAACTCGTCGGCGTCGGCGCCCCGGGCCGCCGCGACGATCTCCGCCTCCGTGGCCGCCGGCCGGCCGTAGGCGATGTTCTCCCGCACGGTGCCGTGGAAGACGAGCGTCTCCTGCAACACCACGGCGATGTTCTCCCGGACGTCGGTCAGGCTGAGTTCGCGCAGATCGGCCCCGTCGAGACGGACCGCGCCCCGGTCGGGGTCGTAGAACCGCAACTGCAGCTTCGCGAGCGTGGACTTGCCCGCCCCGCTCGCCCCGACCAGCGCCAGCGTCTCCCCGGGAGCCGCCCGGAAGGACACGTCCGACAGCGCCCAGGCCGCCGTACCGGGATAGCGGAACCACACCCCGTCGAACTCCACCGCACCCCGGGCCCGGCGGATCCGCCGGGCCCCGGGCGCCTCGGTCACCTGGGGCCGTTCGTCGAGCAGTTCGATGATCCGTTCCGCGGCGGCGGAGGCCGAGTAGAAGGTGGAGCCGAGCCCGGACAGCCCGTGGACCGGGCTGTACAGCTTGCCGATCAGCGCGAGGAACACCAGCAGTCCGCCCAGCGTGAGCTGGCCCTGGGCCAGCTTCCAGGTGCCGAGCGCCAGTACCGCGAGGCCGCCCGCCACCTCCACGAACTCGACCACGGGTGCGTACACCGCGTGGATCCGCGCCGAGGCCATCGCCGCCCGGAACCGGCCGGTGTTCTCCCGCTCGAAGCGGCCCGCCTCCCACGCCTGCCGGTTGTACGCCTGCACCAGTACGACGTTGCCCAGCGACTCCTCGGCGATCGCGCCGAGCGCCCCGCCGCGGCGCCTGCGCTCCCGTGAAGCGGCCCTGACCAGCCGCGAGAAGCGCCGGGCCGCGGCCCAGAAGAGCGGTACGACGACGAGGGCGAGCAGGGTCAGGTCCCAGCGGAGGTAGACCAGCAGGCCGAGGTAGACGCCCAGGCTGATCACGTAGTAGAGGGCGTCCGCGACACCCGAGAGCAGGAACGTCTCCACCGCGTCGACATCGCCCGTGACCCTGGACAGCACGTCCCCGAGCCGTCGCCGTTCGAAGAAGCCGAGCGAGAGCCCCTGGACATGCCGGAACACCTCGGAGCGCAGCGTGAGCAGGAAGCGTTCGCCGACCCAGGTGGACGTCACGTCGTCGGCGAAGCCGAGGGCACCGGAGCAGAGGACGAGGCCCAGATAGGCGGGCGCGATCCACAGCAGAGGCCGCAACTGCCGGGCGACGAGTACGTCGTCGACGACGAACTTGAAGAGCCAGAGCTCCGCGGCGTCGACGGCGGGGGAGGTCAGGCCCAGCAGGACGAGCGGTACCAGCCAGCGGCGGGCGCCTCGGGTGTACGGCCAGAACCGCCGGAAGACCTCGCGCGGCGGGACCGGGGGAGCGGCCGCGACCACGGTGTCGGTGGGTTCGCCGAAGGACAGCAGACGCCGCAGTACATGCGCCATGACAGGGTTCCTGGGAGACCGACGGCGAAGCGGACCGGCTGACCCGTGGCCGGTCCGCTCCGCCTTCAGGTGTGGTCAGTAGCGGCCGTGGTCGTGCCGGTCGCCGTGGTCGTGCCGGTGACCGTGACGGTCGTTGCGGTCATGATCGTGACCGTGGTCGTGACCGTGACCGTGGTCGTGGCCGTGACGGTCGCCGTGATCGCGGTCGCGGTCCCGATGGTTGAACGGCATGAGGTTGCTGAAGACGGCCATGGTGTTCCTCCCGAAACTTGCTTCACAGGGGGTACGGCCGAAAGGGAGGGATGGATGGCGTTTTGCGGGACAAAATGAAAAAAATTGCGGCGACAGTTCGACTACGGGCCGGCGGGGGTTGCTCGCGCAGTTCCCCGCGCCCCTGACGGGGCGCTCCCCAGCCGTGCCCCGCATAGCCGAAGGCGCTGGTCGCGCCCACGCGGCGGAGCCGCACATCAGATACAGCCCCGCGCCCCTGAAAACCTAACTGCGGGCAGGCGTGCCGCAGGGCGGCACGGGTGGGCGCAGCGGCACCCTGCAAGCGCCGGTAAGCGTCCCCACCCCCCACCTCAGCCCAGACGCGCGGCCAGTCCCCCGGTGCAGCGCACCTCGTCGCCGGCCGTGATCAGCAGCCCTTCCACGTCCGGCAGCGACTCCAGCCAGGACAGCCCGGCCCGCGACCCCATCGCGAACGCCGCCGTGGCCCAGCAGTCCACCCACGTGAGCCGAGGGCCCACCACCGTCACCGCCACCAGGTCCGTCACCGCCGACTTGCCCGTCCGCGGATCGACGATGTGGGCGCCCCGTTCCGCCGTACCGGACGTGGCGACCGACAACTCCTCCACCCCCGCCGCCGAGATCACCGCCGCCAGCCCACCCGGGCGCAACGGATCGGCGATCCCCACCCGCCACGCCCGCGTGGGCTCCGGCGCGCCGAACATCTGGACGTCGCCGCCGCCGTTCACGCTCACCCCGCTCACCCCGGGCACCCGCGTCAGCGTCTGCGCCGCCCGCTCGGCGGACCAGCCCTTCACGATCCCGGTGGGATCGAGCCGGCCCCGGTAGCGCGTGCTGAACCAGCCGTCGCTCACCCGCTCCGCCTCGGCCGCCAGCTCCAGCACCTCGGCCACCTCGGGATCGCAGTCGGCGACGCCGATCTCCTCCCGCGCCAGCCGCGACACCTGGCTGTCCTCGCGGTACGTGCTGAACACCTCGTCGACCCGGTGCAACCCGGCGACCGCCTCTTCGAGGGCCGCCCGTACGGCATCCGGATCCCCGCCGCGGACGTCGAAGGAGAAGACGGTCCCCATGACCTCCTCCGCATGACGCACCGCGGCGGGAGCTTCCGCGGACTCGGCCACGGCCTCAGCCACCGGCCTGGTCCAGCGCCGACTGGAGCGACTGCTTGTAGCCGGTGCTGGTGTAGGTGGCGCCGGAGACGGAGTCGATGGTGGCGTTCCCGGCCGCCACCGCCTCCTGGTTGAGCTTCGGGACGGAGAGCGCGGTCTTCTGGTCGCTGGTGCCGCCGCTGGGCGCCTGCACCGCCTCCGCCTTGGTGATCTTCCCGCCGGAGACGGTGATCCGGACCTGGACCGGCCCGTACTGGGTCTGCGCGACCTGCCCGGTCACCGTCTTGGCCTGCGCCTGCGCGGACCCCGAGGACGAGGAGGACGAGCCCGACGAAGACGAAGAAGAAGCGCTCGCTTCCTTCATCTTGTCCAGCGCCGACTGCAGCGACTGCTTGTACCCGGTGCTCGTGTACGTCGCCCCGGAGACCGAGTCGATGTTCGCGCTCTGCGCCGCCACCGTCTCCTTGTTGAGCTGCGGCACCGACAGGGCGGTCTTCTGGTCGCTGGTGCCGCCCTTTGGCGCCTGGATCGCCTGGGCCTGGGTGATCTTCCCGTTGGCGACGGTCAGCCGGACCTGCACGACCCCGTACTGCGTCTGGGTCGCGTCCCCGTCCACCGTCGTGCTCCCGGCGGCCCCGGTGCCGCCCTGCGGCGACTCCTGTCCCGCCGCCGCGGCCGACGGGGCCGCGCCCGCCGCCGACGCGGACGCCGGGTCCGACGACGGCTTCAGCGACAGCAGCAGCACGACACCGGACACGGTCGCCGCAGTGGCCAGCACCACACGCCTGATGGGGTGACTCTTCCTCATCGCTTTCGAACTCCCGATTCCCTGGATTCCCGTGTGGTCCCGTCGCTCACATCTCGAACGACTCGTGATGGATGCGGCGGGCGGGAACCCCCGCGCCGCGCAGTGCTTCGTACACGCCCTGCGCGAACCCGGGCGGGCCGCACATGAAGACGTCGTGGTTGTCGATGTCCGGGATCTTCCGCTGGAGGTTCTCCGCGGAGATGTCCGGCCGCTCGCCCTCCGGGCTGTTGACCGCGTACATCAGCCGGGCCCCGCGCTCGTTGGCGATCTTCGCCAGTTCGTCCCAGAGGGCCAGGTCCTGCGTGGTGTTGGCCCGGTAGAGCAGGGTCAGGTCGCCCGCGGCGCCGGGCAGCGTCTCGAACAGCGCCCGCATGGGCGTGATCCCGACGCCGCCCGCCACCAGCAGGACCTTGCCGCGGCTGCGCCGGGACGCGGTCATCGCCCCGTACGGCCCTTCGGCCCACACCCTGGTACCGGGCCGTAGTTCGCGCAGCCGCGCGCTGTGGTCGCCGATCGCCTTGACGGTGATCCGCAACATGTCGGGGCGGGGTGCCGCCGACAGGGAGTACGGGTGCGAGCTGAACCGCATCCCGGGGGCCATGAACCGCCAGCGGAAGAACTGGCCGGCCTCCGCGCCCATCCGGTGCAGCTTGCGCCCGCCGATCAGCACCGACACGATGCCCGGCGTCTCCTCGATGACCGCCTCGACCCGCATCCGGTGCCGCAGGTTGAGCCGGATCGGGGTGAGGATCCGGTACCAGACGACCAGCGCGGTGACGATGCCGTACAGCCCGTACCAGAAGGTCTTGGCCATCGGGGTGAGGGCGAAGTCGTTGCCGGTGGTGATCTGGTGCCAGAAGGTCAGGAACACCGCCGCGTAGGTCAGCAGGTGCACGTGGTACCAGGTGTCGTACGGCATCCGGCGCCGCACCGGCCCGATCGAGGTCAGGCCGATGACCACGAACAGGCCGGTGCCGATGGCCGCCTTGCCCATGTCGGGGAGCTGGTTCACGGAGTCGATGGTCTGCTGGACGATGTCGTTCAGCGTCTTGCCGGCCTGCAGCGCGTAGCCCCACATGATGAGGAAGACGTGCGCGAAGACCAGGCAGAGCGTGTAGCGGCCGCTCATCGCGTGCCAGCGGGCGACGCGGTCGGAGCCGACCCGGCGCTCCAGCGCGGGCACCCGGGCCATCTGGAGCACCACCAGTGCCATCAGATAGCCCGCCAGCAGGCCGGTGATCCGGCCCGCGTTGAGGATCTTGCCGTTCTGGTCGGCGATGGACGGGGTGTTGTGCCACCACAGCCACAGCACGGCCGCCGCGCCCGCCCATACGGCGAGCAGCAGCGGAACTGCCGGGGAGCGGCGCGGGCGGATGCGGCGCATCGTCTGTCGTCGGGCGGCACGTCCGCCTGCGAGCGTGGTGGTCACGGTTCCTCCGTAGGGAATTGACCCTTGGCCCACAGATACGTGCCGTACTGCCCGAGTGTTCAGAGACCTGCGGAGTCCAGTGCGGACTGGAGTGACTGCTGGTATCCCTGGCTGGTGTAGGTGGCCCCGGAGACGGTGTCGATGCTCGCGCTCTGCGCCGCCAGTGCCTCGCTGCGCAGCTCTGGCAGGGCGTAGCTGTTGATCTGCTGGTCCCGGGGGTTGTCCTGCGGGTACTGGAGCGCTGTGACGTCGGTGATCCTGCCGCTCTTGATGGTCACCTTCACCTGGACGGGGCCCCAGCGGGTCTGGACGGTGTCCCCGGTGACGGTCCTGGTGCCGGTGCTGCTGCTCCCGGACTTGCCCGAGCTGCTGGAGCTGCCCGAGCCGCTGCTCGCGCCCGGTGAGGCGCTCGCGGCGGCCGACGGGGCGGGGGCCGTCGAGCCGGCGATCACGGTCGGGGCGGTGTGCGGCTTCAGCGCCAGCAGCATCACTATCCCGGAGACGGTGGCGGCACTCGCCAGCATGATGCGGCGCAGCGGCCGGTTCTTGTTCAGTGCGTGCACGACAGGCGCCTCGCAGCTCTCACGGATCCCACAGCTCCCACAGCTCCCACAGCTCTCACAGCTCTCACAGTTCGAATGACTCGTGGTGGATACGGCGGTCCGGCACCCCGGCGGCGCGCAGCGCCCCGTACAGCTCCTGCGCGAAGCCGTGCGGACCGCAGATGTACACGTCGTAGCCGGCGAGGCCCGGGAAGGTCGCCCGCAGCGACTGTGCCGTCAGGGCGGGGCGCTCGCCCCGCGGGCCGTTGAGGGCGTACAGCACCTGGGCCCCGCGCCAGCGTGCGATCGCCTCCAGTTCGCCGCCCAGCGCCAGGTCCGCGGCGGTGCGCGCCCGGTAGAGCAGCGTGACCTCGCCGGGCAGCGTCTCGAAGAGCGCCCGCAGCGGGGTGACGCCGACGCCGGCCGCGATCAGCAGGGTCCGGTGACTGCCGGCCCGGTCCGCGGTGAGGGCGCCGTACGGGCCCTCCGCCCACACCCGGGTACCGGGGCGCAGCAGCGCCACGGCCGTACTGTGGTCTCCGAGCGCCTTGACCGTGATCCGCAGCAGGTCGCCGCGCGGCGGCGCCGACAGCGAGTACGGCGTGGACGCCCAGCCCATGCCGTCGCCGCCGAAGAAGCGCCAGCGGAAGAACTGCCCGGCCTGCGCGCCCAGTTCCCCGATCCGCCGGCCCTGGACGACGACCGAGTACACGCCCGGCGCCTCCTTCTGCACGGAGTGCACGCGCAGCCGGTGCCGGAGGTTGAGCCGCACGGGCGCCAGGATCCGGAACCACAGCACCAGCGCCGCGACCCCCAGGTACAGCGCGTACCAGAAGGCGGTGGCGACCGGCTTGCCGTTGAAGTCGTTGCCCAGCGTCAGCTGGTGGAAGAAGGCCAGGAAGACGGCCGCGTAGGTGAGCAGGTGGACGTAGTACCAGAACTCGTAGCTGGTACGACGGCGCGCCGCGCGCATCGAGGTGATGCCGACGGCGAAGAGGATCACCGTCCCGGCGGTCGCCTTCAGCATGTCGGGGTAGTCCAGGACGACGTTCAGCGTCTCGTGGACGATCGAGGCGTGGTCCTGGGCCGCGTACCCGGTGAGGATCAGCACGATGTGCGCGACCAGCAGACAGACCGTGTAGCGGCCGGCCATCGCGTGCCACCGCGCCACCCGGTCGGAGCCGACCCGGACCTCCAGCAGCGGCACCCGGGCCATCAGGCCGACCAGCACCGCGCAGGAGTATCCGCACAGCAGACCGGCGATCCGCCCGGCCCCGGTGAGCCAGCCCGCCGTACCCACGACCGAGCCGGTGTCCGACCACCACAGCAGGACCACGGCCGCCGCCCCGGCCCACAGCAGGGCGAGCACGGCACCCGCGGGGGAGCGGCGCGTGGCCACGGCGGGCACGGCGGGTGCCCTGCGCCGTTCGTCCACGGTCGTCATGAGGGGGGTCCTTTCTCCGTTCTGTGCCGCCACTGTGCAGCCCGAACCTCTGAGGGACCTATCAGTCCCCGCCCCGCTCAGCGCACTCAGAGCAAACTCAGAGCACCCGGGGTCCCCCCTCGTCTCCCGCAGGAGCGATGCTGGTAGACGCGATGAACACGACCCGCTCCGGCCGCCCCGCCCTCACCCGACCCGACGGCACCCCGCTCCGCGTCCTCGTCGTCGACGACGACCCCGACCTCGCGGAGGTGCTCACCGGTGCCCTGCGCTACGAGGGCTGGGAGGTCCGCGAGGCCGGCGACGGCGCGGCCGCGCTGGCCGCGGCCCGGGAGCTGCTGCCGGACGCGGTGGTCCTCGACGTGATGCTCCCGGACACCGACGGCTTCGCCGTGCTCCGCTCGCTGCACCAGGTCAAGCCGGACGTCTGCGTGCTCTTCCTCACCGCCCGGGACGCCGTCGAGGACCGCATCGCCGGCATCACCGCGGGCGGCGACGACTACGTCACCAAGCCGTTCAGCCTGGAGGAGGTGGTCGCCCGGCTGCGCGGCCTGCTGCGCCGCGCCGGCATGGCCCGCCAGCAGGAGGACGGCCCCCGGCTGGTCGTCGGCGAGCTGACCATGGACGAGGAGGCCCGCGAGGTCACCCGGGCGGGCGAGCTGATCGAGCTCTCCCCGACCGAGTTCGAACTCCTCCGCTTCCTGATGCGCAACCCGCGCCGCGTCCTCAGCAAGGCCCAGATCCTCGACCGCGTCTGGTCCTACGACTTCGGCGGCCGTGCCCATGTCGTCGAGCTGTACATCTCCTACCTGCGCAAGAAGGTGGACGCGGGCCGCGAACCCATGATCCACACGGTCCGCGGCGCGGGCTACGTCCTCAAACCGGTGCCGCAGGTGTCCAGGTGACCAGGTGACCAGGGTGAATCTCCTACGACGGCTACGGCTACGGCTACGGCACCTGCCCCGCCCCCGCACCCTCCGCGCCCGCCTCACCGCGGGCCTGGTGGTGCTGCTGGCGGTGAGCTGCGCGGCCGTGGGCGTCGCCGCGGTGGTCGAACTGGACGGTTTCCTCACCGGGCGCCTGGACCAGCAGCTCCAGCAGACCGGTCCGAGTTTCCCGCAGTCCCTCGAACACGGGAAGTTCAAGCCCAGCGACCGGGACGGCGACGAGCACGGGGACACCCGCCGCCAGGCCACCGGCACCTTCGGCGCCCGACTGCTCAAGGGCCGGGTCACCAACGCGGCCCTGATCCCCTCCGGGGCCGACCCGGACCTGACCGTCGCCCTCACCGGCCACGACCGAGCGGCCCTCGCGGCACTGCCGGTGGACGGCCGCGGCCACACGGTCCGCCTCTCCTCGATCGGCGCCTACCGCCTCCTGGCCTGGACCGGCCGCGACGGCGACATCCTGGTCACCGGCCTGCCCCTGGAGCCGGTACGGGCCACCGTGCACCGCCTGGAACTGGTCGCCGCCGGCGTTTTCGGCCTCGCTCTCGCCGTGGCCGGGGTGGCCGGCGCCCTCTGGGTCCGTTGGTCCCTGCGCCCGCTGAGCCGTGTCGCGGACACCGCCACCCGGGTCAGCGAACTCCCGCTCGCCAGCGGCGAGGTGGCCCTGCCGCCGCGCGCCCCCGAGTCCGACCCGCGCAGCGAGGTCGGCCGGATGGCCACCGCCTTCAACCGCATGCTGGGCCACGTCGAGGACGCGCTCACCAAACGCCATGCCAGCGAGGAACGCCTGCGCACCTTCGCCGCCGACGCCAGCCACGAACTGCGCACCCCGGTCGCCTCGGTCCGCGGCCACGCGGAACTGGCGCTGTTCCACCCGGGCCCGGTACCCCCCGAGGTCACCCGGGCCTTGCACCGCATCGCCGCCGAGTCCTCCCGCATGGGTGAGATGGTCGACGACCTCCTCCTCCTGGCCCGCCTGGACGCCGGCCGACCCCTGGAGAGCCACCCGGTCGACCTCACCCACCTCGTCCTGGACGCGGTCACCGACGCACGAGCCACCGGCCCCGACCACCGCTGGACCCTCGACCTCCCCGAAGAGCCGGTGACGGTGACGGGCGACAGCCACCGCCTCCAGCAGGTGCTGGCCAACCTGCTGGCCAACGCGCGTCTGCACACCCCCGCCGGCACGAAGGTGACGGTGACCCTGGAGACGGACGGCACAGCCGCGTCCCTCCAGGTCCACGACGACGGCCCCGGCATCCCGCCGGACATCCAGCCCGGCGTCTTCGAACGCTTCACCCGGGCAGAACACCGCCGCCGCCCGGACGCCCCCGGCGGCGGAGCGGGCCTGGGCCTGTCGATCGTGTCGGCGGTGGTGGAGGCACACGGGGGGACGGTGACGCTGGAGAGCACTCCAGGGTCAACGACGTTCACCGTGAAGCTGACGGCAACCGTCACCCCCTAGGGGCGCGGGGCTGTATCAATTTGCGGCTCCGCCGCGTGGGCGCGCTCAGCCCACGACGGCCCGCACACGCCACCACACCGCACCCCGACGGCGCAACCGCACCCTCAATACCGGGTAAGAGCCGTATCCCCGCCCACCGTCCCGATGGCAATATGCGGCCCCTTCTTCGGATCCGCCCACTGGAGAATCCGCCGCATCGCATCCTCCGGCACCGAGACGCACCCGGCCGTAGCCCCCGCCCCGTTGACATGCAGGAAGATCCCGGCCCCCCGCCCCCGCACCGGCTGCTGGTAGTTGAACCCGACGACCAGCGCGTACGCGTACTGCGACGTGTACGCCGACAGCTTCTCCGCCTCGGCGGCCCGGCAGTCGGCCGGCAGCGGCTCGACCCAACGGTTGTAGGAGGTCGAGTCGTTGTCCTGGCACCACCACGAGTCCGCCGTCACCGGCCGGTACTCGACGGCGGTCCCGGCAGGTGCCGCCTGGAGGCCGAACCCGAACGGAAGGTCGTACAGCCCCGTCGGCGTCGTATTCGTACCCTGCTGCCGTTCGGCGCCCTCGACCAGCCCCTTCGCGCCGAACCGCGCGGCGGTCGACCCCACCTGCACCCATTCCCCGTCCCGCCGCTCCCACCAGGTCAGGGTCCCCGACGTCGAGCTCAGGGCCGACGCCTCGGCAGTGATCAGCTGGGTGCCGCCGCCCGTGTCGGCCATGCTCGCGGGCAGCGGTGAGGCGTCGCCGCCTCCCGGTGCCGCGCCGAGCAACAGCAGGGACGCGGAGACAACAGTGACGACGACGCCTGGACGCATGGCTCAGACGGTAGACGGAGGCAGCGGCAACGGCAGCCCGGGTAGGCCGTCCAGGCTCACCGCGATGTGGTCCTTCTTCTCGAAGTACGCGCTCAGCGTGACGTCGTCCTCGCGCGCGAAGCGCTTCCCGTGCAGCTCGCGGTCGGCCTCGTACGCCATGTAGGGGACCGCGTAACCACAGCTGTCGCGAATGAGTTCGGCGTGTACGACGATGATCGCGCGCAGGCCGTGCCGGGTCGGGTCGATGTCCGGGAAACGGGTGAGCAGTTCCCCGAAACGGGGGTCGTCGCGGAAGAGCGCCTCACCGCGCCCGTGCACCCGCACGATGTTCGGCGGGCCCTGCACACCACATCAGGGTGATGCGTCCGTTCTCCCGCAGATGGGCGATGGTTTCGGCGTTGGAGCCGGCGAAGTCCAGGTAGGCGAGGGTGAGTTCGTCGACCACCGCGAAGGAGCCCCGCAGGCCCTTCGGGGAGAGGTTGACCGTGCCGTCGCCCGCGAGCGGGGCGGTGGCGGTGAAGAACAGGGGCTGTTCCTCGATGAACGTGCGGAGCCTGCCGTCGATGCGCTCATAGGTCTTTCCCATACCTGGAAATTATCGGCGCAGTTACTTCGCACGTCTAAGGGATTCCGGGATCCGGACGGGTCCCACTGCGGCCGCCCCGGCCGGCGCTGTACACGGGGCGGCCACAGCTGCCTGTCACGTCACTTGGTGAGCGTGCAGGCGGCCAGGGAGTCGAGGCCGGTCGGCTTGGTCGACGTCCGGCCGATCGCGATGGCGATCCGGTCGATGGTCGACTTCCGCTTGTCCTCCAGCGGGCCGAGGATCGCGTTCTGCACGAAGTTCGGGCCGCCCTGGCCGACCGTGGTCTGGAGCCGGTTGTTGGCCTCGGAGATCTGCGTCTGGAGCAGGGTGAGGTTGCGGTCGACCTCCGCCTGCGCGGACGCGGGGATCGCCGGCAGCTGGGAGGCGACGTCCGGGCAGGTGATGGTGCCGACGGCGCTGGTGCTCGTGCTCGTGCTGCCGGTGCTGCCCGTCGACTGCTGGGTCGCGGCCGTGCTGGGCGCGGCCGAGGAGGTACCCGTCGCCGTACCGCTGCCCGTGTTCGTGCTCGTCCCGCTCGCGTTCAGGGTGCAGGCCGCCAGCGAGTCCAGGCCGGTCGGCTTGGTGGAGGTACGGCCGATCGCGATGGCGATCCGGTCGATGGTCGACACCCGCTTGTCCTTGAGGGGGCCGAGGATCGCGTTGTTCACGAAGTTCGGGCCGCCCTGGCCCACCGTGTCGACCAGCCGCTTGTTGGCCTCGGTGATCTGCGTCTGGAGGAGCGTGAGGTTGCGGTCGACCTCGGCCTTCGCGGAGGCGGGCACCGCAGGCAGCTGGGAGGCGACGTCCGGGCAGGTGATGGTCCCGGGCGAGGCGGCGAAGGTGCGCGCGTTGCTCGTGCCACTGCTCTTGCTGGGCGTACCGGCGAGGGCCGAACCGGCGATGACCGCACCGGAGAGCGCCACGGCGACAGCGCCGCCGACGAGCACGACGCGACGCTTGTTGTACTTAGGAAGAGCCCTGGACATGCGGATGCCTCACTTGGGTCAGAGGTGGGTTTACAAACGCGGCGCCGGCGTTCAGGGATGGGTACGAGAAAGCGGTTTCGTTTGTTCAAACCTTTTTCATATCCGTCTGCCGAACTCCGTCGGATTGACGAATCATGCAGAGCTCTGCATACTCATGCATAGCAAGTGGATGTACGGGAGGAGGGACCCATGACCGAGCGCGTCGTACTCGCCTACTCCGGCGGGCTGGACACCTCCGTCGCCATCGGCTGGATCGCCGAGGAGGCGGGCGCCGAGGTCATCGCCGTCGCGGTGGACGTCGGCCAGGGCGGCGAGGACCTGGACGTCATCCGCAAGCGCGCCCTGGCGTGCGGCGCGGTCGAGGCCGAGGTCGCCGACGCCAGGGACGAGTTCGCCGAGGAGTACTGCCTCCCGGCGATCAAGGCCAACGCCCTCTACATGGACCGCTACCCGCTGGTCTCCGCCCTCTCCCGGCCGGCGATCGTCAAGCACCTGGTCGCCGCGGCCCGCAAGCACGGCGCCGGCACGGTCGCCCACGGCTGCACCGGCAAGGGCAACGACCAGGTCCGCTTCGAGGCCGGCATCGTCGCCCTCGCCCCCGACCTGACCTGCATCGCCCCGGTCCGCGACTACGCGATGACCCGCGACAAGGCCATCGCCTTCTGCGAGGCGAAGCGCCTCCCGATCGCGACCACCAAGAAGTCCCCGTACTCCATCGACCAGAACGTCTTCGGCCGCGCCGTCGAGACCGGTTTCCTGGAAGACATCTGGAACGGCCCGATCGAGGACATCTACGAGTACACCCAGAACCCGGCCACCCCGCGCGACCCCGACGAGGTGGTCATCACCTTCCAGGCGGGCGCCCCGGTCGCGATCGACGGCAGGCCCGTCACCGTCCTCCAGGCGATCCAGGAGCTCAACGAGCGCGCCGGCGCCCAGGGCGTCGGCCGGATCGACATGGTCGAGGACCGCCTGGTCGGCATCAAATCCCGCGAGGTGTACGAGGCGCCGGGCGCGATCGCGCTCATCACCGCCCACCAGGAACTGGAGAACGTCACCGTCGAGCGCGAACTCGCCCGCTACAAGCGGCAGGTGGAGCAGCGCTGGGGCGAACTCGTCTACGACGGCCAGTGGTTCTCCCCGCTCAAGCGCGCCCTGGAGGGCTTCGTCGAAGAGGCGAGCCAGCACGTCTCCGGTGACATCCGCATGACGCTGCACGGCGGCCGCGCGGTCGTCACCGGCCGCCGCTCCGACTCCTCCCTCTACGACTTCAACCTCGCCACCTACGACACCGGCGACTCGTTCGACCAGGCCGCGGCCAAGGGCTTCATCGACATCTACAGCCTGTCGTCGAAGATCGCCGCGCAGCGTCAACTGCGGGCGTAGCCCGACGTGACCTGGCCCAAGCAGTAGCGTGACGACCGCCTCCCCGTTCATGGCCGGGGAGGCGGTGCCACATCCGTATCTCTCTAGGAGCAACGCAAGTGAGCAGCAACAGCGGTGACGTACGGCTCTGGGGCGGCCGTTTCGCCGACGGTCCCGCCGAGGCCCTGGCGAAGCTGTCCGCGTCCGTCCACTTCGACTGGCGGCTCGCGCCCTACGACATCGCCGGCTCGCGTGCCCACGCGCGCGTGCTGCACAAGGCGGGCCTGCTCACCGAGGACGAACTGACCCGGATGATCGAGGGCCTCGACCAGCTCGAGGCCGACGTCGCCGCGGGCACCTTCATCGGCACGATCGCCGACGAGGACGTGCACACCGCCCTGGAGCGCGGCCTCCTGGAACGCCTCGGCCCCGACCTCGGCGGCAAGCTGCGCGCCGGCCGCTCCCGCAACGACCAGGTGGCGACCCTCTTCCGGATGTACCTGCGGGACCACGCCCGCGTCATCGGCGGCCTCATCGCCGACCTCCAGGACGCCCTGATCGGCCTGGCCGAGGCCCACCCGGACGTGGCGATGCCCGGCCGCACCCACCTCCAGCACGCCCAGCCGGTCCTCTTCGCCCACCACGTCCTGGCCCACGTCCAGTCCCTGACCCGGGACGCGGAGCGGCTGCGCCAGTGGGACGAGCGCACGGCGGTGTCCCCGTACGGCTCCGGCGCCCTCGCCGGCTCCTCCCTCGGCCTGGACCCGGAGGCGGTCGCCGCCGACCTCGGCTTCGAGCACGGCAGCTCCGCGAACTCCATCGACGGCACGGCCTCCCGCGACTTCGTGGCGGAGTTCGCCTTCATCACCGCGATGATCGGCGTGAACCTCTCCCGGATCGCCGAGGAGATCATCATCTGGAACACGAAGGAGTTCTCCTTCGTGACCCTGCACGACGCCTTCTCCACGGGCTCGTCGATCATGCCCCAGAAGAAGAACCCGGACATCGCGGAGCTGGCCCGCGGCAAGTCCGGCCGCCTGATCGGCAACCTGACCGGCCTGATGGCCACCCTCAAGGCCCTCCCGCTCGCCTACAACCGCGACCTCCAGGAGGACAAGGAGCCGGTCTTCGACTCCTGCGACCAGCTGGAGGTCCTGCTCCCCGCCTTCACCGGCATGATGGCCACCCTCACCGTCAACCGCGAGCGCATGGAGGAACTGGCCCCGGCCGGCTTCTCCCTCGCCACCGACATCGCCGAGTGGCTGGTCAAGCAGGGCGTCCCGTTCCGCGTCGCCCACGAGGTGGCCGGCGAGTGCGTCAAGGCGGCAGAGGCCGAGGGCAAGGAACTGGACGAGCTGACCGACGACCAGTTCGCGAAGATCAGCGCCCACCTGACCCCGGAGGTGCGGACGGTTCTCAACGTCCCGGGCGCCCTTGCCTCCCGCAACGGCCGTGGCGGTACGGCACCGAGCGCGGTGGCAGTGCAGCTGGCGGAGGTCAAGGCGGACGTGGCGGCACAGCACGGCTGGGCGGCGGCCAGGACGGCCTAGCCCAGCGCATCCTGAAGGGCCCGGACACGTTGTCTGTCCGGGCCCTTCACGCTGTCCGGTGAGAGAGTCTCGGCTCCGCCCGGTGAACCCGGAGGAGGGATCCGGAGGAGGGACCCGGAGAACCCGGTGGGACCCGGATGCCGGGCCCCCGTCCCCCGACTGGCGGCCGGCCTCGCCGCGATCAGCGGCCTGTGCGCACCGGGCGCGGGCCAGGAGGGACGGCCGGCCCAGCCGCTGCCGCTGCCCCTCGGAGGCATCTCCGCCTGCTCCTGTTCGAATTGACACCGGGCTACGGGGGCCTCGTACTGAGGCAGGGGACATTTTTGGGCAAAAGTGCCTATTCGGTGTCTTCCGTCACCCACCCCGATCCCACCCCCACATGGAGCCGCCATGACGGTGCAGCCACAGCAAGCGACCATGCCGATGGTCTTGGTGTTCGAGGACGACCCCGGCGGAGATCCTCTGCACATCAACATGCCCGTACCGCATCCCATCCCGCATCTGGACGCCCAGCCCTTCCCGATGGCCATCGCGGAGACCGCGCCGCAGCCGGACAGCGCGGGGCCCGGCACCGAGGCATTTCGCTACTGGGTGGCGGCCGACTCGCTCAGCCGGGCCAGCCAGACCTGGGGTCCGCTGGTTCCGACCGGAACGAAGTGGCATCCGCAGGTCGGGCGCGCTCTCACGGCCCACCTCAACGCAGGGGACGACCTGAACGCCTTCTACGACCGTAAAGGCCTGTGGTTCTTCCGCCGCACGGTGGCAGGCGTCAATGTCGCCGCGTGCGAGAGCAACGAGGTCGTCCAGCACGAGGCGGGGCACGCGGTCCTCGACGCCCTGCGCCCCCAGTTGTTCAACATGGCGAGCGCGGAGACGGCCGCCCTCCACGAGGCGTTCGGCGACATCAGCGCCCTGCTGGGCTCGCTCCAGCTGGAATCGCTGCGGACCGCGGTACTGGCCGAGACGCAGAGCGACCTCGAACTGTCCTCCCGGGTGTCCAGGACGGCCGAGCAGTTGGGCTGGGCGATCCGCCAGGGCCACCCGAACGCCGTGGACCCGGACTGCCTGCGCAACATGGCGAACAGCTTCTTCTACCGCGACCCGGTGCTGCTGTCGCCGAACGAGCCCGCCAGCAGACTCTCCAGCGAGCCGCACTCGTTCTCCCGGGTGTTCAGCGGCGCGTTCCTGAAGATCGTTGCGGGGATCTTCCACCAGCAGGACCTGCAGGACCAGGCCGGTCTGGGCAGGGCGGCCGAGATCGCGGGACAGCTGCTGGTGGACGCGGTCGTCGCCGCACCCGTGGTGTCCGCCTACTACGCGCAGATTGCGGCTCACATGATCGCCGCCGACCATCGCCGGAACGGCGGCATGTACGGCCAGTCCCTGCGCTCGGCGTTCATCCGGCACGGCATCCTCTCCCTGGAGGCCGCCGCATCCGTCACCGAGCCGGAGGTGGCACGCCGAGGCCCCGGAATCGCCGAGTCGATGCCGGGCGGTGGAGACGACGAGGGACTGACGCCCGTCACGGTCCAGGGGACGACGTACGGCGTCACCCAGCCGCTCACCCTCGCCGCCCCGGCGCAGGAGCGACGCTTCGGCGTCGCGGGCTCCGACCCCGCTGGCGGCTCGGTGCGGCCCTCCGACCCCGAGCGCGTCGCGACGTCGTACCTCGAGGACCTCTTCCGCCGCGGCCGGGTCCAGGTGCCCGCGGAGCACCGTTCCGCCACGTCGTTCGCCGACGACAGCCCCTCCCGGCTCAAGACGCACGAGATCACGCGGAACACGACCGGCGAGGGCCTGGCCCTGGTCCGGCGGTGCTTCGACTGAGTTCCCGGACCGCGTTCATCGGAAGAAACGCAGGCGACGGACGGTGAGCCGTCCGTCGTCCTCGCGTTTGATCACGTGCGTCGTCTCGGGCGTCGGCTCCTCACCCTCGAAGACCGCCTCGCCGCGGGCCAGCAGGTCGCTGACGAATTTCTCGGTGCCCGCCAGCTCCTCCACCTCTCCCTGCACGTCCACCGTGAAACCGGCGCGCTCGAGCACTTCGGTGCCCCGCGTGGTCACCATGGCCACCACGAGTCGCCCGGAGACGACCTGCACGGGAACGGCCTCGGTCCTGTTCATGGCCGCGGTCAACGCCGCCTGGTCCTGGCCCCCCGGCACTCCGATCCGCGCCCGGAACACGGGACGGTTCTCCATCGCGGCCAGGGTGAACACCGGGTGCGTCGCGGTACGCATCCCCGCCTCCCGGGCGAACGCGCGCTCCTGGGCGTTCTCGCCCACGAAGACACAGTCGTCCGCTGTCGCACCCCCTGTGCTCGCGACTGCCCGGTCGAAGATCTCCCGGCTGTTCTTCGTGCCCCAGTGCACAAGGGCCTCGTCGGTGAAACGGCCGGGGAACGCCTGCGCCAACGCGCCCGCTGCCCGCGCTGCGGCACCTTCGCCCGACCCGGGGTTGGAGATGATGCCCTTGCGCACCTCGCGGAGGGCGTCGAGCGTGGCGACGACACGCGGCCGGGGCCGCAGACTCAGCGAGCCGTCGGGGTCCACTTGGGGATCCGCAAGGGTCTCTCCGATGTCGAAGAAGATCACAGACATGGTGAGTGCCTCCCCATGGTGAACGCTTTCGAGTCGGGACCGCCGGAGTGAAACAGTGCGGGCCTGTCGTGCGGCGGCGGCTCCCGGCGCAAGACCGAACCGCGCGGGACTGGGTAGATTGGTGCGAGATCCCTCTCCTGAGGTGAGATCCCCTACGCCGACCGTGCCGGGAGCCCCCATGCCGTTCAGCCGCCTGGCCACCGTGACCACGCCCACCGCGCACCTCGGCCTCGGCCTCGCAGCGGTCGCCCGCCCCGGCTACATCAACCTCGGCCGCGACGAAGACCTCGGCGAGGACCGCAGCGTCGGCGCCCTCCGCTCCCGCACGCACGAACTCCTCGACGCCGCCTACGCCCAGGGCGTCCGCTACTTCGACGTGGCCCGCTCCTACGGCCGCTCCGAGGAGTTCCTGGCCGGCTGGCTGACCGCCCACCCGGACATCCAGGACGTCGTCGTGGGCAGCAAGTGGGGCTACACCTACACGGCCGGCTGGTCGGCGGACGCCGAGACGCATGAGGTCAAGGACCACAGCCTGCAGACGTACGACCGTCAGCGCGCCGAGACCGCCGAGCTGCTCGGCGACCGGCTCGACCTCTACCAGATCCACTCGGTGACCCCGGACAGCCCCGCCCTCACCGACAAGGAACTCCACGCCCGCCTCGCCGAGGCGGCGGCCACCGGCCTCACCATCGGCTTCTCCACCAGCGGGCCCGCCCAGGCAGACGCCATCCGCGCCGCCCTCGCCGTCACGGTCGACGGCGAGCCCCTCTTCCGTACCGTCCAGTCGACGTACAACGCCCTGGAGACCTCGGCGGGCCCGGCTCTCGCCGAGGCGCACGACGCCGGACTGACGGTGATCGTGAAGGAGGGCATGGCCAACGGCCGCCTGGCCGCCCCGCACGCTCCCGCCGTCCTGAAGGCCGTCGCCGAGGAGACCGGCCTGGGCGCCGACGCCGTCGCCCTCGCGGTGGTCCTGCGCGAGCCCTGGACCGGAGTGGTCCTCTCCGGCGCGGCGACGCTCGGTCAGCTCGACTCCAACCTCCACGCGGCCGTGGTCGACCTTGATGCCGACCAGCTGACCCGGCTCGCCGCTCTGGCCGAGGAACCGCGCGCCTACTGGGAGCGACGCGGCAGCCTGCCCTGGCACTGACGCGACCCCTGATCCGCCCTCTCTGAGTCACGCGTGCCAATAATGAGACATCAGTGTCTCATGTGGGCTACTCTTGTCTCATGGCCCTCGATCGCGACCACGTCCTGCGCAGCGCTGCCGCCCTGCTGACCCGCAAATCCACCGCGACCATGGACGAGGTCGCCAAGGCCGCCGGGATCAGCCGGGCCACCCTGCACCGGCACTTCGCGGGCCGCGACGCGCTCGTCCGCGCCCTGGAGGCGCTCGGCATCGAGGAGTGCGAGGCGGCCCTGGACGCCGCCCGCCTGGACGAGGGCCCGGCGGCCGACGCCGTACACCGCCTGGTCCGCGAGATCGAACCGGCCGCCGGCCTGCTCGCCTTCCTCTACACCGAGAACCAGCTGTTCGAGGGCGACGGGCAGAACCAGGGCTGGGCCCGTATCGACGACCGCATCGCGGCCCTCTTCCGACGCGGCCAGCAGAGCGGCGAGTTCCGTATCGACCTCGCGCCCGCCTGGCTCACCGAGGCGCTGTACGGCCTGCTGGCCTCCGCCGCCTGGGCGGTCTCCGAAGGCCGGGTCGCCCGCAACGACTTCACCCACATGATCGTCGAGCTGTTGCTCGGCGGCGCACGACGAAGAGAGGAATCATGACCAGCACCGTGCAGCCGGCGCGCGTCGCGGAGGCGGAGGAGACGCGGCCGGGCCGCTGGCTCGCCCTCTCCGCTCTCGTGCTCGCCGTGCTGCTGGTGGCCGTGGACGCGACCGTCCTCGGCCTCGCGACCCCCTACATCAGCGAAGATCTCGACCCCTCCGGCACCCAGCTGCTCTGGATCGGTGACGTCTACTCGTTCGTCATCGCCGGGCTGCTGGTCTCGATGGGCAGCCTCGGCGACCGCATCGGCCGCAAGCGGATCCTGCTCTGCGGCGCGGCGGCGTTCGGTGCGATATCCGTCCTGAACGCGTACGCGACGACCCCCGGGATGCTGATCGCGGCCCGCGCCCTGCTGGGCGTCGCGGGCGCGACCCTGATGCCCGCGACCCTCGCCCTGATCCGCAACCTCTTCCACGACCCGCGCGAGCGCAGCCTCGCCGTCGGCATCTGGGGCGCGGCGGCCTCGGCCGGTACGGCCATCGGCCCGATCGTGGGCGGCTTCCTGCTCGAACACTTCTGGTGGGGCTCGGTCTTCCTGATCAACGTGCCGGTGATGGTGGTCCTGGTCCTCGTCGGCGCCAGGACGCTCCCCGAGTCCCGCAACCCCGACCCCGGCCCCTGGGACCTGGGCAGCGTCGTGCTGTCGCTGGTCGGCATGATCGCCGTCGTGTACGCGGTGAAGGAGGCCGCGACCCACGGCCTCACCGGCGTGAGTGCGGCCACCGCCCTGCTCGGCGGCGCGGCCCTCTACGGCTTCGTCCACCGCCAGCTCACCATGCCCAGGCCGCTGTTGGACATGCGGCTGTTCCGCAACCGCGGCTTCAGCGGCGCGGTCCTGGCCGACCTGCTGACCGTGCTCGGCATGTCGGGCCTGGTGTTCTTCCTCTCCCAGTACCTGCAACTGGTCCAGGGCAGGCGCCCGTTCGAGGCAGGTCTCGCCGAACTCCCGGCCGCGGTCGGCGCGGTGGCGGCGGGGCTGGTGGCCGGCCGGGCGGCCCGCCGTCACTCGGTACGGGCGGTGGTCTCCGGCGGCCTGGCGGCCGTGGGCGTGGCCCTCGCGGCCCTGACCACCCTCTCGCAGTCCACCGGCTACCCGGTCCTCGGCGCCGCCCTGCTGGTGGTGGGCGTCGGCGCGGGCTTCTCCTTCACGGTCACGGCGGACGTCATCCTCTCCAGCGTCCCCAAGGACCAGGCCGGCGCCGCCTCGGCGGTCTCCGAGACGGCGTACGAACTGGGCGCGGCGCTCGGCATCGCCCTGCTCGGGTCGATCGTGACCGGCGTCTACCGCGGCTTCACGGCCCCGCCGGGCACCCCGGCCGCCGCCCATGAATCACTGGGCGCGGCCGTGGAGGCGTCGACGACCATGCCCACCCCCACGGCGACCGCGATGCTGACCGCGGCCCGCGACTCCTTCACCCACGGCCTCCACCTGGCCTCGGGCGCAGGCGCCGCAGTCCTCCTGGCGACGGCGCTGGCGGCTTGGTTCTTGCTGAAGGGGCAGAAACTGGAAGGCGCCGCGTAGGCGCAACTCCCCAGGGGCGCGGGGCTGTGTTTGACTTGCGGCTGCCGTCGCGTGGGCGCGAGCAACCACGACGCACCCGCGCCCGAAGTACCGCCGAAGCCCCCCACTCGTCACTTCTTATAGCCCAGCACCGTCATCATCCCGCTCTCCGAGTGGTACTGGTTGTGACAGTGCAGCATCCACAACCCGGGGTTGTCGGCGTCGAAGTCGAGCACCAGCTTGCGATGCGGCAACACGATCGTCGTGTCCTTGCGCGCCCCCGCCGAGCTGATCCCGCCGACCGCGAACGTATGCCCGTGCAGATGCATCGGATGCCACATGTCGGTCGCGTTGACCAGCGTCAGCCGCACCCGCTCACCGGCCCGCACCGCATGCCGCTCCCGCACGTCGTACGGCTTGTGGTCGAACCCCCAGTCATACCTCTGCATCGTCCCCGTGATCCTGATCCGCAGGTCGCGGTCGGGATGCCGGTCGTCCATGGCGACGGACTCGGCCGGCAGCAGCCGCCGCGCCGGCACGACCTCGCGGTCCAGTTCGTCAGGACGCACATCCGGCGCGGGAAGGTTTCTGCCCTTGTCGGTGCGGAGGATCGCCACCGCCTTGCCCTTCTTGCCCTCGGCGAGCGCGACGAGCGGGAAGACGCCGTCCTTGGCGGTGACGAGGACGTCGTACCGCTCGGCCATGCCGACGAGCAGCGCGTCGGTCCTCTTGTGCTGCACGGGATAGCCGTCGGTGTGGGTGACGGTCATGGCATGGCCCCCGAGCGCGACCCGGAAGGCCGTCTCGGAGCCCGCGTTGATGATGCGGATCCGGACCCGGTCGCCGGGGCGGCAGCGGAAGACGGAGGGGTCGGTGCGCAGCCGCCCGTTGGCCAGGTAGTGCGGGTAGGCGACGTTGCCGCCCTCGCCGTGCAGCATCTGGCTGTGGGAGTTGTGCAGTACCCGGTCGGGGCCCGTCGGCTTCTTGGACCTGGACTTCGAGGGCGACGGTGACGCGGAGGCGTGCGCATGCGCCGACCCGTGCGGGCTCGGGGTACCGCGGCCGGGACCCATGGCCATGTCCATCCCCATGGACCCGCCCGGCTTGAGCTGGTCGAGCACCTGCTCGGGGTTGGAGCCGTCGATGTCGTCGAGCCAGTCGTCCAGGACGACGATCCACTCCTGGTCGTAGGAGAGCGGCTCCTTCGGGTCGTCGACGATGAACGGCGCGTAGAGGGCCCGGTCGGGCTGCATGCCGACGTGCGAGTGGAGCAGGTACGTGCCCGGGTGGGCGGCGACGAACCGGTAGATGAAGTCCGTTCCCGGCGCGACGGGGGACTGGGTCAGGTCCGGGACACCGTCCATGTCGCAGCGCAGCCGTACCCCGTGGGCGTGCAGCGTGGTCTTCTCGGGCAGCTGGTTGGAGAGGGTCAGGCTGAGGACGTCACCGGCGGTGACGCGCACCAGCGGCCCCGGGACCGACTCGTTGTACGCCCAGCTGTGGACCGACCGCCCGCCCAGGTCCAGCATGCTCCTGGCGGCCGTGAACCCGATCATGCGGACGGGGCCGGACCCGCGTCTCCGCTCGGCCGCGAGCACCTCTGGGTCCGACGGGTTGACGAACCCCCTGGGCCCCTGCGGGACGAACGCCGCGGTGCCGGCCGTGTGCTGCGGGCCGGAACTGGGTTCGGAGCCGGAGTCGGAACATGCCGCAAGGAGCCCCGCCCCGGCGGCAGCGAACGGAGCACGGAGCAGGGTACGCCGAGAAGGTTTCTGCATGTCTGAAATAAGACATGCTGTGTGCTCATATGGTCGGTAAATGCGGACGAATGACCGATGTGTCGGGGCAGATTCCACCGGCAGGCGGACGCCGGACGGATCAGGCAGATGGCAGACAGAAGGGCACGGACCACCGGTCCGTGCCCTTGCGCCGAAAGAGTGTCAGGCGGCCTTCGCCTTCGTGGCGTACATGTCCACGTACTCCTGTCCGGACAGCCGCATCACCTCGGCCATCACCGAGTCGGTCACGGCCCGCAGCACGTAGCGGTCCCGGTCCATGCCCTCGTACCGGGAGAACTCCATGGCCTCCCCGAACCGCACGGTGACCTTGCCGGGCCGCGGGATGCCCTTGCCGCCCGGCTGCAGCTTGTCCGTGCCGATCATCGCGAACGGCACCACCGGCGCGCCGGTCATCAGCGTCAGCCGCGCGATGCCGGTACGGCCCCGGTAGAGCCGGCCGTCGGGGGAGCGGGTGCCCTCCGGGTAGATCCCGAAGATCCGGCCCTCGTCCAGGATCCGCTTGCCGGTCATCAGCGCGGCGACCCCGCCGCTCGCGCCGTCCCGGTCCACCGGGATCATGCCGACGCCGGTGAAGAACCAGGCCATCAGCCGGCCCTTGACGCCCTTGCCGGTGACGTACTCGTCCTTGCCGATGAAGAACACCTGCCGCTTGCTCACGAGCGGCAGGATCATCGAGTCGATGAACGTGAGGTGGTTGCCGGCGAGGATGACCGGACCGTCCCCGGGGATCTGCTCCACGCCCTCCACCTGCGGGCGGAACATCAGGCGCATGATCGGTCCGAGCACTGCCTTGATGAGCGCGAAGCGGGACAACGGGTCCTCCGATGTCGAGGGGCGGTATGAGTCTGTGCAGGTGAGGACATTACTCGCGGCTCCGTGGGAAGCGCACATCGAGTACCGCCGGTTCACCGAGGTCTTACGTACTGTTGACGCTGGTTTACCTGCGGTGACGTCCCGGGGGCGGGGCGTAACGAGCCCGCGACGATGTGACGGATGTCGCCGACGGACCGTCATGACTCGCCGTCCAGCAGCCATGCGGCGTCACCCGGACGTTGGGTCGGTGGTCTCCCTTCGGTCACATCCGCAGCCCTACGATCAGCCGGCATCGAAGGGCGAAGGTCAGGAGAGCGCTCATGAACACGCAGGACTCGAACGAGCGGACAGAGCTGAACGGGACGACCGGACGGCGGGCACTGCTCGGCGCCGCGGTGCTCGGCGCGGGCAGCGCGGTCCTCGGACTGCCCGGCACGGCCAGAGCGGCCGAGGCGAAGCAGGCCGGGCACGGCGGCGGACTGAAGAGCCTGCCGAAGCCGACGATCATCGGCCACCGGGGCTCCAGCGGCTACCGCCCGGAGCACACCTTCGGCTCCTACAACCTGGCCCTGGACCTCGGCGCCGACGTCGTCGAGGCCGGCGACCTCGTCCCCACCAAGGACGGTCACCTGGTCTGCCGTCACGAGCCGGAGATCGGCGGCACCACGAACGTCGCCGACCACCCCGAGTTCGCCGACCGCAAGACCACCAAGACGCTGGACGGCGTGCCCACCACCGGCTGGTTCACCGAGGACTTCACGCTCGCCGAGCTGAAGACGCTGCGCGCGATCGAGCGCATCCCGGCCAACCGCCCGCACAACACGCTCTACAACGGCCGCTGGGAGATCCCCACCTTCGAGGAAGTCCTCAAGTGGCAGGACGAGCAGACCCGCAAGCGCGGCAAGCAGGTCTGGATCTACCCGGAGGCCAAGCACCCCACCTACTTCCGCAGGCTCGGCCTCGGCGTCGAGGAGCGGATCGCCAAGCTGCTGCGCAAGCACGGCAAGGACAAGCGGAACTCGCCGGTCATCGTCCAGTCCTTCGAGCCGACCAGCATCCAGCGCCTCAACAAGCTGATCGACAACCCGCTGGTCGTGCTGCTCTCCGCCGCCAACACGCAGCCCTACGACTTCGTCGCGACCGGCGACCCGCGCACGGTCGCCGACCTGATCACGCCGAAGGGCCTGCGGGAGATAGCCGGTTACGCGCAGGGCATCGGCCCGACCGTCGACCTGATCATCCCGAAGGACGCCAACGGCGACTTCACCACACCGAGCACGCTGGTCGCGGACGCGCACAAGGTGGGCCTGATCCTGCACCCCTACACCATGCGCAACGAGAACCCCTTCCTGCCGCCGGCCTACCGCATCGGCCGCGACGCGGACGCCTACGGCAACGTCTTCCCGGTCTTCCAGAAGTACTTCGAGACGGGCATCGACGGCGTCTTCACCGACAATGCCGACACCGCCCTGCTGGCCCGCGCCGACTTCGTCAACGGCTGAGCCCCCGCACCCCGTTCGGGGTGTCTCGCGGCCGCCCCGGCAACCTGGGCCGGGGCGGCCGCGTCGTTCCGCATATGACGAACGACCTGGTCACCGCCCTGCGCCCGCTGCTCACCGCCGAGGCCGCCGCCGAGGCACATGGCTGCGGCGGCGATCCCCGCGACCTGGAGCAGACCGTCTGGCTCCGCCTCCTGGAGCGCCTGGAGACCCACGGTCCGCCCCGGGCCCCCGAGGACTGGCTGCGCAGGGCCGTCCGAGCCGAGTCCCGCCGCACCCGACGTACCGCCCGCCGGGAACACCCGTACCCCGCCGACCCCGCCGACCCCGTCACCCCCACCCCCGAACAGCGCGTCCTCACCACCGCCCGCCACCGCGCCCTGCGCGAGGCCGTGGCCCGGCTGCCCGGCCGCTGCCCGCGCCTCCTCCAGGCCCTGCTGTCCCCGAAAGACCTGACATACCGGGAGATCGCGGGGGAGTTGGGTATCTCACAGGGAAGTCTCGGCCCGGAACGTTCCAGATGTCTGGGTTGTCTGCGCCGATTGTTGACGCCGGAGGTTGCGCCCCGCGAAGCACGGGGATAGGAGTGAGAACGACAGGCGATCAGGTGAGCGGGAGGCGTGCGCACATGGGCATGAGCGTGACCATCTCGGTGGCGACCGAGCAGGATGCAGAGCAGATCTTCAGGCTCCAGTACCTGTGCTTCCAGAGCGAAGCTGCGCTGTACGGCAACTACCGCATCGACCCGCTCGTCCAGAGCCTCGACTCGGTCCGTCAGGAGCTCGCCGCCGACTGCGTCTTCGTCGCCCGCCTCGGCGAGGAGGTCGTCGGCTCGGTCCGCGGCTCGGTCACCGAGGACGGCGCCGCCGCCATCGGCAAGCTCTGCGTCCACCCCCGCCTCCAGGGCCACGGCATCGGCGCGAGGCTGCTCCGCGCGGCCGAGTCGGCGCTGGCCGAGGAACGCGGCGCCAAGAAGTTCCGCCTCTTCACGGGCCACCGCAGCGAGGGCAACCTCCGCCTGTACCGCCGCGTCGGCTACGAAACGGTAGGCACCTCAAAGGGCGCAGACGGCGTCCCCATGATCGTCCTGGAAAAGCCGGTGAGCACTTACGCAACAACGGCGTGACTTTTCAGCCCCCTTGGCTGAAGCGCCCCGTCAGGGGCGCGGGGAACTGCGCGACCAGCCACAACGCACCGTCAGTCGCGCACGTTCCTCAAGCCGCTCCCCGCTGGGCGCCCTTCCGCAACCAGTACAAGGCGGAAATCGGCAACAGCACCGGAATGAACACGTACCCCATCCCGTAGTCCGACCACACGGTCGCGTCCGGGAAGGCGGAGGAGTCGACGAGGGTCCACGTACCCACGACCAACACCCCCGCAAGCTCGGCGGCGCAGCACACCTGCGCCACCCTGCGGGCCGTGTCGCCGCCCCGCACCAGCGTGTACGTGATGAACGCGTACACCACCCCGGCAACGGCGGACAACGAGTACGCGAGCGGCGCCCGGTCGAACTCGGTCGCGATCTGGTACGCGGATCGCGACACGGCCCCGACGACCATCACGCCGTAGAACC
Source organism: Streptomyces sp. NPDC054770 (assembly GCF_053611985.1). Taxonomy (NCBI): domain Bacteria; kingdom Bacillati; phylum Actinomycetota; class Actinomycetes; order Kitasatosporales; family Streptomycetaceae; genus Streptomyces; species Streptomyces sp. NPDC054770. Next base: position 26,587 of record NZ_JBSHBL010000058.1, read on the forward strand.
ACACCAGCAGCGTCCCCGGCCCACTCGTCAGCCGCTTCGGCCTCTCTTCCACGGCCGTCATCTCACCCTCCCCAGATGTCATAGAGCCGCACCTCCAGCACGGCCAGCACCACACCGCCCGCGGCGACCGTCATGGAACCCCACCGCGTCCGCTCGGCGAGCGACATGAACCCCGCGGCCGGCACACACGCGAACGCACCCAGCAGATAGGCGACGAAGATCGTCGTACCCTGGTCCGGCTTCTCGCCCCGCGCCAGCAGCACGATCCCGGCGATCAGCTGGATCAGCGCCAGCACCGACACCACGGCCATCCCGATGAAGTGCCAGTCCTTCGTCGGCTGGTCCCGGTACGCCGCCCAGCCGCACCACGCGGCGAGCAGCAGCGCGGCGACTCCGGTCACCGTCAGCAGGGCATTGAGCATGCGGTGACCTTATTACGGCCGAAACGGCCCGATGCCGTCGCCCCTGCCGTACACCGTAGGGTCGAGACCATGACGATCCACGCACAAGCCCTCCTGTTCGACAACGACGGCACCCTGGTCTCCTCTCTCGAATCGGTCGAGCGCTGCTGGACCCGCTGGGCGGCGGAGTACGGCGTCACCGAGGAGTTCGCCCGAGTCGAACTGCACGGACGGCCCGCCGCGGACATCGTCGCCGACCTGCTCCCCGCGGACCTCGTGCCGGAGGCGGTCGCCCGGGTCGAACAACTGGAGGTGGAGGACGTCCCCGACGACGGCGTCCACCTGCTCCCCGGCACCGCCGCCTTCCTCGCCGCCGTGCCCGCCGACCGCTGGGCCGTCGTCACCTCCGCCACCCGCCGCCTGGCCGAGGCCCGCCTGGAAGCGGTCGGGATCCGGCCGAAGACGCTGGTCTGCGCGGACGACATCACCCGCGGCAAGCCCGACCCCGAGCCCTACCTCCTCGCCGCCCGCCAGCTGGGCGTCGACCCGGCGCACTGCGTGGTCTTCGAGGACGCCCCCGCCGGACTCCAGGCGGGCCGCGCGGCCGGTATGACCACCGTGGCGTTGGCCACAACCCACCAGGCGCACGAGCTGGACGCGGACCTCGTGGTGGAGGACCTCTCGGCCTTGTCCGCACTGGTCACCGACCACGCAATCGAGATATCGCGCCGCGGCTGAAAGGCGTCCGCCGCCGTCCACCATGCGGACAGCGGCGGCCTGTCAGGACCGTAGGTCTGGTTTACTGATCGCATGACCACGACGAGCGACCGCACCCCTGCGACCGAGGCGCCCATGACGCCCGGTGCTCGTTGTATGTGTCGAATGTGCGCCTTCTAGAGGGCCCCCGCACCACCCCAGAGCTCGCGCCCCGAAGCGAGACCGGTGGCATGTCCGTACGACGCCACGACGCCCGTACGTGACACGAGCCGCCCCCCCCGCGCACATGTTCTCCCCGGTTCAGCGCCCCTGCGAGGACCGTGCCGCGTCCCTGAACGAACGCACCCGTGCGCCCGGGCACACCCACGCCCGCGCACTCGACAGTGACGGAAACCCACGTGATCACCACCACGGGCCTGACCAAGGTCTACCGCTCGCGCGGCCGCGAGGTCACCGCCCTCGACGGCGTCGATCTGCATGTCCGCGAGGGCGAGGTGTACGGCGTCATCGGCCAGTCCGGCGCCGGCAAGTCCTCGCTCATCCGCTGCGTCAACCTGCTGGAGCGCCCCACCACCGGCACCGTGACGGTCGACGGACGGGACCTCACCGCCCTCGCCGGGCGCGGCCCCCGGGCCGGCAAGGAGCTGCGGCAGGCGCGCAGCCGTATCGGCATGGTCTTCCAGCACTTCAACCTGCTGTCCTCCCGGACCGTCCAGGACAACGTCGAGCTGCCGCTGGAAATCCTCGGAAAGTCAGGGAAGGAACGTTCCCGCAAGGCGCTTGAGCTGCTCGACCTGGTCGGGCTCGCCGACAAGGCGAAGGCCTACCCGGCCCAGCTCTCCGGCGGCCAGAAGCAGCGCGTCGGCATCGCCCGCGCCCTGGCCGGCGACCCCAAGGTGCTGCTCTCCGACGAGGCCACCAGCGCCCTCGACCCGGAGACCACCCGCTCCATCCTCCAGCTGCTGCGCGACCTGAACCGGCAGCTGGGCCTGACCGTCCTGCTCATCACGCACGAGATGGACGTCGTCAAGACGATCTGCGACTCGGCCGCGCTGATGGAGAAGGGGCGGATCGTCGAACACGGCACCGTCAGCGAGCTGCTCGCCACCCCGGGCTCCGAACTGGCCGCCGCGCTCTTCCCGGTCGGCGGCGAGGCCTCCGGCGACGACCGCACCGTCCTCGACGTCACCTTCCACGGCGAGGCCGCCACCCAGCCGGTCATCTCCCAGCTCTCCCGCACCTACAACATCGACATATCGATCCTCGGCGCCGCCATCGACACCGTCGGCGGCCTCCAGATCGGCCGGATGCGCATCGAACTGCCCGGCCGCTACGAGGACAACGTGGTGCCCATCGGCTTCCTGCGCGAGCAGGGTCTCCAGATCGACGTACTGGGCCGGGAGGCCCTGCTGGTGAAGGACGGTGCCCAGTGACCTGGTCCGAGATGCAGCCGCTGCTGTCCCAGGCGTGTTGGGACACGCTCTACATGGTCGGCTGGTCCACGCTGATCGCCGTCGTGGGTGGCCTTCCGCTCGGCGTCCTGCTCGTCCTCACCGACCGGGGCGGCCTGCTCCAGAACGTGCTGGCCAACAGGGTCATCGGGCAGATCGTGAACGTCGCACGCTCGATGCCGTTCATCATCCTGATGGTCGCGCTGATGAACTTCACCCGCTGGATCACCGGGACCACCATCGGCCGCGAGGCCGCCATCGTGCCGCTCGCGATCGGCGCCATCCCCTTCTTCGCCCGCCTCGTCGAGACGGCTGTCCGCGAAGTGGACGGCGGACTGGTCGAGGCCGTGCAGTCGATGGGCGGCAACACCTGGACCGTCGTACGCAAGGTCCTCGTACCCGAGTCGCTGCCCTCGCTCATCTCCTCCACCACGACCACGATCGTCGCGCTCATCGGCTACTCCGCCATGGCCGGCACGGTCGGCGCCGGCGGCCTCGGCGACATCGCCATCCGCTACGGCTACCAGCGGTTCGAGACCGAACTGATGTGGATCACGGTCGCCATCCTCGCCGTCGTCATCTCGGTCATCCAGTTCGCCGGCGACTACGCGGCCCGCTCCCTGCACCGCCGCGGCGGCCGGTCCGGTGCCGCGCCGAAACTGCGCCTGCTGAGGGCGTCCACGGCCACCGGCAAGACCGGCTGAGCCACGGCACCCGCCCCGGCACCCCCCCTCAAATTTCCCCGCACCACCAACCGCGGGGTCGCTCCACCCTTAAGGAAAGGCACTTTTCGTGCGTAACACCGCAAAGCTCACCGCCGCCGTCCTCACCGCAGGGGCCCTCACCATCGGGCTCACCGCCTGCGGCTCGGACAAGGACTCCGCCTCCGGCTCCTCCGACTACAGCGGACCGCTGGTCGTCGCCGCGAGCCCGACCCCGCACGCCGAGATCCTCGACTACATCAAGGACAACCTGGCGAAGAAGGCCGGACTCGACCTGGAGGTCAAGGAGTTCACCGACTACATCACGCCGAACACGGCGACCGAGGACGGCTCGGTGGACGCCAACTACTTCCAGAACAAGCCGTACCTCGACGACTTCAACAAGAAGCGCGGCACCCACATCGTGCCCGTCGTCACGGTGCACCTGGAGCCGCTCGGCCTCTACTCCCACAAGGTCAAGAGCGCCGACGCGCTGAAGAGCGGTGCGACGATCGCCGTCCCCAACGACGCGGTGAACGAGGCCCGCGCCCTCAAGCTGCTGGCCGCCAACGGGCTCATCACCCTCAAGGACGGCGCCGGCAGCGAGGCGACCCCGCAGGACATCGCCAAGAACCCCAAGAACCTCAAGTTCAAGGAGGTCGAGGCGGCCCAGACCGCGCGCTCCCTGGACGACGTGGACGCCGCGGTGATCAACGGCAACTACGCCATCTCGGCCGGCATCAAGCCCGCCAAGGACGCCCTCGTCCTGGAGTCCGCGAAGAACAGCCCCTACGGCAACTTCCTCGCGGTGAAGAAGGGCAACGAGAAGGACCCGCGGGTGACGAAGCTCGCCAAGCTCCTCACCTCGCCCGAGGTCAAGAAGTTCATCGAGGACAAGTACCAGGGCTCGGTCATCCCGTCCTTCTGACCGTCCTCGCCACCCGCTCTCCCGGCGGCACGTATACGGCGTATCGCCACGCACGGGGTCCACTCGGTCACCACGGGTGGACCCCGTCGTGCGGTTCGGTGGTTTCATGCTGCATGCTGGGCAGTTCGCAGGCCCGGCAGGTTTGGGCCTGAAGGATTTCCGAAGGTTACGGAGCGGCGCATGACTAGCACCTTCCCCAACATCTCCATCAGCACGGAGCGGTTGGTGCTGCGTGCCCTCGACGAGGACGACGTGCCCGCACTGGCCGAGATGATGAACGACGAGCAGGTGGGGGCCTGGACCGGCGTCCCCCAGCCGTACGGCGAGGACAGCGCCCGGCGCTGGATCACCGAGTACGCGCCGGCCGCGCGGCTCGCCGGGCGCGGACTCGACCTCGCGGTCACCGAGTTCCTCACCCAGCGCCTGGTCGGCGTCATCCGGCTCGCCAAGGCCGACTGGCGTATCCGGTCAGCCGACTTGTCGTACATCATCGCCCCCTGGGCGCGCGGTGAGGGCTATGCCTCCGAGGCCGCGCTGGCCGCCGCCCAGTGGCTCTTCGGCGACCAGAAGTTCGAACGCATCGAGCTGCGCACCGCCGCCGACAACACCGCCGCCCAGCAGGTGGCCCAGAAGATCGGCTGTATCAGCGAGGGCGTGCTGCGCAACGCCTGCATAGTCCACGTCCGCACCGAGGACGGCACTTGGGCGGACATGCGCACCGACTACATCGTGTGGAGCCTCCTTCCGGAGGATCTGGAGGGCGCGGGCGGGGAACTCGCCGACGGCGACGGCTTCACCTCCTGGAACTGACGGCGACGGGACTCGCCCCGGCACCCGCCGGACAACTCCACCAGGTACTCTCACGGAGCCCGCCCTCTGGGCCCCGACCCCGACGACGACCTGCGAAAGCTCTGGAGACTGACGACGATGGCCGACCGGGTCACGGTGATCGGCTGGGACGGCTCGCCCCTGACCGCCGCGGCACGCGGCGCGCTCGGCGCCGCCACGCTCGTCGCGGGCGCGGCCCACCATCTGGCGCTCCCCGAAGTGCCGCCCCGAGCCGAACGCATCCGCCTCGGCAGCGTCGCCCTCGCCGCCCGCCGCATCGCCGGCCACCGCGGCACCGCCGTGGTGCTCGCCGACGGCGACCCCGGCTTCTTCGGCGTCGTACGGACCCTGCGCGCACCCGAGTTCGGCCTGGAGGTCGAGGTCGTGCCCGCCGTCTCCTCGGTGGCCACCGCCTTCGCCCGCGCCGGCATGCCCTGGGACGACGCCGAGGTGGTCGTCGCCCACCGGCGCACCCTGCGCCGCGCGGTGAACGTGTGCCGTGCCCACACCAAGGTCGCCGTCCTCACCTCACCGGGCGCCGGCCCCGCCGAACTCGGGCTGCTGATGGAGGGCGTGCACCGCACCTTCGTGATCTGCGAGGAACTCGGCACCGAACGCGAGCAGGTCTCCGTCGTCACCTCCGACAAGGCCGCCGACCACACCTGGCGCGACCCCAACGTCGTCATCGTCATCGGCGGCTCGGCCGGACCGGTGCCGACGGGCGAGGGCGGCTGGATCGCCGGCCGGGACCCGTCGGCGGGCCCGCGCGGCTGGGTGCAGCCCGATGCCGAGTACGGCGACGGAACCCCGCTCGGCGAAGGGGAGACGGATCTGCTGCGGGCCGCCCAACTCGCCCGGCTGGGGCCCCGGGTGGGCGACCTGGTCTGGGACATCGGCTGCGGCAGCGGCGCGTTCGCCACCGAGGCCGCCCGGGCCGGCGCCGCCGTCATCGCCGTCGACCGGGACCTCGCGGCCTGCGTCCGCAGCGACGCGGCCGCCCGCAGGTTCGGGGTCCAGCTCCAGATCGTGCACGGCGGCGCCCCGCACGTGCTGGAGAACCTGCCCGAGCCCGATGTCGTCCGGGTCGGGGGCGGGGGAGCAGCGGTGGTCTCCGCGGTCGCCGACCGCCGGCCGCAGCGCATCGTCGCGCACGCCGCCACCCGGGACGCGGCGGAACTCATCGGCCGCGACCTGACCGAGCACGGATACGACGTCGAGTGCGCCCTGTTGCAGTCCGTCGGACTCGACACCAGGGCCTGGACGGAGACCGAGCGGAACGTCGCGTTCCTGCTCAGCGGCGTTCTACCTGAGCGCGCCCCGTGATCCTGTTGTCATACTGCGCGCGGTAGGCTGGCCGATCGCTGCACTGCACCGGTGGCCCGGAAATTCGTTCGTCAATGTCCGGAAAACACGCCCCTTTTGGAGCGGGTGTGGTACGGCAGAACCGGGGACGCGCAACGTGGCGCAGTCCACAGCGGGCTGTCGCGGATCACGCTGTCGCGACGGTCGAACGGCCGGGACAATGCCACTGAATGGCTTTGTCGCCTTTTCCGGCGGGTCGTTCGTGCCGCTGGGCACGCACGCTCGTTCTTCACTGCGGGACGGTCGGTGCGCCGTCCCTGGCGAGCTGGTCGTAGAAGGCACTAACCGATGGGCGAGGGGTACGCATGACGGACACCGGCCAGGTCCCGGGCGAGGGACTGCCGGAGAGCGCAGGCATGGTGGAGCAGCCGGGCGTTCCCGGGCACGGCGCGTACACCTACCTCTCCGAGTCGCCTGCCGAGGACGAAGACCTGCTGCTCCCCGGCGCCCAGGGCGCCTGGGGCAACGAAGTTCCGCCGCCGGCCCCGGAGCCGGTCGTCGAAGCCGTCCACGAGCCCGGTCCGCACGAGACGGGCGGCCGGGACAGCGGCTCGGTCGACCTCACCGCCGTCCGGCTGCCCAGCTCGGTACCGGCGTCCCCGATCCTCTCCGTGCCGCACGACCCGGCGACCGCCCCGGCGCCGCGCCGCCCGCTGCACCTCGGCCCGCCGATCCCCGACGCCTCCACCAGTCCGGTCCGCTCCCTCGCCGACCGCGGCCCGGCCGGCGCACCGGTACGGCAGCCGGGCCCGGCGGCGGGTCCCGAGTACCTCGACGTCCAGCCGCCGCACGAGGCCGTACCGCAGCCCGCCGCGGCCTGGGGCGCGCCGCAGACCGTCCCGCAGGCGGCAGCAGTGCAGACGGCAGCCGTACAGACGGCACCGCAGGCCGCTCCGGTGGCCCAGGTGGCCGCACAGGCCCAGGCTGCCGAAACGGTTGTTCCGGCTGCGGAGACGGTTGCCGTCGCGGCGTCCGCCGTCCCCGCCGCTCCGGCTGTTCCCGAGCCGCAGCCGCAGCCCGCGGTCGCCCACGAGCTTCATGCCGCCGATCCGTCCGGCGCCGCCCAGGCGGCCGTCGCCCGGCTCACCACGGCGGCCGTGGCCACGGGCATCGCGACGGAGCCGCAGGCTCCGGCGGCCGGCGTCGGCGTGCAGCCCGAGAACGCGTACGGTCCCCAGGACGCGGCCCAGCAGGTCGAGCCGGTCGCGCATGTCGAGGCGGGCGTTCCGGCACCGGCGGCCGAGTTCGCCGGCGAGCTGGGCGAGCTGGGGGTGGAGCCGGTGGCGCCGCAGGTCGCGCAGTCGCCGGACATCGCACAGGTGCCTCAGGTACCTCAGGTTCCGCAGTTCCCTGAGGTTCCGGGCATCGCGGAAGTTCCGCAGGGTCCGGACGCGGTGCACGCTCCCGGCGCCGACACGGCACCCGGTGAGCCTGCCGTACCCGAGGCCGCGCCGGTGCTGGAGGAGACCGGTCAGCGGTCCGTGGAGCCGGTGGTGGTCCCGGAGCCGGTCGCCGAGGCCGTGGTGACCGAGCCGGAGCAGCTCGTGCAGCCGGCCTTGCCGGAGCAGCAGCAGGCCGCGGTGCCGGTCGGGGCCGAGCTGGGCCCGGAGACCGTCGCCCCCGAGCCCGGCCCGGCGCCGGAAGCCGTCGCGCCGGAGGCTGTCGCGCCAGAAGCCGTCGCGCCACAAGCCGTTGCGCCCGAGGCCGTCGCTCCCGAGTCCGTTCCGGTCCCGGAGGCCTTCGTGGCCGAGGCCGCCCAGTCGGTGCCTGCCGCACCGCCCGTGCCGGTACAGCCCGAGGAGGCTGCCGCCGAGGAGCCCGCCCAGGCCCCCGCGCCCGTCGTCGCCGAGGCCCCGCAGTTCCCCGAGTCGCCGGAGCCTCTCGCCCCGGCCGCCCCGGAGGCCGAGCAGGTGGCCCCGGCCGTCCCGGCCGCTCCGGCCGGGATCCCCGCCCCGGCCGCCGTACCGTCGGCCGAGACGACCCCCGAGGCGCAGCCCGTCCAGCCGGTCGAGGTGCCCCTCGCCGGCCCGCAGACCCAGGGCACCGGGCCCGCCCCCGCGGAGCCTCCGGCGGCCCCGGAGCCCCTGGCCGCCGCCGTCCCGGCGGAGCCCGCGCCGGAGGAGCAGCCCCTGGGCGAGTTCGTCCCCGTGGACGGCCAGGTGCCGACCACCCCGCACCTCGCCCCCACCCCGCCCCACCCGCTGGTGCTCCCCGCGCAGGACCAGGGCGGCGAGTCGCTTCCCGGGCAGGCCGCGACGGTCCCCGGGCCCCGTGAGGCCGAACCCGCTCCGCTGCCGGAGCACCCCGATGTCGTACAGCAAGCGGAGGACCTGGACACCAGGGCCGCCGACCAGGAAGAGAGCACGGCCCCCGTGGCAGAAGCACGTCAGTCCACCGGCCCGGCCGCGCCCGCCTACGACGACGCCGAGCGCGAGGCCGTTCTCAAGGTCATGCGCGAGCGCCGTGACATCCGCAACGGCTTCCGCAGCGACCCCATCCCGCACGAGGTGCTGCTGCGTGTCCTGGAGGCCGCCCACACCGCGCCCTCCGTCGGCCACTCCCAGCCCTGGGACTTCGTCGTCATCCGCTCGGCCGACACCCGCCGCTCGATGCACGAACTGGCCATGCGCCAGCGCGACGCGTACGCCAAGTCCCTCCCCAAGGGCCGCGCGAAGCAGTTCAAGGAACTGAAGATCGAGGCGATCCTCGACACCCCGGTGAACATCGTCGTCACCGCCGACCCGACCCGGGGCGGCCGGCACACCCTCGGCCGGCACACCCAGCCGCAGATGGCGCCGTACTCCGCCGCCCTCGCCGTCGAGAACCTCTGGCTCGCGGCCCGCGCCGAGGGCCTCGGCGTCGGCTGGGTCAGCTTCTTCGACGAGCGCGAGATGGTCCGCGCCCTCGGCCTGCCCGAGCACCTGGAGGTCATCGCCTACCTGTGCGTCGGCTACGTCGACGAGTTCCCGGACGAGCCCGAGCTGATGCAGGCGGGCTGGTCCAAGCGCCGCCCGCTGTCCTGGGTGGTCCACGAGGAGACGTACGGCCGCCGCGCGCTGCCCGGCGAGGACCCGCACGACCTGCTCGCCGAGACCGTCGCCAGCGTCCGCCCGCTGGACGCCAAGGCGCTCGGCGAGGCCTGGGAGCGGCAGAAGCGGATGACCAAGCCGGCCGGCGCGCTCGGCATGCTGGAGATCATCTCCGCTCAGCTGTCCGGCCTGTCCCGCCAGTGCCCGCCGCCGATCCCGGAGCCCGCGGCCGTCGCGATCTTCGCCGGCGACCACGGGGTGCACGCCCAGGGCGTCACGCCGTGGCCGCAGGAGGTCACCGCGCAGATGGTGGCCAACTTCCTGGGCGGGGGAGCGGTCTGCAACGCGTTCGCCGGCCAGGTGGGCGCCGAGGTGTGCGTGGTCGACGTGGGCGTCGCGTCCGAACTGCCCGCCACGCCCGGCCTCCTCCCGCGCAAGGTCCGTGCGGGCACCTCCGACATGACCACCGGCCCCGCGATGACCCGCGAGGAGGCCAAGCAGGCCATCGAGGTGGGCATCGAGACGGCCCGCGACCTGGTGGCGGCCGGCAACAAGGCGCTCCTCACCGGCGAGATGGGCATCGCGAACACCACCGCGTCCGCGGCCCTGATCTCCGTCTTCACGGGCGCCGACCCCGCCGAGGTCACCGGCCGCGGCACCGGCATCAACGACGAGACCCTCGCCCGCAAGACCGAGGTGGTCCGCCGTGCCCTGGACCTCCACCAGCCGGACCCGGCCGACCCGATCGGCGTCCTCGCCGCGATCGGCGGTTTCGAACACGCCGCGATGGTCGGCCTGTTGCTGGGCGGCGCGTCCCTGCGCACCCCGGTGATCCTCGACGGCGTCAGCGCGGGCGCCGCCGCCCTCGTGGCCCGCGCCATCGCCCCGGAGGTCCTGGCCGCCTGCATCGCCGGCCACCGCAGCGCGGAACCGGGCCACGTGGCCGCCCTGAACAAACTGGGCCTGCGCCCCCTGGTCGACCTCGACCTCCGTCTGGGCGAGGGCACGGGCGCCCTGCTGGCCCTCCCGCTGGTCCAGAGCACGGCAAGGGCCATGCACGAGGTGGCGACGTTCGACTCGGCGGGCGTCACGGAGAAGTAGGAGCGGCGTCCCCGCGTTCCTACACCGCCCGACCGGCCGTTTGTGGCTGTGGCTGTGGCTGTGGCTGTGGCTGTGGCTGTGGCTGTGGCTGTGGCTGTGGCTGCGGCTCTGGCTGCGAGGTGGCTGTCCCGGTTTCCTATGGCTGTTGGCTGTTGGCTGCGGGACGGCAGCACCGGCTTCCTCTTCGGCCGACCGGGTGGTTGTGGGCAGGCGTTCCGCAGGGCGGAACGGGTGGGCACAACCACCCACAGCCCTGCACCCGGCCACGCAGCCCAGCCACCGGACACCCGAGCCGTCCCAAATCCCCGCCCCGTAAAATCTGCACGTCAGGGCATCGCACCACCGCCACCAACAGGGAGCCGCCCCCTCATGGCCGAACACCCCGCCTACCCCGTAGGCCTCCGCCTCTCAGGCCGCCGCGTGGTCGTCCTCGGCGGCGGTCAGGTAGCCCAGCGGCGCCTCCCCGCCCTCATCGCGGCCGGCGCCGACATCACCCTGGTATCCCCCGAGGCGACCCCCTCGGTCGAAGCGATGGCGGACGCCGGTGAGATCACCTGGGCCCGGCGCCCCTACCAGGACGGCGACCTCGCCGACGCCTGGTACGCCCTGATCGCCACCAGCGACCCCGCCGCCAACACCGCCGCCTCCGCCGAGGCGGAGCGCCACCGCGTCTGGTGCGTGCGTTCCGACGACGCCGACCAGGCCACCGCCTGGACCCCGGCGACCGGCCACAGCGAGGGCGTCACGGTCGCCGTCCTCACCACCGACGCACGCGGCCGCGACCCCCGCCACACCGCCGCCATCAGGGACGCGGTCGTCGAAGGCCTGCGCGACGGCACCCTCGTCGCCCCCCACCACCGCACCCGCACCCCCGGCGTCGCCCTGGTCGGCGGCGGCCCCGGCGACCCCGACCTGATCACGGTGCGCGGCCGCCGCCTGCTGGCCGCGGCCGACGTCGTCATCGCCGACCGCCTCGGCCCCCGCGACCTCCTCGCCGAACTCCCGCCGCACGTCGAGGTGATCGACGCGGCGAAGATCCCGTACGGCCGCTACATGGCCCAGGAGGCCATCAACAACGCCCTGATCGAACACGCCAAGCAGGGCAAGTCGGTCGTACGGCTCAAGGGCGGTGACCCCTATGTCTTCGGCCGGGGCATGGAGGAGGTCCAGGCGCTCGCCGAGGCCGGTATTCCCTGCACGGTCGTCCCCGGCATCTCCAGCTCCATCTCCGTACCGTCCGCCGCCGGCATCCCGGTCACTCACCGGGGCGTCGCACACGAGTTCACGGTGGTCAGCGGCCACGTCGCGCCGGACGACGAGCGCTCGCTGGCCGACTGGCCGTCCCTCGCGAAGCTCACCGGGACCCTCGTCGTCCTGATGGGCGTCGACAAGATCGGGAAGATCGCCGAGACCCTGGTCGCGCACGGCAAGTCCCCGGACACGCCCGTCGCCCTGGTCCAGGAAGGCACGACGGCCGCTCAACGCCGGGTCGACGCGACCCTCGCCACGGTCGCGGAGGTCGTCCGCGCGGAGGAAGTGAAACCCCCGGCGGTCATCGTGATCGGCGAGGTCGTGAACGTCGGCCCGCGGACGTCGCCCTGAAGGGCAGCGGCGTAACCCCGGGTAACACAACCCGCTCCAGACCATTGGCACCCCACCCAGGACAAGGCAGTATCACCCTGTGGCCGATCTCATCACCGTTGAGGATCCCGACGACCCGCGCCTCCGTGACTACACGGGCCTGACCGACGTCGAGTTGCGCCGCAAGCGCGAACCGGCCGAGGGCCTGTTCATCGCCGAGGGCGAGAAGGTCATCCGCAGGGCGAAGGACGCGGGCTACGAGATGCGTTCCATGCTGCTGTCCGCCAAGTGGGTCGACGTCATGCGCGACGTCATAGACGAACTCCCAGCCCCCGTCTACGCGGTCAGCCCGGAGCTCGCCGAGAAGGTCACCGGCTACCACGTGCACCGCGGCGCGCTCGCCTCCATGCAGCGCAAACCGCTGCCGACGGCGACCGAACTGCTGCGCACCGCCCGCCGGGTCGTCGTCATGGAGTCGGTCAACGACCACACCAACATCGGCGCGATCTTCCGCTCGGCGGCGGCCCTCGGCATGGACGCGGTGCTGCTGTCCCCCGACTGCGCCGACCCGCTCTACCGCCGCAGCGTGAAGGTCTCGATGGGCGCGGTCTTCTCCGTGCCGTACGCCCGTCTCGACACCTGGCCCAAGGGGCTGGACTCGGTCCGCGAGGCCGGCTTCACGCTGCTCGCCCTCACCCCGGACGAGAAGGCCCGCAGCCTGGACGAGGCGGCCCCGCACCGGATGGACAGGGTCGCCCTGATGCTCGGCGCGGAGGGCGACGGCCTCTCCACCCAGGCCCTGGTCGCCGCCGACGAATGGGTGCGCATCCCGATGTCCCACGGCGTCGACTCCCTCAACGTGGGCGCGGCGGCCGCGGTCGCCTTCTACGCGGTGACCGCCGGCCGCCCCGAGGCGTAGCCCCGCTACTCCCTGAGGGCCACGGCCTTCGCGGGTACGGCACCGCCACCCGGCACACTCATCCCGTGCGCCGGGCCGGAGCAGCCCTGGGCCAGCGCGATCCCGAGCGCCACCATCAGGGTCACCACGACGAACACGAACAGCCGCTGGCGCAGCAGCCGCGGATTGGCCGGCCGCCGTCCGGTACCCGTGGGACGCGGCGCCGGCCGCCCGGAACCACCGCGCGACGCGGGCCCCCGCCCGGTCCCGTTCCCGGGCCGGGTGCCGTTGCCGCGCGGGGCGGGCGTGGGGCGGGCGCCGTTCGGCCGCGACGGCACACCGCCGGTCGGGCGCGGGCCGCTGCCGCCGCGCGAGGGGGCGTTGCCCCGCACCGGCGTGCCCGACGGGGGCTGCGGCCGGCGCTGGGTGCGCTGCGGCTCCGGGTAGGTCTCGGTGAGCCGCCCGGTGGGCCGGTCCGCCTCCGCGGCACGCGGCGCGGGCGGCCGTACGTCGGCCAGCCCGTGCGCCTCGCGGGCGGCGATCTCCTTCAGCCGGAGCGACAGCTGGAGCGTGCTCGGCCGTTCCTCCGGGTCCTTGGCCAGACACGCCCGCACCAGCGGAGCGAGCGCGTCCGGCACCCCGTGCAGCGCGGGTTCCTCGTGGACGACCCGGTAGAGCATCACCTCGGAACTGCCGTGCCCGAAGGGCGAGTCACCGGTCGAGGCGTAGGCGAGGGTCGCGCCGAGCGAGAAGACGTCCGTGGCCGGGGTGACGGCCGCTCCGCGCACCTGCTCGGGCGCGAGGAACCCGGGGGAGCCGACCGCCGTACCGACGTGCGTGAGGGTGGAGGCCCCGGTGGCCCAGGCGATGCCGAAGTCGATGATCCGCGGTCCCTTCGGGGACAGCAGGATGTTGGACGGCTTGAGGTCCCGGTGCACGACCCCGGCCTCGTGCACGGCGACCAGGCCCTCGGACAGCGCCGCGCCGACGGCCGCCGCCTCGGCGGTGCCCAGCGGGCCCTCGTCGGCGACCTTGTCGTGCAGCGAGGGGCCGGGTACGTACTGGGTGGCGAACCACGGCCGCTCGGCGTCCAGATCCGCCGCGACCAGCCGTGCCGTGCAACCGCCCCTGATCCGCCGGGCCGCCGAGACCTCACGGGCGAAACGCGACCGGAACTCCTGGTCCTCCGCCAGATCGGGCCGGATCACCTTCAGCGCGACCCGCTGCCCCTTCTTGTCGGAGCCGAGGTAGACCACGCCCATACCGCCGGCGCCGAGCCTTCTGTGAAGCCTGAACGAGCCGACGACGCGCGGGTCCTCGCGCCTCAGGCGCATCATCGCCATGTTCATCCCCGCTGCCCGGTCCGTTTGACGTGGCACAGCTTACGTTTACCGGGCCGCCCGCGCGCAGAGGCCGCGCCCTCTCGGCCCGATGGATTGTCAGTGCCGGGTGCGAGACTTGAGGAGTGGTCAGGAAGGCGCCGTTATCGGCTCCTTTGAGCGTGCGTCTGCGCCAACAAGCCGTCACAGAAGGGGGATTGATGCTGTGAAGGGTGACCGGGTGGAGATAGTCGTCGATGCCGGCGACACGACCCGTACGTACGAGGTGGTGGCGAGCAGGGCGGGCCGCCGGGTGGAGACAGCGGTACGGCGGGGGGTGGTGGAAGTGAGCGAAGTCACGCGAAACGGGTCAGTGGTCCGTACCGCCCGGTTCATGGCGACCCGGGTCCTGGCCCTCGTCGAGCAGCCGGTGCCTCGCGAGGACAGCTCGGAAAAACCGGGAAGGACCGGGCACCCCCTCCGGGAAGACCCCGAGGGGTAGGACGAGACCTAGGACCCGTCTCCACCCAGGGGAGTAGACCGCAGGTCACGGCTCATCCTCTCGGAGGCCCGCGATTCGGTACGAGGGCATGACGTCCGCGAGGGGGCACCCGCCTAGATTTGAGGTCAAGCGGCGGGTGCAGCACTCGTCCCCCGAGGTCAGACACCCGCCGCTGCCAACGACAACTGAGCACGGTCAGGAGAGGGACCATGGCCCTTACGGCACAGCGGACACACACCACCCGCCCCCGCCGGCAGGGCCGTCGCCACCCACTGGTGGCGACGCTGATGGCCCTTCCCCTGGCGGCCCTGCTCCTGCTCGTCTTCGACGGCTGGGAGACGGTGGCCACACAGGCGTCGTCCGTGGGAGTGATGCTGGGGCGCTGAGCGGCGACCCCAGGCCCGGAAGAGCGGTCCGGGCGGGGACATCCACCCATGAAACCCCGTGGGGACGGGGGTGCGGCGGACGGCAAAATGCCGGCGCAGCTGGGGAGCTGCGCCGGCATTGCTTTTTTCACGGAGCGGCGGGGTGCGTTGTTCGGCTGCGGGCCGGTGGGGGCTGATCGCGCAGTTCCCCGCGCCCCTTACGGGGCGCTTCCCGGCCGCGTCCTGCATATCCTCCACAGCTGCGGGCAGGCGTGCCGCAGGGCGGCACGGGTGGGCACAGCGGCACCCCGCCGGCGCGGGTGAGTGAAACCCCGGTACGGCGCCCCTCACCCCGGCCCACCACCCCCACGTACCCTCACCGCAGCACAGCCGCACCTCCCGGGGGACCGCATGACCGCAGACGTACTGCCCCAGCTGACCGCCAGGGTCAGAGCCGCCGCCCACCCCGACGCGTCCCCCTGCCACTGCACCGGCGCCACCACCACCCTCGCCCACCGCCCCGACACCACGGTCCTCCGCCACGCGGACACCGTCGCCAAGGCCCATGCCCCCGACACCGACCCCACCGCCCTCACCCTCCGCCTGACCGCCGCCGCCCGCCTCCCCGAGGTCTTCCTCCCGCCCCTCACCCCGGCCCCCGCCGCCTTCGTCGACGACCGCCCGGTCACCCTGTGGCCGTATGGCGCCCCCGTGGACCCCGACGCCCCGGACGCCGCCCCCTGGGAAGCCGCCGGCACCCTCCTCGCCCTGCTCCACCGCACCCCGCCCACCCCCGCCACACCCCCGATGCGCGGCCCGGCCAAAGCGGCCCAGGCGATCACCAGGCTCCACGAAGCACTCGCCGGCGCAGGCACGCACCCCGCCGCCCCGCCCGTCCTCCGTGCCTGGTCCGCGCTGCCCGCCTGGGCCCGCGCCGAGGCTCCGATGCCCGCCCCCGGCACCCTCTGCCACGGCGACCTGCACCTCGGCCAGCTGGTCCGGCACCCGGCGCCGGACGGCCCGTGGCGGCTCATCGACGTCGACGATCTCGGCGTCGGCGTCCCCGCCTGGGACCTCGCCCGCCCCGCCTCCTGGTACGCCTGCGGTCTCCTCCCGCCGGAGGAGTGGACCCGCTTCCTCACCGCCTACCGTGCGGCCGGCGGTCCGGCCGTACCGGAGCAAGGCGACCCCTGGCCCGCGCTGGACGTCCCGGCCCGCGCCCTCACCGTCCAGACCGGCGCGCGCTACCTCGCGAAGGCGATCGCGGCGGAGCGCCCCCTGGACGAGGTGGAGCAGTCCCTGATCGACGCCTGTGCCCGGATGGCCCCGGAATGACCCTTTGTCCGACCCGGAACAACCTTGATCCCCGCCCGGTTGGCGCACGATTTCCCGAAGTAGGCTGCAACCGACCAGGGTCGGACGGAGTCTGTCCTGGAAGAACGTGAAGCAGTTTTTACCGGCGAGGAGTTGAGCCGACCATGCAGTGTCCGAAGTGTCATGCGCCGATGCACACCTACAACCGCAACGGCGTCCAGATCGAGCAGTGCAGCGGCTGCCGGGGCATTTTTCTCGACTACGGCGAGCTGGAGGCACTGACCCAGCTGGAGGCACAGTGGTCCAAGCCGGTCCCGCCGGCTCCGCAGGCGTACCCGGCCCCGCCCGCGCCGGCCTGGGGTGCCCCGCAGCACGGCGGCGGTCACCACGGCGGCGGCCACGGGCACTACGGCGGTCACGGCGGCCACCACGGCCACAACAAGAGCTGGGCGCACATGCTCTTCTCCAGCTGAGAGCCGACAGCTGACCGCACGAAGAAGCCCCGGCCGTACGAGACGGCCGGGGCTCTTTGCTGTGTGGACGATACTGGGATTGAACCAGTGACCTCTTCCGTGTCAGGGAAGCGCTCTCCCGCTGAGCTAATCGTCCTCGGGACCGTGATCCGAAGACCGCGGGCACTGCGTGCGCGATACTGGGATTGAACCAGTGACCTCTTCCGTGTCAGGGAAGCGCTCTCCCGCTGAGCTAATCGCGCGGAACAGATCCGCGGTCTTCCGACCAGGATCCAGTGGACGATACTGGGATTGAACCAGTGACCTCTTCCGTGTCAGGGAAGCGCTCTCCCGCTGAGCTAATCGTCCTTGGAGGTGGAGACGGGATTTGAACCCGTGTAGACGGCTTTGCAGGCCGTTGCCTCGCCTCTCGGCCACTCCACCAGGAGTGTAGGGGATCGGGAAGACCCCTCATTCCTTCGAGCGGACGACGAGGCTCGAACTCGCGACCTCAACCTTGGCAAGGTTGCGCTCTACCAACTGAGCTACGTCCGCCTGTCGTTTCGGTCCGCTCTCGCGTCCCGGCGACGTGTTGAACTCTAGCGGATTCCCGGGCCAGCACAAAAACGCGTTTGCGCAGCGTGCTGCGCCTCACCCGACGGATGACGTGGTCAGGGCCCCCTTGACGACATGCCCGGGTCACCCCCGCGACACCCGCCATAGACTCGACGACGTGCTCCATCACCCTCCTCTCGCCCGGTTCGGCGACCGCGTAGCCACCGGCCTGCTCGACGTCACCAGCGATCCCGCGGCCCTGGAGTCCTCCGGTTTCTGGGCCGTCTGCGCGGATTTCGAGGGCCGGCTGACCTGCGCGCGTTTCGGCGACGTACGGGAGGAGCCGGTGCCCGCGCCGGTGCCGGGACAGTGGCGGGGGCCGGCGACCGGTGACTGGACGTCGTCCCTCGACCGCGCCGCGTACCTGGCGGCGGTACGGCGGATACGCGCGCACATCGCGGCCGGCGAGGTCTACCAGGCCAACCTCTGCCGCGTACTGTCCGCGCCGGTCGCACCGGACGCCGACGTGGACGCCCTGACCGCGCTGCTGGCCCGCGGCAACCCGGCGCCGTATGCCGGAACGATTCGCCTACCGGAGCACGGGGTGGAGACGGCCACCGCGTCGCCCGAGCTGTTCCTGCGCCGGACGGGGCGGACCGTCGAGAGCGGGCCGATCAAGGGCACCGGCCGTACCGAGGCGGACCTCCTGGAGAAGGACTACGCCGAGAACGTGATGATCGTCGACCTGGTCCGCAACGACATCGGGCGGGTCTGTGCCACCGGCACGGTGACCGTCCCCGACCTGTGCGCCGTGGAGAAACACCCGGGGCTGGTCCATCTCGTCTCGACCGTCCGGGGCGAGCTGCGCCCGGACGCCGGCTGGCCCGAACTGCTAGCCGCCGCCTTCCCGCCCGGCTCGGTCACCGGCGCGCCGAAGTCGAGCGCCCTGCGGATCATCGAGGCCCTGGAGACCATGGAGCGCGGCCCGTACTGCGGCGGCATCGGCTGGGTGGACGCGGACCGGGGCGTCGGCGAGCTGGCCGTGGGCATCCGCACCTTCTGGATCGACCGGGACGCGGGCGCGCTCCGGTTCGGCACCGGCGCCGGGATCACCTGGGGCTCCGACCCGGAGGGCGAATGGCGGGAGACCGAGCTGAAGGCCGCCCGGCTGCTCGCGATAGCGTCGGGTACGTACGACGTGCACGGCCGGTCCGACGCAGCCGACTCAGCCGACGCATCCGGCGCTGACTTGTGAGGTAGAGAGCAGTGAAGATCTGGCTGGACGGCGGGTTGCAGGACATCGGGTCCGCGCGTGTCTCCGTCTTCGACCACGGGCTGACCGTGGGGGACGGCATCTTCGAGACCGTGAAGGCGACCGACGGGCGGCTCTTCGCGCTCACCCGCCACCTGGACCGGCTGACCCGCTCGGCCCGCGGCCTCGGCCTGCCCGACCCCGACCACGACGAGGTCCGCCGGGCCTGCGAGGCGGTCCTCGCGGCCAACCCGATGCCGCTGGGCCGGCTGCGCATCACCTACACCGGCGGCCACGGTCCCCTCGGCTCCGACCGCGGCGACCAGGGCCCCACGCTCGTGGTCGCCCTCGGTGAGACCGGCCGCCGGGCCGACTCCACCGCCGTGATCACAGTCCCCTGGACCCGCAACGAGCGCGGCGCGCTCACCGGCCTGAAGACCACCTCGTACGCCGAGAACGTCGTCGCCCTGGCCCGCGCCCACCAACACGGCGCCTCCGAGGCCCTGTTCGCCAACACCGTCGGGCAGCTCTGCGAGGGCACCGGCTCCAACGTCTTCGTCGTCCTCGACGGCGAGATCCACACCCCGCCGGTCGCCTCCGGCTGCCTGGCCGGCATCACCCGCGCCCTCACCGTCGAGTGGACCGGCGCCCGCGAGACCGACCTGCCCCTGGACGTCCTGGAGCGGGCCGACGAGATCTTCCTCACCTCCACCCTGCGCGACGTCCAGGCCGTGCACCGCGTCGACGACCGTGAACTCCCCGGCGCCCCCGGCCCGGTGACCGCCAAGGCCATGCGCATCTTCGACGAGCGGTCGGGCGAGGACCTGGATCCCTGAGCACCCTCCCCATGGCATACATGGGGCCTTATTGGGCTGACGTGGGCGTCCCGGGCGGGTAGAACACCCCTGATGACCACGACCCTGCGGCCGACCGAGCCGCTTCAGCACGGCGCCGACGGGGCGCTGTCCCGCCGTTTCCAGGTGTGCGTGAACAGCAGGCCCGTCGGCACCCTCCACCTCGGCGCCACGCAGAATCTCGGCGCCCGGATGGCCCGGATCAACGACCTGCGCATCGAGGAGCCCGACCGCCGCCGGGGCCGGGGCACCGTGGCCGCGCTCGCCGCGGAGGAGGTCGCGCGCGGCTGGGGCTGCCGGCAGATCGAGCTGAGCGTCCCGGCCGCCGCGGAGCCGGCGCTGCGGCTCGTCGAGGCGCTCGGCTACGTCCTGCGCAACCGGGGCATGGAGAAGCAGCTCGGCGACGCGCCGCCCACCCTGCCGACCGGCAGCCTCGGGCGTGACATGACCCCGGCCGAGTACGAGGAGTGGCTCGCGTACGAGTCCGAGACGTACACGCGCACGTGGATCGAGCGGGGCCTGCCCGAAGCCGCGGCACACGAGAAGTCGCGGCGCGACCACGAGCGGCTGCTGCCGCAGGGGCTCGCCACGGAGGACATGCGGTTCAGCGTCCTCGAACACGAGGGGACCGGCGTCGGCACCCTGTGGTTGGCCTTCTCGGAGGACCGGGCCTGGGTGTACGACGTCGAGGCCGACGCCGCCCACCGCGGCCAGGGGCACGGCCGCACCCTCATGCTGCTGGCGGAGAACCAGACGATCGCCGCCGGCAGACACCTGCTCGGCCTCAACGTGTTCGCCGGCAACACCCCGGCCGAACGGCTCTACGAGTCACTCGGGTACGTCACCGCGTGGTACGTCCTCTACAAGAACCTGATCTGAGCCGGCTCACTCCTGCCAGGTCTCTCCCTGCCGCTCACTGCTGCCCGGTCACTCCTGCCGGGTCACTCCTGCCGGGTCACTGCTGTCCGGCCAGCAACCGGTCGGCGATCTCCGCCACGCGCTCGCGCAGGCCCTCCTGGCTCTTGCCGCCGTCGAGGCGTTCGCCGCCGATGACATAGGTCGGGGTGCCGGTCACGCCGATCGCCTTCCCCTCGGCCTGGTCGGCGTCCACGATCAGGATGTGCCGGCCGTCGACCAGCGCGGTGTCGAACTCCTCCGCGTCCAGGCCCAGTTCACCGGCCACCTCGACCAGGAACGGCTCGCCCTTGCGGTCCAGCTCCTCGACCCGGCCGAGGACCGCCTCGACGTACTCCCAGCCCTTCCCCTGCTCCAGGGCCTCCTCGGCGGCCTGCGCGGCGGCGAAGGCGTGCTGGTGCTTCTCCAGCGGGAAGTGCCGCAGCCGCAGCTCCAGCCGGTCGCCGTACCTGGCCCGCAGGGCACGGAGGTCGTCCAGGGCGCTGCGGCAGTCGGGGCACTGGAGCTCACACCAGACGTCGAGGACCACGGCGTCGGCGTGCACAGGGGAGTCGTTCATGGCGACCAGTCTTCCAGCCCGCGCTCCACCGACCCAATCGAGCCGCCGGGCGAGGGCCGCCTGCGGTGCGGGCGGGTGTGGCCGTAGCTCGTACCTGGGGTGGAGGTGACCCGGAGAGGACCCCGAGATGCCCCTGATTGTCGGGCCTGGGCATGGATCGCAGGGGCCGGGCGGTGCACGATGGAAGGGGCGAAGCGGCGCGCGCACCCGCCCTCGCCCCGCCCGACCGACCCGCCCACAGGAGGACCGGATGATCGCCGAGACAGTCTGCTCCGCCGCCTCCGCGGCCGGCCTGGGCATCGCCGTGGTCACCGCCTATCGAAAGCGGTACCTGGCAGCGGCCCGCATCGCCGCCTACTCCCTCGTCCCCATCGGCCTGGTCATGACCGGCGTGGTCGGCTGGCTCGCCGACACCGCCTTCAGTCCCACCGCCTGGGCGGGCTTCGGTGTGCTCGGGGCGGCCTGGGCCCTGTTCGCCACCACCCGTGCCGTGGAGCGCCGGCGCGGCGGCAGCCGTGGCACCCGGGCCGAGCGCAGAGCGGCCGCCCGGGGCCCACAGCGCGACGCCGTCGCCCCCGACACGTCGGCACCGTCCCTGAGCCCGGCCGCCCGCCCGGCCGCCCGCCCGGCGTCCAGGCCCGCGGCGGCGCCCCGCGGCACCGACTCGGGCGAGGACTTCAGTGACATCGAGGCCATCCTCAAGAAGCACGGCATATGACGCGCTGTTCAGCCGGTTGCGGGCGTATGCATATGACAGTCACATGAGGCATTGAAACGACACAGTGCGTCCGCGGCGCGCGCGGAAGTGTTCAAGGGATGGGCGGAACCGAAAAGGACATCACGGAATTCGACGAACTACCGCCCATTCCGGGCGTGTTGATCGCGCTGGGGGTCCCGGCTGGGACATCATCACCGCGAGATGCAGGACACGAAACAGAGCGAGGCCGCGCCGTCGAAGGACGAGCCCCGCGGGTGCCTCTTCGCCCTCTCCCAGCCACCGCTGATGATCTTCCTAGCGGTGATCGGGTGTCTGATCCTCATGGCTGCGCTGCACGACCTGCTGTGGCTGTGAGCCGTACCCGCCCGTCCCGGCGCCACCCGCCGGGACCGGCGTCGGCATCGACCCCGCCGGCACTCCCGCTCCGCACCGGGCGAGCCCGTCCTTCCCGTCGCCCCCGGGATCAGCCCGCCGCCTCCTTGCGACGCGCCCGGTACGCGGCGACATGCAGGCGGTTTCCACAGGTCCGGCTGTCGCAGTAACGGCGTGACCGGTTCCGGGAGAGGTCGACGAAGGCGCGTCGGCAGTCCGGGGCCTCACAGCGCCGCAGCCGCTCCTGCTCCCCGGCGACGACGAAGAACGCGAGCGCCATCCCGCAGTCGGCGGCGAGATGGTCGGCCACCGAGGCACCGGGCGCGAAGTAGTGCACATGCCAGTCGTAGCCGTCGTGATCCGTGAGCCGGGGCGTGGTGCCCGCGGCCGCGACCAGCTCGTTGATCATCGCGGCGGCGGTCCGGGCGTCCGGAGCGGCGAAGATCCCCGCGAACCGTCCGCGGATCTTGCGCACTGCCGACAGATCGAACTCCGACAGCATGCCCACATCGCTGATGTCGTGGTTTCGCACGAAAACCTGGAGAGCCGCGACATCGGCCAGACCGTCCGCCGCCGCGTCGTCCTCCGGTGCGGTGTTCACCAGATCCACCACGGCGTCGAGAGAACACCGGGTGTCGTGGGTGATCAGCACGTTACGCTCCCTGGCCTGAGGGTCGGGCGGGCGCCCGCCGATGGTGGCCGATGGTAGCGACATGCGCGGTCGGCAGCGTGCCCTGTCCCACTCGGGACTGTCCAGTAGAACGCTCGCCGCCTCCCGGCGGTTCCACGGGCACACGGACACACCGGCGCCGCCCCGTGACCGAACACGGTGGCGGCGCCGGTGCTGCCGTATGCGGTTGTTTTGGCCCGAGCCGTCTCCCCGAGTGGACGGCGCCGGGCGGCTTGTAGGCGGCGGTGGCCTAGCTCTCCGCCAGAATGTGCGACAGCTCCTGGTCGAGATCGAAGTGCCGGTGCTCCGTGCCGGGCGGCACGGCGGCGTCTGTTCGCTTCAGGAAGGATTCCAGGGCCCGCGCCGGGGCTTCGAGCAGAGCTTCCCCCTCCGGGGAGCTCAGGGCGATGCACACGACGCCCTGACCGTGACTGCGGGACGGCCAGACGCGGACGTCGCCGGTGCCGGTGGGGCGGTGCAGCCCCTCGGCGAGGAGGTCGCGGGCGAACACCCACTCGACGGTCTCCTCGGCTCCGGTGTGGAAGGTGGCGTGCACGGCGTAGGGGTCGGCCGTGTCGTACCGCAGGCCTGCGGGGACAGGCAGGGAGGACTCGCTCGACACAACGAGGCGCAGGTGCAGCTCGCAGCTGACCGTGGTGTTCATAAGCGCCAGGGCCTTTCGCTCAGTGTGCGCTCGGGGATTCGCACGTCGGCGAAATCGACATGCCACCTACGGTGCCGTTGTAAACCCCTCTGAGTGTTTTGCGTGTGTTTACGTAACTCTTCCGGCCGAGAACCTGGACGCGATCTACGACCATTCCGGTGACCTGAATCGCTCAGGTAGGGTTTGGTCGTATGAATACGGGGAGTAACGAACCGGGCGAGGCCGCCGTGGCCTCGGACGGGAGCGAGGTGGACGGGACGACGACGGACGGGGCACGTGACGGGCGGGGGCTCGGATCGCGGGCGCCCGAGTTCATCAAGGCGCGCCGGGTGCTGCACCTGAGCTGGCAGGTCGGGGTCTTCACAGTCGGCTTGGCGGTCGTGGCGGTGGGCATCGTCCTGCTGCCGTTGCCCGGGCCGGGCTGGGTGGTCATCTTCGGCGGCATGGCGATCTGGGCGACCGAGTTCGTCTGGGCCCAGCTGGTGCTGCGCTGGACGAAACGCAAGGTCACGGAGGCGGCCCAGAAGGCCCTCGACCCCAAGGTGCGGCGCCGCAACATCACGCTCACGACGATCGGCCTGGTGGTCGTGGCCGCCGGGGTCGGGACCTACCTCTCCAGGTACGGGGTCGTGATGCCCTGGAAGATCGAGGAGTGATCCGGCCGCCTTCCACGGGCCCCGGCGACCGGTCGGGGGCACCCCCTGACATGGGGTAATGTTCTCCCTGCGCCCGGGCGATTAGCTCAGTGGGAGAGCGCTTCGTTCACACCGAAGAGGTCACTGGTTCGAACCCAGTATCGCCCACCCGGAACCACGGCCCACCTGCGAGAAGCAGGTGGGCCGCGGTCGTTCTCGAGGGCCGCAGACAGTCTTCGGGGCTCGGGGGCCGGGGCGGGGCTGCGGCGTCGACGGCCACGCAGGGGTGCGTGCGGGAGCGTGAGCGCCCCTCGCCGGGGCCGGTGAGCGCGTCGTGCGGCGGCTGGCGTTCGGGCTCGATGGCGGCGCCGAGGGTGGCCGCGCGGCTCGTCGGCGCCGTGCCGGAACCAGGACGACCGAGTCCGCCCGTTCGGGCCATCCGACCCTCGCGGGCCGGCCACTTTCGCGGGGTGTGTGGTGGCCCCGTCTTGCCCCGTGTGATGCGGCGCTCGCCGGGAAACGCACGGTGACCGTCGTGGCCGGAACCGTTGGAGGGGGGTGCACTCGGCAGTAGTGGTCGGAGCTATTCGCGTCGAACCGTGCGATCCGTGCCCCGGCCGCCGAGGGCCGGCAACCATGCCGTCCCGTCCCCTCCGCTCGGCGAGGCCCGTCCGAACCGCTCGCCGAAGCCAACTCGCAACCCCCGCCTGCAGCAAGCCACTTCGCGTTCGGCCCGCCGACCGTACGCCCGTCACCTGCGACGTCACCCACCTCGCGAGCTCCGCACCCGCACCCCGCCGCCCAGCCCTGCCGGTCCCGCCCGCAAGAAAATCCTGTGCGAATCATTGACGCCTCACCGGCCCCTCCGTAACTTGTGCCAGCAAGCGCTTACTTGAAACGATTCATGCAGGCGTCGGCGACGCTGCGGGGAGGGGCCCGACTGTGGGAACCAGCAGGAATGTGGAGAGGCGGACCATCCTGAAGGCGGCCGGAGCCTCGGCGGTCGCGCTCGGGCTCGGTGCGACGGCGGGGTGCGGCGGCGGCAGCGGCTCCGGGGACGGAACGGTGACGATCCGTTACTCGTGGTGGGGCGCCGAGGAGCGTGCGCAGAAGATCAACAAGACCATCGCGCTCTTCGAGAACAAGTACCCGAAGATCAAGGTCAAGACCGACTTTCAGACGTATGCATCGTTCTGGGAGAAGTTCCAGACGCAGGCCGCCGGCGGAAATCCCCCGGACGTTTTCCAAAATGCCGTCACCTTTCTCCGGAAGTACGACAAGCGAGGAATTCTGCTCGACCTCAAGTCGCAGGTTCAGGCAGGAAATCTGAGCCTGGATCACTTCCGGGCCGGGGTGACGAAGGTCGGCGAGGTCGACGGAAAGCAGCTCGGAATCCCCGTCGGCTCCAACACCATGGCGCTGGTCATCGACAAGAAGGTCTTCGCGAAGGCGGGCGTCGAACCGCACACGGGCTGGACCTGGGACGACTACTTCAAGGCCCTGAAGACCATCCACGACAAGACCAAGGTCCCGGGGGACACCGGCTACTTCGCCATCATGTACCTGTACGACCTCTACCTCCGCCAGAACGGCAAGGCGTTCTACACCGAGGACGGGCTCGGCTTCGACAAGGCCGACCTGACGGAGTGGTGGACCGACGGCTACAACCGCGTCAAGGCCGGCATCGTCACCGACCCGAAGGTCGTCCAGCAGGACACCCCCAAGTCCTCCCTCTCCGCGGGCCACGGCGCCTCGGAGTTCACCTGGGACAACTTCACCGTCCGCTACTCGTCGGAAGGCGACAGCACCTACGGCCTCGCGCCGATCCCGACCATGGACGGCAAGCACACCGGGCAGTACCTCGCCTCCCTGATGCTCAGCGCCTCGGCCCGTACCGCGCACCCGAAGGAGGTCGCCCAGTTCATCGACTTCATGGTCCACGACCCCGAGGTCGGCACGATCATGGGCTACGACCGGGGCATCCTCGCGAGCACCGAGCAGTACGCGGCGTTCAAGCCCACGGACGCGGTGAACAAGGAGATCGCGCAGTACGAGAACGACACCGCCAAGGCCGGCGTCCTCGGCACGATCACCCCGCACCCCTCCGGTGCCGACACCATCGAGGCCTCCTTCCTGCGCATCGGCGGCGACCTCGGCCAGGGCAAGACCAAGGTCGCGGACGCGGTGAAGCAGTTCTTCACCGAGTCCGAGGCCGCCTTCCAGGCCTGATGGGACCTGCCGTGACGCTCGTCAAGGACTCCCTGCCCGCCGCCCGCAAGGCGCGTTCGGCCGCTTCCGGCACCACGGGGCGGCGGCCGGGCCGCCGGCGCGAGAACCTCGCCGGCTACCTCTTCATGTCCCCGTGGATCGCGGGCTTCCTGCTGCTGACCGCGGGCCCGATGGTCGCCTCGCTCTACTTCGCGTTCACCGACTACAACCTCTTCAACACCCCGAAGTGGGTCGGGTTCGGCAACTTCACCACGATGTTCGACGACCCCCGCTGGCAGAAGTCGGTGGAGGTGACCGCGAAGTACGTGGTCATCGGCACCCCGCTGAAGCTGCTGCTCGCGCTCGGGGTGGCGATGCTCCTCGCCCAGAGCCGGCGCGGCCAGGCCTTCTACCGGGCCGCCTTCTACGCCCCCTCGCTCATCGGCGCGAGCGTCTCGGTCGGCTTCGTCTGGCGGTCGCTCTTCTCCGACGACGCGATCGTGGACCGTACCCAGTCCTTCTTCGGCTGGCACGTCGGCGGCTGGGTCGGCAACGCCGACTGGGTGCTGTACAGCCTGGTCGCCCTGACGGTGTGGCAGTTCGGCGCGCCCATGGTCATCTTCCTGGCGGGCCTGAAGCAGGTGCCGAGGGAGCTCTACGAGGCGGCCGAGATGGACGGCGCCGGGCCGCTGCGGAGGTTCTGGAACATCACCCTGCCGATGATCTCCCCGGTGCTGTTCTTCAACGTGCTCCTGGAGACCATCCACTCCTTCCAGATCTTCGGCTCGGCCTACGTCGTCTCCAACGGCCAGTGCGGACCGGCCGACGCCACGCTCGTCTACACCTGCTACCTGTACCAGCAGGGCTTCCAGAACGCCCGGATGGGCTTCGCCGCCGCGATGGCCTGGATGCTGCTGCTGGCCGTGGCCCTGGTGACGGCCGTCCTCTTCTGGTCCCAGAAGAAGTGGGTGTACTACGAGGAGGACGCCCGATGAGCGCGACCACCACAAAGCCGCCCCTGCTGAGCCGCCGCCGGACCGGGTCCCTCGGCTGGCACCTCGGTGCCCTGCTGATCCTCGCGGTCATCCTCTATCCGGTGGTCTGGGTGCTCGGCGCCTCGTTCAAGCCCAGC
This sequence comes from Streptomyces sp. NPDC054770, assembly GCF_053611985.1. Taxonomy (NCBI): domain Bacteria; kingdom Bacillati; phylum Actinomycetota; class Actinomycetes; order Kitasatosporales; family Streptomycetaceae; genus Streptomyces; species Streptomyces sp. NPDC054770. The sequence goes on from NZ_JBSHBL010000058.1 coordinate 54,070, forward strand.
AAGGACATCATCAACAGCCTCCAGCTGTTCCCGGCCCACCCGATCCTGTCCAACTTCAAGGGCCTCGCCGACGGCATAGCGGACATCAGCATCTGGACGTTCTTCCGGAACTCCCTCTTCTACGCGGGCGGCGCCGTCGTCGGCGTGCTGGTCTCCTGCTCGCTCACCGCCTACGCCTTCGCCCGCATCCGCTTCGCCGGCCGCAACCTGCTCTTCTCCCTGATGATCGGCACCCTGCTGCTGCCGTACCACGTGCTGCTCATCCCGCAGTACGTGATGTTCCAGAAGCTGGGCTGGATCAACACCTACGCACCGCTGCTGGTCGGGAAGTACCTCGCCACCGAGGCGTTCTTCGTCTTCCTGATGGTGCAGTTCATGCGGAACCTGCCCCGGGAGCTCGACGAGGCGGCCCGGCTCGACGGGTGCGGGCACTTCCGCATCTACTGGTCGATCGTGCTGCCGTTGTGCCGGCCCGCCCTCATCACCAGCGCGATCTTCACCTTCATCAACGCCTGGAACGACTTCATGGGCCCGCTGATCTACCTCAACGAGCCCGGCAAGTACACGGTCTCGCTGGGTCTGATGATGTTCCGCGACTCCGACGGCGTGGCGGCCAACTACGGCGGGATGATCGCCATGTCGCTGGTCGCGCTGCTGCCCGTGCTGCTGTTCTTCCTCGCCTTCCAGCGCTACCTGATCGACGGAATGGCGACCTCCGGACTGAAGGGCTGATGACGACGTGGCCGACGTGCGCGCAAAGCCGTCCGTCTTCACGGAGAAGTTCGGTGTCTTCGCCGAGTGTCTGCTCACCGGGGTGTGGATCGCGATCGCGTCCCTGGGGGTGATCACCTACCCGGCCGCGTTCGCCGCCGGCGCCCGCCACCTGCGCCGCCGTACCGGGCAGGTGGGCGGCGGCCGGCGGGAGTTCGTGCGCGACTTCCGGGCCGCGCTGCCCGGCGGCCTGCTCGTCGGACTCGCCGGCTGGGCTGCCGTCGCGGCCGCCTGGGTGGACGTCCGGGCCGTGCGCGCCGGACTGCCGGGCGGGCCGCTCGTCGGGGCCGTGGGCCTGTTCGCGGTGCTCGGCCTCGCGGTCGCGGGGCTCCGCGCGGCTGCGGTCTGGGCACCCGGCGACCGCTGGCGCAGCCTGCTCGCGGCGGCCGGCCGCCGTACCGTCCTCGACCCCGGGGGATCCTTCCTGCTCGTCGGGGGAGCGGTCCTCGTGGTCTGTTCCGCCCTGCTCATCGCGCCGCTGGCGGTGCCCGTACTGGGTGCCCTCGCGGCGGCGTCCGTCGCCGTGGAGGAGCGCTACCGGCGCCGCCGCTGACCGGCCCCGCCGCAGGGGCGGCGCCCGCCCGGCGCCGCACCTCTATCTGTCATGCCCCTGACCATCCCGATGCCCCCGCACTCGCACGGAAAGGAAGGCGGACCATGTCTCCCATCCCTCGCAGGTCCCTCCTCAAGGCGGCCGCCGTCGCCGGCGCCGCCGCCCAGTTCAGCTGGGTTCTGGGCGCGAACGACGCGCAGGCCGCGCCCAGAGCCGAGGCCGCCGACGCGGACCCGGTGACGCTGGACTGGCTGGAGGACGGCGGCCTCGGCGCCGCGCCCGGCTCGACCGTGGGTGTGCCCTGGCCGATGGGCGCGTTCCAGGAGGACCAGACGTTCGCGCTGTCCGACGAGGACGGCAAGGATGTGCCGGTCCAGTCCTGGCCGATCGCCTACTGGCCGGACGGCTCCCTCAAGTGGACCGCCCACGCGGTGAGTTCGGGCAACGGCAAACTCACCCTCGCGGCGGGCGACCCGGCAGCCCCGGCACAGCAGGTCACCGTGGACAAGCACGGCGGCACGATCGACGTCTCGACCGGCGTGATCGCCGTGAAGATCGGCAAGAACGGCTCGACACTGGTCAAGTCCGTCACCCGGGGCTCGACGGAGATCGCCAGGAACGGGCGGCTCGTCCTGATCCGCCAGCCCGAGATCGAGGACGAGGACCAGGGCACGCTCAAGACGGAGCGCTTCGACGGGGCGATCGACACGGTGACCGTCGAGCAGGAGGGCCCGGTGCGGGCCGTGGTCCGGATCGACGGCAAGCACCGCAAGGGCGGCCGGAGTTGGCTGCCGTTCTCGATCCGGCTCTACTTCTACGCGGGCGCCGACTCCTTCCGCATGGTCCACACGATCACCTACGACGGCACCCAGGAGCCCGGCAAGGCGAGCGGCGACTTCATCCGCGGCCTCGGCGTGCGCTTCAGCGTGCCGATGCGCGACGAGGCCTACGACCGGCATGTGCGGATCGGCGGCGAGGGAACCGGCCTGCTGCGGGAGGCCGTCCAGGGCATCACGGGTCTGCGCCGCGACCCGGGCGCCACCGTCCAGGCGGCCCAGTACGCGGGGCAGAAGCTGGCCGACCCCGCCACCTGGGACCAGCGGGTGACGACCCGGCTGCAGTACATCCCGCACTGGGGCGACTACACCCTCGCCCAGCTCTCCGCCGACGGCTTCACCCTGCGCAAGCGCACGAAGAAGGGGTACGGCTGGATCGCGGCCGGCGGCGGCAAGCGGGCCTCCGGGTTCGGTTACGTCGGCGGGGCGAGCGGCGGACTCTCCTTCGGCCTGCGGGACTTCTGGGAGAAGTTCCCGGCCCAGCTCGACATCCGCGACGCCCACACCGACGCGGCCGAGGTCACCCTCTGGCTCTGGTCGCCCGAGGCCCAGCCGATGGACCTGCGCTTCTACCACGACGGCATGGGCCAGGACACGTACGCCAAGCAGCTCGAAGGCCTTGAGATCACCTACGAGGACTACGAACCCGAGTTCGGCACGCCGTACGGCATCGCCCGCACCTCCGAACTCCTCTTCTGGGCCAACGAGTCGACCCCGTCGGCGGACGTCCTGGCCCAGCAGGTCGAGGCGGTGCGCACGCTGCCGCAACTCACGGCCCCGCCCAGGCAGCTCATCAAGGCCAAGGTCTTCGGCCCGGGACTGTTCTCCGAGCCCGACCGCTCCACCGCCGCCAAGGCGAAGATCGAGGACCACCTCGACTTCCTCTTCACCTACTACAAGGACCAGGTGGAGCAGCGCCGTTGGTACGGCTTCTGGGACTACGGCGACTTCATGCACAGCTACGACACCGTGCGCCACCAGTGGCGGTACGACGTCGGCGGTTACGCCTGGGACAACTCCGAGCTCTCGCCCGACCTGTGGCTCTGGTACGCGTACCTCAGGAGCGGCCGCTCGGACATCTTCCGGTTCGCGGAGGCGCTCACCCGGCACACCGGCGAGGTCGACGTCTACCACATCGGCCAGTGGGCCGGTCTCGGCACCCGGCACGGCATCCAGCACTACGCGGACAGCGCCAAACAGCAGCGCATCTCCAACACCACCTACCGGCGCTTCTACTACTTCCTCACCGCCGACGAGCGCGTCGGCGACCTCATGGCCGCCAACGTGGACTCCGACGAGACCTTCCTCGTCCTCGATCCGCAGCGCAAGGTCCGCACCGACCCCTACACCCCGGACCGGCACGCCCTCTCCATCGGCTTCGGCACCGACTGGAGCGGCCTGGTCTCGGCCTGGCTGACCGAGTGGGAACGCAAGGGCCCCAAGTGGGAGAAGGCCAAGGCCCGGGTCCTGTCGACCATGGAGGGCATCGCCGCCCAGCCCAACGGCTTCGTCCAGGGCAGCGGCCTGTACGACCTGGACACCGGCAAGTTCGCCACGGCGACCACACCGGTCGTCTCGGTCTCGCACCTCTCGGCCGTCTTCGGCCTCAACGAACTCTGTGCCGAACTCATCTACTTGACCGACATGCCGAAGTTCAACGAGGTGTACTTCGACTACTGCCGTTACTTCAACGCCACCAAGACCGAACAGGCGGCACGCTACGGCACCAACTTCGGGACCCTGCTGCTCTTCCAGGGCCACTCGCGGCTCGACGCGTACGCCGCCGTACAGACCGGCGACGCGACGCTCGCCACGCGCGCGTGGACGAAGTTCTACAGCTCCGACGGGTACACGGAGTCCTCTCCGTGGAAGACCGAGCCGCTCTCCGGCCCGGTCACGCTCGTCGCGGGCAGCGAGGCGAGCTGGGTGTCGTCCAACGACACCGCGCTCTACGGGCTCGCCGCCATCGAGAACCTGGCCCTGCTCGGCGACAAGATGCCGTCGTAAGAGGTTCGCAGCAGGTTCGTAGCAGGTAGGAGGGGGAGCGCCGTCGCACGGGCGGCGGCGCTCGTACCGCTGAGTGTGGTGCAGGTCACTTCGGGCGGGCATGAGTACGCGTACTCAGATCCGCGGCCTGCGACAGACTGCGGCCATGGACTGGAACCACTACCGTTTCCGCAGCCTGTGGCCCCTTCCGGTACCGCTCACCACCGGGTACGAGGCCCTGCGGAAAGTGGACGAATACCCGCACTGGTGGCGCCAGGTGCGCTCGGTGCACCGGCTGGACGACGTCACCGCCGTCCTCACCATCCGCTCGTTCCTCCCTTACGACCTCACGTTCACCGCACGCGAGGCGCGCCGCGACCCGGAGGCCGGCGTGCTGGAGATCTCGATGACCGGTGACATCGAGGGCTGGGCCCGGTGGACGATCACCTCCGAAGGCACCGGCACCCTCGCGCGCTACGACCAGGTCGTCGACGTCACCAAGCCGCTGCTGCGGCGACTCGCCTTGCTGGGGCGGCCGTTCTTCCGGTTCAACCACTGGCTGATGATGCGCTCCGGGCGGCGCGGACTGCTCAGGCACCTCCAAGCGGTTTGAACGACCCCCGCCGGTACCTGTATCGTTCACTGCGTTCCCGGGCGATTAGCTCAGTGGGAGAGCGCTTCGTTCACACCGAAGAGGTCACTGGTTCGAACCCAGTATCGCCCACCACCGGGAAGGCCGGTCCGCTTGTGCGGACCGGCCTTTTTGCTGTCCGTGCTCCGGCCGAACGGTGGACTCGGCGGTCGGTGCCCGCCTGCCCCGCGGCCGGCCGCGGCAGGGGTGCCTAGGCTGGCAGCGCCACGGAAGGGCGGTGCCATGGATGCTGACTCCCTGATCAGGGCCGCGATCGAGGAGCACTGGGAGGCGTCGGAACGCGGGGACATCGAAGCCGAGCATGCCGTCTACGCCGTGGACGCGATCCTCGACTACCCGCAGTCGGGCGAGCGTTTCCGGGGCCGGGAGGCGATCGCGGCGCAACGCGGCGGGCACCCGGCCGACCGGCACTTCACCGTCCTGCGGATCACCGGCCACGCGCGGGTGTGGGTGAGCGAGTGCGTCATCACCTACGACGGGGTGCCGTCGTACTCGGTGAGCATCATGGAATTCGCCGACCGGCGGGTGGCGCACGAGACCCAGTACTTCGCGGGCCCGTTCGGCACGCCGGCCTGGCGGGCCGCGCTCGCGGAGCCGATGCCGGGACGGACCATCACGGGGACCTGACGTCCGCGGTGCGCGAACGCGCCCGGTAGGCCCCCGGCGTGATGCCCAGGTTGCAAACAGCGGAGCCTAGGGTCGCGCCGTGGGCCGGGGCCGGACCGTCCCGCAGCCACTCGTCGAACGGCGGGCCCTGCCTGCGAACGCCGTCCGGCCAGGCACGGTCGACCAGCAGACGCTCGCCGCTCCCGCCGTCCTCGGGAGGCGTCTGCGGCGTCTGCCCGGAGATTCTGCGGCAGATGTCTGCTTGGTCATGACCCACGCTCCGGCCGCTCTTGCGGTAAGTGCATTTTAGTGGAATGTGCATTTCACGGTCATCGGTAGTGTTCGTCGGCAGTGCTCATCGCCAGTGCTCAGCGGAAGGCCGCCGTCACGAGGGCCTTCTGCTCCAGGGCGTGCCGGCGGGCGGAGCCGACCGCGGGAGCCGGCGCCGCGGGCCGGCTGACGCATTCCACCGGGCGGCCCGCCGGCCGGAGCAGACGCGGTGCGACGAAGGACCACGCACCCTGGTTCTCGGGTTCCTCCTGCACCCAGCGCACCTCCGCGGCGGCCGGGAAGCGGGCGAGTTCCGCCGCGAGCTCCGTCTCGGGGAACGGGTAGAGGCGTTCCACGCGGACGATCGCCGTGTCCGCCGCGCCCGAGTCGTGGCGGTGGGCGTCCAGGTCGTGGAAGACCTTGCCCGAGCACAGCAGTACGCGCGTGACCCGGGCGGGATCCGCCGTGTCGTCGGGCAGGACCGGGCGGAAGCCGCCCCGGGTGAATTCGGCCGGCGCGGAGGTGACCGCCTTGGACCGCAGCATCGACTTCGGGGTGAAGACCACCAGCGGTCGCTTGCGGCCGTCCAGCGCCTGCTCCCTGAGCAGATGGAAGTAGTTGCTCGGCAGCGTGGGCAGGGCGACGGTCATGTTGTCCCGCGCGCACAGCTGCAGGAAACGCTCGATCCGGGCGGAGGAATGGTCCGGGCCCTGCCCCTCCAGGCCGTGGGGCAACAGCAGTGTCACCGCGGAGCGCTGGCCCCACTTCTGCTCGGACGACGCGATGTACTCGTCGACGACCGTCTGCGCGCCGTTGGCGAAGTCCCCGAACTGGGCCTCCCACAGCACCAGGGCCTCCGGGCGGCCCAGCGCGTAGCCGTACTCGAAGGCCAGCGCCGCCAGTTCGGACAGCATCGAGTCGTACGGCGCGAACCGCGCCGCCCGGGGGCCGAGGGAGTTCAGCGGTGTGTGCTCCGCGCCGGTGTGCCGGTCGATCAGTACGGCATGGCGCTGACCGAAGGTGCCACGCCGCGAGTCCTGCCCGGCCAGCCGCACCGGGACGCCCGCCAGCAGCAGCGAACCGATCGCCAGCGTTTCCGCGGTGGCCCAGTCGACCGTGCCGGTCGCGAGCGTCGCCGCACGGCGCTGGAGCTGCGGCAGCACGCGCGGGTGCACGGCGAACCCCGGCGGCAGGTCGGTCTGCGTCGCGATGACCCGGCGGACGGTCGGCTCGTCGATCGCGGTCGCCGTCCGGCGGACGGGCCCCTGTCCGGTGCCGGGAACGTCTTCGCCGATTCCGGGTTCGGGAGCGGGCAGCCCCCGGGTCTCGGCGAAGGCGCTCTCCAGGTGATCCCGGTAGGCGCGGCGGGCGCCCTGCACCCGCCGCTCGGTGATGTCCCCGCGGCGCACCAGGGCCTCGGCGTACAGCGCCCGCACCGAGGCCCTGGCGTCGATGCGGGCGTACATCACCGGCTGCGTGACGGACGGGTCGTCGACCTCGCTGTGCCCGTGGCGCCGGTAGCAGAACAGATCGACCACGACGTCCTTGCGGAACGTCCGCCGGTAGTCGAAGGCCAGCCGCGCGACGCGGTCGACGGCCTCCGGGTCGTCGCCGTTGACGTGGAAGAAGAAGTCCCGCCACGTCCCGTCGACCGAGCCGGGGTCGTGCAGGTAGCGCTGCCGCTGCTCGTCCACGACCCATTGGTTGAGTCCGAAATCCAGCGTGTGCCCCGCTGCCGGAGCGGTTTCTGATTGCGACGTCATGGCGCGAACGCCCTCTTCCCTGTGCGAAGCCGTCGGGCTGCCGACGCTAGAACGCGGGGAGCGCGGGGACGGACGGTCCCGCGGGCCACATGTGCCTCACATCAGGACATCGGCGGGCGTGCGCGCCCGGTGACGTCGGGACGGGGCGCCGGTGCGGGCGCCCCGTCCGTCACGCCGCCGTCGGCAGTTCCGGCCGCAGCGGCCAGTCCTGGTTCACCGTCTCCGGTGTGCCGCTGCGGGTGAACCATGCCTGGAGGCCCCGCGCCTGCGCCGCGTGCCAGGTCGTCTGCAACGTGTGCAGCTCGGCCGGGGACAGGCGCTCCAGCCGGGTCGCGAAACGGCGGCCCAGCGCCCGTACCACCTCCAGGGACGCGAGCGCGTCCGCGCCCGCGTCGTGCGCGCCCTCCAGGGTGACCTCGTAGTGCGCGCACAGGTCGGTCAGGGTGCGGCGGCCCTTGCGGTAGCGGTCCAGATGTTTGTCCAGGACCCGGGGGTCGAGGACGAGCAGGGGGCTCGCCTCGAACCAGCGGTCCAGGGAGGACGCCCGGTGCCGCCGCAACTCGCGGTCCAGGAGCGTCAGATCGAACGGCGCGTTCATCACCACCAGCGGGCGGTGCATCGCCGCGTGCTCGGCCAGTTCCTCGGCTATCTCGTACATCACCGGCGCCGGCCAGCGGCCGTTGCGCTGCAGGTGTTCGTCCGTCAGCCCGTGCACCGCCGTCGCCGCTTCCGGCACCGGCACGCCAGGGTTGACCAGCCAGCGGGTCACCCGGGGTCGGGTGCCCGGGGCGTCCTGGACGACGACCGCGGCGGACACGATGCGGTCGGTCTCCACGTCCACGCCCGTGGTCTCCGTGTCGAAGGCCGCCAAGGGCCCCTCGTACCAGCACGTCATGCCAATACAACTCCTCGTTCACCTACGGCAGGTGACGTTCCGTCTTCTGCCCGTTTGGTGATACCCGGGCCGTTTGCGACGTACGCCGGAAGGACACAACAGGAGTGCGGGTCTTTGCAGTTCAGCGGCCCGTCACGGGGAAACTCTTGGCTGGGAAGGCTGTTGGTCATGGCGATAGCGCAGCCCGAGCGGGGCGGGCTGCTGCCCGAACGCACGGGCCCCCATCGCGGCACGCTCGCGACCACCGCCTGCATGGAGACATTGCAGGTGGGCTATCTGCACGCGGTCGCGGCGGCGGCCGGCTGCTCGCTGTCGCAGCCATTTCCGGACAACGGCATCGACTGGCACGTCAGCCACGGTTCGCCCGGTCACACCGTCGACGACGAGGTGACGATAAAGGTGCAGCTCAAGTGCACGTACCAGATCGCACCGAACCCGCCGGGACGTTTCTTCTCCTTCACGCTCGACAACGACCACCTGCGCAAGCTCGCCCGCACGCCGGTGTCGGTGCACAAGATCCTGGTGGTGATGCTGGTACCGCGCTCCCAGGACGACTGGCTGCGCGCCAGCCACGACCGGCTCGATCTGCGCCACTGCTGCTACTGGGTCAACCTGGCAGGGCACCCGATCACCGGCCGGCACCGCACCACCGTGCGGATCCCGACCTCGCGCATCTTCGACGACCGGGCGCTCTGCGAGATCATGACGCGGGTCGGGACGGGAGGACGACCATGAGGCACCGTCCGTACGAGGAGCAGCTGCGGGAGGTCCGGCCGCATCCCGACGACCCCCACTGGAACCGTCCCCCCGAGCCCGCCGAGGTCGACCCCGCCGTGCTCGGCGCCCTGCTGCGCCGGCACGGCTGGCAGCGGCGCGGGGGAGCGCCGGGGCGCTACGGCCGCTGGACCCCACCCGGGCCGGGCGCCACCGGCACCAGCCTGCTCGTACCCGAGAGCCGCGCCTTCCCGGACAGCGACGACCTGCTCGGCGAGGCCCTCACCGCGCTAGTGCGCAGCGGCACGCCCGCCGCTCGCGAGGTGCTGGTCGGGCTGGCCGTGCCCAGCGACGAGATCCGCTGGTGGCGGGACGTGCCGACCGGGCCGGCCGACACCGCCTCCTGGACGGTCGAGGAGCAATTGCGCACCGCCGCCCGGCAGACCCTGCTGGCCGGCGCGCTCGCCACCCGCGCACGCGCCGGCTACTACGGCGCCCGGCACCGGCGCGCCGCCGCCACCATGCTGGAGTCCGTCCTGGTCGGCTCGGCGGAGGGCGGGCGCGGCCTGACCGCCTTCGTGCCCGTCGGCACCGGCCGGCCCCTCGCGGTACGCCTGCACCAGGCCCTGTACGCGGCCCGCGAGGCCATCGACTACCAGCGGGCCACCGGCGGCATGGACGCCTTCGACGGAGCCGTCGAGGCGGGCGTGAGCCGGGAGCTGACCGACGCCCTCGTCACGCTGGTGCGCGGTACGGAAGGCGCCCGGATCTCCGTCGAGTGGGCGCCGGGCGCCGGGGTCCCCGACGACTGCGCGGCCACCGCCGAGCCCGTCGAGTTCTCGCCCGGCGACCTGCCCGTGCTGCGCGAGGCCGGCGCCCGCTACCTGCGCGACGAACCCTCCGTCGCGGTCCGGGTCACCGGCACCGTGGTCCGGATGCGCCGCTCGGAGCCGCGCGGCGACGGCGCGGTACGGCTGCGGGTGATCGCCGGGGCCGAGGTGCCGTACGTCCGGGTCGTCCTCGACGAGGAGGACTACCGGATCGCCGGGCAGGCCCACCTCGTCGGGCTTCCGGTGCGGCTGCATGGGCGGCTGGAGAGCCGGGGCGGCTTCCGGCGGCTGACGGGTGCCTACGGGGTCGCGCCGGTCCAGGTGGAGGAGGCCGAACGGGACCGGCTGATGAAGTCCCTCCAGGAGAACCTCGACTTCTTCGAGGAGGCGTGCACCGGGGACGACTGCGACTGACCGGGGACTGTCGGTAACCGTTTCGCGGACGGAGGGCCCGGGTCGGTACGATCCCCTATTGCGCGCGCTCCTGGTATGGCGCCGCATCCACCTTCAGTCAGGAGAGACCGGTGTCAGACGTCCGTGTGATCATCCAACGCGATTCCGAGCGGGACGAGCGCGTGGTGACGACGGGCACTACGGCCGCCGAGCTCTTCGCCGGCGAGCGCTCGATCATCGCCGCCCGGGTGGCCGGGGAGCTCAAGGACCTCGCGTACGAGGTGCAGGACGGCGAGACCGTCGAGGGTGTCGAGATCTCCTCCGAGGACGGTCTCAACATCCTGCGCCACTCCACCGCGCACGTCATGGCGCAGGCCGTCCAGGAGCTCTTCCCCGAGGCCAAGCTGGGCATCGGCCCGCCGGTCAAGGACGGCTTCTACTACGACTTCGACGTCGAGAAGCCCTTCCACCCCGATGACCTCAAGGCCATCGAGAAGAAGATGCAGGAGATCCAGAAGCGCGGCCAGCGCTTCTCCCGCCGCGTCGTCACCGACGAGGCGGCCCGCGAGGAGCTGGCGGACGAGCCGTACAAGCTGGAGCTGATCGGTCTGAAGGGCTCGGCGTCCTCGGACGACGGCGCGGACGTCGAGGTCGGCGCCGGCGAGCTGACGATCTACGACAACCTGGACGCCAAGACCGGCGAGCTGTGCTGGAAGGACCTCTGCCGCGGTCCCCACCTGCCGTCGACCCGTCTGATCCCGGCGTTCAAGCTGATGCGCAACGCGGCCGCCTACTGGCGCGGCAGCGAGAAGAACCCCATGCTCCAGCGCATCTACGGCACCGCCTGGCCGTCCAAGGACGAGCTGAAGGAGTACCTGGACTTCCTCGCCGAGGCCGAGAAGCGCGACCACCGCAAGCTGGGCAGCGAGCTGGACCTGTTCTCCATCCCGGAGCAGATCGGCTCCGGCCTCGCCGTCTTCCACCCCAAGGGCGGCGTCGTCCGCCGCGTGATGGAGGACTACTCGCGCCGCCGGCACGAGGAGGAGGGCTACGAGTTCGTCTACACCCCGCACGCCACGAAGGGGAAGCTCTTCGAGACCTCCGGGCACCTGGACTGGTACGCCGACGGCATGTACCCGCCCATGCAGCTCGACGAGGGCGTGGACTACTACCTCAAGCCCATGAACTGCCCGATGCACAACCTGATCTTCGACGCGCGCGGCCGGTCCTACCGTGAACTGCCGCTGCGGCTCTTCGAGTTCGGGACCGTGTACCGGTACGAGAAGTCGGGCGTCGTGCACGGCCTGACCCGGGCCCGCGGCTTCACCCAGGACGACGCGCACATCTACTGCACCAAGGAGCAGATGGCGGAGGAGCTCGACAAGACGCTCACCTTCGTCCTGAACCTGCTGCGCGACTACGGACTCACCGACTTCTACCTGGAGCTGTCCACCAAGGACCCGGAGAAGTTCGTCGGCTCCGACGAGGTCTGGGAGGAGGCGACCGAGACGCTGCGCTCGGTCGCCGAGAAGCAGGGCCTCCCGCTGGTCCCCGACCCGGGCGGCGCCGCCTTCTACGGCCCGAAGATCTCCGTGCAGACCAAGGACGCCATCGGCCGCACCTGGCAGATGTCGACCGTCCAGCTCGACTTCAACCTGCCCGAGCGCTTCGACCTGGAGTACACCTCCGCCGACGGCTCCAAGCAGCGCCCGGTGATGATCCACCGCGCCCTGTTCGGCTCCATCGAGCGGTTCTTCGCGGTGCTCCTGGAGCACTACGCGGGCGCCTTCCCGGCGTGGCTGGCCCCGGTCCAGGCGGTCGGCATCCCGATCGGGGACGGGCACGTCGAGTACCTGCAGAAGTTCGCCGCCGAGGCGAAGAAGAAGGGCCTGCGGGTCGAGGTGGACGCGTCCTCGGACCGGATGCAGAAGAAAATCCGCAACGCCCAGAAGCAGAAGGTGCCCTTCATGGTCATCGCGGGCGACGAGGACATGGCGGCCGGCTCGGTCTCCTTCCGCTACCGGGACGGCTCGCAGGAGAACGGCATCCCGTTCGACGAGGCCATCGCCAAGATCGTGAAGGTGGTCGAGGAGCGGACCCAGGTCTGATCCGCCTCCGTCAGGGGCCCTCGGAGATCAGTTCTCCGGGGGCCTTCTTCCGTCCTCGCCCAGTGAGAACCGCTGCAGCATCCAGGACGAGAACGACCCGGTGACCGTGCCCAGCAGTGCCAGGCCGCAGGCCATCAGCCCCGCGGCGATGAACCGCCCCAGGGTGGTCACCGGGACGTAGTCGCCGTAACCGACCGTGGAGAGGGTCGAGCAGGTCCACCAGAGGGAGTCGCCGAAGGTGCGGATGTTGGCGTTCGGGGCCGAGCGTTCGGCCTGGTAGACGGCGAGGGCGCCGGAGAAGCCCAGCAGTGAGATCGACAGCGTCGAGTAGGCCGCCACGCGCGCGTGCAACGAGAGCCGGGGTTCCCCGTGCCGGCGCTGGATCGACTCGTAGGTCCGCACCACCCGCACCGGCCGCAGCAGCGGCAGTACCAGGACGACCGTGTCCAGCCAGTGCCGCCGTACGAACCCCGGTCCCTCGCCGCTGAGCCGCCAGCGCACCGCGTAGTCGACGGCGAACATCGCCCAGGCCGTGTACATCAGCGCCAGGAACAAGGCGTGCGCAGCCTTCGGCATCCCGGGCGCCAGCACATGCACCGCGTACGAGCCGAGGAAGACCAGCGAGGCGATGCCGAGCGCCAGGTCGGTCCTGCGGTCCCAGCGGTTCAGCCGGCTGTCGTCGTCCATCCGCCCAGCTTCGCCGCCGGGCCGTTTCCCCCGGCCCCGGCGACACGCCGCGAACGGGCGAAGCCATATGCTGCCTAGCATGACGAGTGAGCCGGAGCAGCAGATCGGAGTGGGGACGCAGGACGCGTTCCAGCGCCTGTGGACGCCCCACCGGATGGCCTACATCCAGGGTGAGAACAAGCCGACCGGTCCGGGGGCCGACGACGGCTGTCCCTTCTGCTCGATCCCGGCCAAGTCCGACGAGGACGGGCTGATCGTCCGGCGCGGTGAGCACGTCTACGCGGTGCTCAACCTCTACCCGTACAACGGCGGCCACCTGATGACGGTCCCGTACCGTCATGTCGCCGACTACACGGACCTGACCGGCCCGGAGACCGTCGAGCTGGCCGAGCTGACCAAGCAGGCGATGACCGCGCTGCGCACGGCGTCCGGCGCCCACGGCTTCAACATCGGCATGAACCAGGGCTCGGTGGCGGGCGCCGGCATCGCGGCCCACCTGCACCAGCACATCGTCCCGCGCTGGGGCGGCGACACGAACTTCATGCCGGTGGTGGGCCACACCCGGGTGCTGCCGCAACTGCTGGCGGACACCCGGAAGATGCTGGCCGAGGCCTGGCCGACGTCACATTGAGCAGCCCGTCCGGCGCTTGAGGACGAGGCCGTCCAGGCCGAAGGGGGGTCTGGGGGCGCAGCCC
>NZ_JBSHBL010000059.1:0-4847 GCF_053611985.1 Streptomyces sp. NPDC054770
GGGGGCATCCGGGGGGGGGCGGTGGAGTGGCGCGGGGCGGGTGTGTTGTGGGCCATCGCCTTGGGGGGGGCGGGGGGCCGTGGGCCCCCCACCGGGCCCCGCCCCCGCGACCCCTGTGTCCCGCCCTCCCGCTGCCGTGACCCAGAAAGGTGCCCCTGATGGCAGCTGGCCCCGCCACCCCGAAACCCGACAACTCCGACGGCCCCGACGACCGGGACGGCCCCGGCAGCCCGCCGCGCGGCGGACGGCTGCCCGTGTGGGGCATCGCCCTCCTGCTCTTGGCCGTGGCACTGATCGGCGGACACACCAACGACCCCGACACCACCGGCACCAGCCGGGCCGGGAGCATGGACGCAGCCCCCTCGGCCGACCCGCTCCGCTCCGGCGAGGCGCTGTCCCGGTCCGCGCCGACCCGTCTGCTCATCCCGAAGATCGCCGTCGACGCCCCCTTCACCGTCCTCACCATGGGCTCCACGGGACAGCTCGACCCCCCGCCGGCCGACAACACCAACCTGGTCGGCTGGTACTCCAGGGGCGCGGCGCCCGGCGAGGCGGGCACCGCGATCATCGCGGGCCACGTCGACACCATGACGGGGCCGGCCGTCTTCGTCAGGCTGGACGAACTCGAGCGCGGCGACCGCTTCACGGTGAGCCGGGCCGACGGCACGGACGCGAACTTCGTGGTCGACGACGCCGACACCTTCGCCAAGGACGACTTCCCCAGCGACCGTGTCTACGCCGACACCCGCCGCCCCGAGGTCCGCCTGATCACCTGCGCCGGCGACTACGACCACGACGTCAAGGACTACACGGAGAACCTGGTGGTCTTCGGCCACCTGGTCTGACGGCGAACCCGGACGCGGCGTCAGCCGCCCGTGGACTCCCGCACCACCAGACGGAACGGACCGGCGAACTCCTCCCGCTCCGGTCCCGGCCCGCCCCGGTCGATGCGCGCCGCCAGCAGGGCGACCGCGCGCTCGGCCATCAGCTCGTGGTCCGGGTCGACGGTGGACAGGGAGGGGACGAGGTACGCGCTCTCGTCGACGTTGTCGAAGCCGATCACCTTGACCCGCTCCGGCACCCGGACCCCGGCGTCGGCGAGGGCCCGCAGCACGCCCATGGCCACCGTGTCCGTCACACCGAACACCCCGTCGAAGCCGAGGCCGTCCGCCATCCGCTCCCGGACCCGGCGGGCGGCATCCTGCATGGTGAGCGACTCGGCGGTCACCACCAGCTCCGGGTCCGCCGGCAGTCCCGCGGCCGCCAGCGCCCGCACGTACCCGGCGTGCCGCCGGCTCGACACGTCGGCCTCGCCGCCCAGCCGTCCGCACACGATGGCGATCCGGCGGCAGCCCCGCTCGACGAGATGGCGGGTCGCGGCCTCGGAGGCGGCCTCGTTCGGCATGGCGACATGGTCGACGGGGCCGCCGAAGATCCGCTCGCCGAGGATCACCACCGGATGGTCCACGTCGAGCGCCTCGACATCGGCCGGGCCCATGCCGACCGTGCTGAGGATGAGGCCGTCGTAGAGCCGGTTGCGGGACAGGGAGAGGGCCGCCAGCTCGTTCTCCCGGCGGGCGCCGGTCTGCTCGATGCTCACCCGCAGGCCGTGCCCGGCGGCCGCCGCGATGATCGAGGCGGCCAGCCGGCCGTAGTACGGGCGGTTGATCTCCGGAACGGCCAGACCGATGATCCCGGTACGCCCCCTGCGCAGGTTGCGGGCGGCCACGTTGACCCGGTAGCCGAGCCGGTCCACCGCCTCCAGGACGCGCTCCCGGGTGGCCGGTCGCACGTTGGGATGCCCGTTGATCACGTTGGAGACGGTCATCGCCGACACTCCGGCGGCCTTCGCCACGTCCTGGATCGTCGCCACACTCACTCCCGCCGGCTGTCCTCGGCAAGACGATAGAGGGCGGCGCCGTGCGGGGGCAGCACGGTGACCAGCCGCCGGCCGTCGTGGGCGGTGTCGGCGCGGGTCCACAGCTCCCGGACGCGGTCGTGCGGGGTGGCTCCGACCGACCCCAACGGCACCTCGAAGCGCCGCTCCTCGTCGGCCAGCGAGAACACCGCCGCGTACCGGGTGTGCCCGTCGGTGTCCCGGGCGGTCCACAGCACCAGGTCCCGTTCCCGCAGCACCTCCTGGTTGCCGGTGCTGTGCCACAGGACGTCGAGGGCCTCGTCGTTGCTGAGCAGCGCGATGGTTCCGGGCGGAGAGGTGGGCAGGTCGCCGCCCATCATCAGCGGGGAGCGGGAGATCAGCCAGAGGGTGAGCAGGCTGACCTGCTCGGGGTGGGTGAGGGCCGACTGGCGGTCCGCGCCGCGCTCGGCGCGGATCCCGATGTGGCCGAGCGGCAGCATGTCGGCGTCCGCCCAGCCCTGCGGGCCCTGCCGGGGGGCCCAGCGGGCCATCCGCGCGAACTGCGCCTCGACGTCCTCCCAGCGGTCCCACAGGTCGTCGCAGACCCGCCACATGGTGGCGTGCTCCCGAAGGTGGTCCAGGCGGGCGAGGGACATGTCGGTACCGGGGGAGAGGCTCAGCTCGATGGCCCGCCCGCTGCGCTCGATCGCCCGCGCGTACGCGGCGATCTCCCGCTCGTGGTACGGGAAGAGCATGTCGTCGGCCTTGACGAAGTCGACGCCCCAGGCGGCGAACTGGGCGACCTGGGAGTCGTAGTAGGCCTGGGCGCCGGGGTGGTCGTGGTCCAGGCCGTAGTTGTCGGAGTTCCAGGGACAGGCGGAGTCGGTGTCGGCCACCTCCGCGGCCGTGAACTCCGTGCCGAGCACCGGCAGTTCCGCCTCGACCGCGCGCCGCGGGATGCCCCGCATGATGTGCAGTCCGAAGCGCAGGCCCATGGCGTGCACCCGCGCGGCCAGCGGCCCGAACCCCGCCCCGCCCGCGGCCGAGGGGAACCTGTTGGGGGCGGGGAGCTGGCGGCCGTGGCCGTCGAGGACGAGCGGGGCGCCGGGGTTGTAGCCGTGGGCACGCGCGGTGGGCTCGTACCACTGGATGTCGACGACGACGGTGTCCCAGCCGTGCGGGAGCAGGTGCTCGCGCATGAACCCGGCGTTGGCGAGGACCTCCTCCTCGGTGACGGTGGTGCCGTAGCAGTCCCAGCTGTTCCAGCCCATGGGCGGCCGCAGATGGCGGGCGGGCAGCGGGCGGGCGGGTCGGGTCATGTGCGCACTCCTGCGGGTCAGCGCTGGTTCAGGGGGGCCTGGACGGTGACGAACGAGTGGGGCGGGAGGGTGAGCCGCAGTCCGCCGGCGGTCACCGACACGCCGTCGAACGTCCGCGGGGAGACGGCCGCCGACGCCCCGGGTGTGTTGTGGGCCTGGAGCTTGTCGGCCGTGAGGATCCGGGCGGCCGGTTCGCCCAGGGTGCCGCCGCGCAGGTCGAGGGCGACCTCGGCGGGCTCCTCGGCGTCCAGGTTGCTGAGCGAGATCAGGACCGTGCCGTCCTTGACGCTGGCGGAGGCGGACAGGGTGTCGAGCTCGGCGTCCCCGACCCGGCGCCGGGGACCCTCGCCGCGTACGTGCACCGGGAGCGACGTGGCGTCCTGGTGGCCCTTGTTCATCTCGAAGACATGGTAGGTCGGGGTCAGGACCAGGGCGTCGCCGTCGGTGAGGAGCATGGCCTGGAGGACGTTGACGGTCTGGGCGATGTTGGCCATGTGCAGGCGGGCCGCGTGCTTGTGGAAGATGTCGAAGTGGGTGCTCGCCACCAGCGCGTCGCGCAGGGTGTTCTGCTGGAAGAGGAAGCCGGGGTCGGTGCCGGGCTCCACGTCCCACCAGGTGCCCCACTCGTCCAGGACCAGGCCGACCGTGCGGCCGGGGTCGTAGACGTCCATGACCGTGGAGTGGCCGGTGAGGATGCGGTCGACGCGGCGGGCCGACAGCATCGTGCGGTAGTGGTCGTCGGCTGTGAACTCCGTGGCGCTGCCCTTGGCCTCCCAGGGGCCGGAGAGCGTGTAGTAGTGGACGGAGAGGCCCTGGAAGAAGTTCTTCGGGGTGGCCTCGCAGCCGAAGCAGCTGATCTGCTGCATCAGCGTCTCGGTCCACCTGTAGTCGGCGTCGGAGGCGCCCGAGGCGATCCGGTAGAGCTTGTTGGCGCCGTGGTCGCGGCAGTACGTGGCGTACTGGCGGGCCAGGTCGGCGGAGTACTCGGCGCGCATGTTGCCGCCGCAGCCCCAGGTCTCGTTGCCGATGCCCCAGTACTTCACCCGCCACGGCTCCTCGCGGCCGTTCTCCTTGCGCAGCCGCACCATCGGGCTGTCGCCGTCCCGGGTGAGGTACTCCACCCACTCGCTCATCTCGCGGACGGTGCCCGAGCCGACGTTGCCGCTGATGTAGGGCTCGGCGCCGAGGAGTTCGCACAGGGCCATGAACTCGTGGGTGCCGAAGTGGTTGTTCTCCTCGACGTTGCCCCAGTGCGTGTTGACCATCCGGGGGCGCCGCTCGCGCGGGCCGATGCCGTCCTGCCAGTGGTACTCGTCGGCGAAACAGCCGCCCGGCCAGCGCAGGTTGGGGATGTCGAGGGCGCGCAGGGCTTCCACCACGTCCAGCCGGATGCCGCCCTCGTTGGGGACCGGGGAGTCCTCGCCGACCCAGAAGCCGCCGTAGACGCAGCGGCCGAGGTGTTCGGCGAAGTGGCCGTAGAGGTGGCGGCTGATCGTCGGGCCCTCGATGTCGAGGTTGATGATCGCGGTGGCGGTGGGCACCCGGGTACTCCTGTCCAGGAAGTCTGTTCGAGATATGGAACGTCGTTCGTATCTCCGCTTGTATCGATAAAAAACTGCCATCCGGGATTGGGTGCGTCAAGAACGCGGACAGCCCGGTTCCCTGTGGGC
>NZ_JBSHBL010000059.1:4857-8344 GCF_053611985.1 Streptomyces sp. NPDC054770
TTTTTTTTAAAAAAAATTTATATGTGTTTTTGGTGCTTTACACACGGTCTAACGCCGTTTCCGCTGTGGGCACAGGGAACCGGGCTGCCGGAGGTGAGGGGGTCAGACCGCCGGGGACGGGAACGTCGGGTACTCCACCCCCGAGACGTGCTGGACGACCCGGACCACCTGGCAGGAGTAGCCGAACTCGTTGTCGTACCAGAGGTAGAGGATCGCGTTGTCCCCCTCCACCTTCAGTGCGCCGGCGTCGACGATCGACGCGTGGCGCGAGCCGATGAAGTCGCTGGAGACCGCGTCCGGGGCGGTGATGAAGTCGATCTGCCGCTTGAGCGGCGAGGTCAGCGACACCTCGCGGAGGTAGTCGAGGACCTCCTCGCGGGAGGCCTCGCGGGCCAGCTGGAGGTTGAGGATCGCGATCGACACGTCCGGCACCGGGACCCGGATCGAGCTGCCGGTGATCCGGGCCTTGAGGTCCGGCAGCGCCTTCGCGACGGCGGACGCGGCGCCCGTCTCGGTGATGACCATGTTGAGCGGCGCGGACCGGCCGCGGCGCTCGGACTTGTGGTAGTTGTCCAGCAGGTTCTGGTCGTTGGTGAATGAGTGCACGGTCTCCACGTGTCCGCGCAGCACCCCGTACTGGTCGGCCATGGCCTTCAGCGGCGGCACGATCGCGTTGGTGGTGCAGGACGCGCAGGACAGGATCTGCTCGTCCGGCTTGACGGTGTCGTGGTTGACGCCGTGCACGATGTTCGGGACGTCGCCCTTGCCCGGCGCGGTCAGGACGACCTTCTCGATACCGGGGCGCAGGTGCTTCGACAGGCCCTCGCGGTCCCGCCACTTGCCGGTGTTGTCGATGAGGATGGCGTCCCGGATGCCGTACTCCGTGTAGTCGACCTGGGACGGGTCGTCGGCGTAGATCACCTTGATCGCGTTGCCGTTGGCGAGGATCGTGCTGTTCTCCTCGTCCACGGTGATCGTGCCCTGGAACTGGCCGTGGATGGAGTCGCGGCGCAGCAGCGAGGCGCGCTTGACGATGTCCTCGCCGCCCGCGCCGCGCACCACGATGGCCCGCAGCCGCAGGCCGTTGCCCGAGCCGGCCTTCTCGATGAGCAGCCGGGCGACCAGGCGGCCGATGCGGCCGAAGCCGTACAGGACGACGTCCCGTGGCTCCCGGCGGTCGATCTTGTTGGCGCCGGTGGCCCCGGCGACCGCCTCCGCGGTGAACGCCTCGATGCTCAGGCCCCGGTCGTCGGCCTTGTGGGTCGCGGCGAGCATGCCGATGTCGATCTGGGAGGGACCGAGGTCGAGCGCGGTGAGCGCCCGCAGGAACGGCATCGTCTCGGTGACCGACAGCTCGGCGCCGTCGATCTGGCGGGCGAAGCGGTGGGTCTTGAGGATGCTGACCACCGACTTGTTCACCAGGGAGCGGCTGTGGAGGAGGACCGTCACGTCCTGCTCCCGGTGCAGCTTCCCGATGAGCGGGATCATCGACTCCGCGATCTCCTCGCGGTTCTTCCAGTTGGTGAACGAGTCGTCGTTGACAGTCACAGACCTGAATCTCTCGATCGAGCTGGGTGGCGCTCATATGGTAAACCGGCCGGTGAATGATCGATCAAGGGGGTCCGGGTGTGATGCCGGTCGCCCGCTCACTCCCGTGATGTCCAGGTGCCCCTCAGGTCGGTGGCCACGTCGAGCAGCAGGATCCGGAAGACGTCCGCCAGCGGGGTCAGCACGGTGTCGGACCGGGTCACGGCGTGCAGGCCGCGGTGGAGCGGCGGGTCGGCCAGCGGGCGGTGCGTGGTCCCGGGGACCCGGGTGAGGGCCAGCCGGGAGACGAGCGCGACGCCGTAGCCGGTGCCGACGAGGGCCTGGGCCAGGTCGTACGACGCCGTCTGGAACCGGATCCTGGGGGTGAATCCGGCGCCGATCGCCGCCCGGTCGAGCTGCTCCCGGGCGGCGTGCCCGGCGAGGATGGTCACCCAGGACTCGTCCCGGAGCTGCTCCAGACGCAGGGGGGTGCCGTCGGGGGAACCGGTGACCAGGGGGTGGTCGTCGGGCAGGACGATGACCATGGGGTCCCGCAGCAGTGTGTGCACGGTGATGTTCGGGGGCGGCTCCGGGGGCAGCGCCCAGGAGGCGATCACCGCGACGTCGAGTTCGCCCGCCGCGACCCGCTCGACGCCGTGGTCGGACAACAGGTCCTCCACCGACACGTCGGCGTTCGGATACCGGTGACGCAGCGCGGTCAGGGCCGGCGGGAGCAGATGCAGGGCGGCGGCCAGGAAGGCGCCCACCCGCAGCCGCAGCGACAGACGGCCGAGGAGCGCGGCGAGCCGCTCCGCGGCCTGCTCCGTCTGCTCGTCGACGACCCGTCCGTGCTCCGCGAGCAGCGCGCCGGCCACCGTGAGCGACGCGCCGCGCGGACCGCGCACCACCAGCGGCGCGTTCCAGTCCCGCTCCGCCCGGGCCACCTGCTGGGTCACCGCGGCCGGGGTCACGCCGAGGGCGTGGGCGGCACCGGCGAGCGAACCGTGGCGGTCGATCATGGCGAGCAGACGCAGCTGTCCCGGATCCAAGGTCATTAAGTAATCTTAATGCTGGCTGGAATTGTTCTGACTTCTCTTCATGCGCCCGTCGCGTCAGCCTGGGAGTGGACCACCCACCACGCCCCAGTGAGAAGGCCGGCGACACGTGCCCATCCACCTGCCCCTGTTCGTGTTCACCACCTGGCTGCTGGCCATGCTCCCGGGCGCCGGGCAGGCCCTGATGATCCGGCAGATCCTGACGTTCGGCCCACGATCCGCCCGGGCCACCATCGCGGGCAACGCCACCGGGCTGCTCGTCTGGTCGACCGCCGCAGCCGTGGGTCTCTCCGCGGTGCTCCTGGCCAACCCGCACGCCTATCTGGTGGTACGCCTCGCGGGCGGAGCGGTGCTGTTCGCGCTGGGGGTCGCCACCCTCAGGGCGGCGGCGAAGGAGGGCGACGCCGAGACCGATCCGGGTGACGCCACCGCCGGTCCCGGCGGCCTCCGGGGCGCGTACGGTGCCGGGTTGGGCACGACGCTGGGCAATCCGAAGGCCGGGGTGTTCGCCGTGTCGGTGCTTCCCCAGTTCGTCACGGCCGACGGCCCCGTCCTGCTGAGCAGCATCGCGCTGGGCGTCCTGTGGGCCGTCGTCAACGTCTGCTGGTACCTGGTCTTCACCTGGGCCGTCGGCCGGGGCCGGGCCCTGGTGTCCCGGCCGGCGGTACGGCGCGCCCTGAACATCGTCACCGGCGTGGTGCTGTGCGCGCTCGGCGTGGCGGTGGCCGGGGGAGTCTGACCGGCGGCGGTGGGTGCCGTTGCGGAGAGCACCGCCAGATGTACGCGCACAGACCGGTGGCGGCGGGGCACCCGCAGGGGTCTGAGCGCACCGGCGCGGTGAAACCGAGGGTGTTAAAGTGAGACCCCCAAAGCGGGAGGTTAAGGAACCGGGCCCAAACGAACCG